>CALGAG010000161.1 GCA_937951995.1 uncultured Bacillota bacterium
ACAATTGAAATGACAGAAGGGTTTAGGGAGGTTTCCAGATCCGGTGGAGCCATAGTCACAGATTAAAATTAGTCAGGGGGAGTTATCTTGGAGAAGACTTTTGTTATGATCAAGCCAGATGGAGTCAAGCGAAAGCTCATAGGGGAGATTATCGGTAGGATAGAGAAAAAAGGCCTGTCAGTGGTAAAAATAGTAATGAGAGACCCGGAGCTTTCTATTTTGGAAGACCACTACAGGGACCACAGGTCAAAAGGTTTTTACAAGGACCTGATGGAGTTTATGTCCAGTGGAAAGCTTGTGGCCCTTCAAGTGGAGGGGGATGATTCAATAAGAATCATGAGGAGCCTTATTGGGGAAACAGACCCTACATGCGCATCCCCTGGGACAATAAGAGGTGACTTTGCAAACTCCAAAACTGAGAATCTGGTTCATGCTTCCGACTCAGAGGATGCTGCAAAAAGAGAGTTGCTACTTTGGTTCGGGGAGGATTAGAATGAAGAAGACAATTGGGATAATCGGAGGAATGGGTCCTTTGGCAACGGTGAAGCTATTTGAAAAAATTGTTCTTTATACCAGGGCAGAAGCGGACCAGGACCATCCACACACAATAGTTGACAGCAACACAAATATCCCTGACAGGACAAGCTTTATCCTTCAGGGAGGATCAAATCCAATAGAGGAACTCGTCAAATCTGCACAAAGGCTTAAGGAGGCAGGGGCAGATTTGTTGACTATGCCATGTAACACGGCGCATTACTTCTATGATGATATAACAAGTTCAGTGGACCTGCCCTTTATAAACATGATCAGGGAGACTGTTAGGTCAATCAAGAATGATTTTCCTGAATCAAAGGTGGGGCTTTTGTCCACCAGTGGAACAATTGCTTCGGGTGTGTACAGCAAGGAACTGCAAAGGGAAGGTATCGAATATATAACTCCCTCAGGACAACATCAGGAGGCAGTTATGGAGTTGATTTACAATATCAAGAGCGGCAAGTATGAAAGTGACCTGACAGGATTCTATGGAGCCATAGATGAGATGGAGTCAAGTGGAGCCACGGTCGTGATTCTTGGGTGCACAGAGCTTTCGGTAGCCAATGACATGTATCCCTTGCCTGAATCTGTAGCCTATGTTGATCCCCTAAGGATTCTTGCAAAAGAGGCCATTTTGCAATCAGGATGTGATATTAATACCTAACGTGGGTATCTATTGATAGAGGTGAAATGCTATGAGAAAATGGATATCGACTTTATTGATAATAATAGGAGCAGGCCTGATTGCCTATCAGTTCTTACCAGATTTGTTGATTAAGCGTCAGGTTGAAAAAGGTGCAATAGTGGCTGAGGAAATCACTGAAGAGCAGATTCAGGAGAACAACCAGCGGGAAGCGGAGTATGATTTTTCTGCCATTGAGGATGTGTCAACCACCAATGCAGTGGCTGGAGCAAGACAGTTTAAGGACGAAAATGTTATTGGCATCTTAACCATAGACGATCTGGGAATTAACCTTCCCATACTAAAGGGTGTTTCCGATGCCAACCTGATGGCAGGAGCCGGAACAATGGTACCTGACCTTACCATGGGTGATGGGAATTATTCACTTGCATCACATTATATGAAGGATCCAAGTCTGCTATTTGGGAACCTTTTAAACGCAGAGGAAGGAATGCAGGTCAGGATTACAGACAAGATAAATGTATATGAATATGAAATATATGAGACAGTGCTGGTTCCTGAAACTGCGCTCTACATGCTTGACCATGAACGTGCAGATGAAAGGGGAAAGCCAATAATATCACTGATGACCTGCTACTACACATCAAAGAATGGCCAGAGGTTCTTTGCCCTTGGGGAGCTTGTGGACACATACCCCTACAGGCAGAAGCTAGTGGATTAAGAGTCCTGGTTTGGATTGATATATAGACAATAATCAAATTGAAGTTGTATTGCAGACTGATTAGTGGTAGAATCATTCTATGAGGTTTGACAAAATTATATCGATATAGGAGGTTGAATTATGGGATTTGGAAGACTGGGAATGCCTGAACTAATATTGATTCTGGCAATAGCCTTGGTTATATTTGGACCGTCAAAGCTGCCTGAAATAGGGAAATCATTAGGTAAAGCACTAAAGGAGTTCAAGGCTGGAGCGGACAAGGATTTTAATGAGAAGGAAGAAGCTGATGAGAAAGAAGACAAGTGAAAACGAAGGTAAGAACCTTACATTGACTGAGCACCTAGAGGAGCTTCGCAAGAGGCTGATATACTCTGCGGTGTTCTTCATAGCTGCAGCACTCCTATGCTACACATTCGCTGAAAGAATTATCAGGGATATGGTTGATCTGGCTGGAGATATTGATTTCGTTTTCATATCCCCTGCAGAGCTCCTGCTGGCCAATGTGAAGCTGGCCATGATAGGGGGACTTATAATAGCAGCTCCATTCCTAATAATTCAGATTTGGTTGTTTGTCAGTCCAGGATTGAACGCAAAGGAGAGAAAACTCGTAGCAGCAGCAATATCAATGGGAGGGCTGTTCTTCGTAGTGGGAGCGGTTTTTGCATATTTTATGGTAATACCAATAGTATTGGTGTTTTTCATGGGTTTCCAGATGGACATAATATCACCCATGATCAGCTTCAACAGCTACATGAGCTTTGTGCTCAGTACAATAGTTGCCTTTGGGGCAATATTCGAATTGCCTATACTGATGATACTCTTGACCAGGTTTGGAATCGTCAAGGTAAGCTTTATTAAGAAGAACAGAAAATACATGGTTCTAGGTATATTTGTCCTGGCTGCAATAATTACACCGCCAGATATTATATCACAGCTGCTGCTGGGTCTACCCATGCTGGTACTTATGGAACTGGGAATATTCCTATCTGGAATATTTGCAAAAAAAGAAGACTAGGAATTAAGAAACCCTTATCGGCTTGGCCGATAAGGGTTTTCTCTTCATCTATCTATTAGATTACTCAGCGATTGCTAGAGCGGCATCTACTGCTGCCATGATACCTTCACTGGTGTATGTAGCACCTGAAACCGTATCAACATCAGTTGAGTTTGCTGCAACTATTGCTGCAGGTATCTCTTCGATTGCTGGATCACTTATTCCTGCTGATTCACTATGCTCAACTACTTCAACATTTGTTATAGTTTCGCCTTCAAGTGTAACTTCAACAGTAATGTCTCCGCCAAAGCCTTCTCCTACACCAGTAAGAACTACAGGCTCACCACCTTCAGCTGCTGGTTCTTCTCCTCCGCCACATGCTGCAAGGCTCAAAGCCATAGCTAGTGTCAAAAGGATAACCATTAACTTCTTCATTGTATTCAACTCCTTTCATTTAAATGTACTAATAGATTATACACTTTTGTTATTAAAAAATCAAGTTCCCCGAAAGATGAAGTGGGTTCAGGTGACTATGTTGGGTATACATAATAGGAAAACTTAAAGGAGGGCGAATAATGTCAAAAGGAAAAGACAAATACAGCCACAAGTACGACATGAAGGAACTTAAGGTGATGACAATTGAAATGATCAACAGGAGAGGAGTGGAACTTGAACAGATTGCAGAGATCGTAATGGACCTTCAAAAGGAGTATTATGAGGACCTGACAATGGAAATATGCATGGAAAATATCGATGCTGTACTTAGCAAAAGGGAAATAATCCATGCAATCATAACTGGAATAGCAATTGATGAGCTTACGGAGAAGAAGCTTCTACCTGAGCCTCTACAAAGCATAGTTGCAGCTGATGAGGGCCTGTACGGAATTGATGAGATTCTTCCACTGTCCATTGTCAACGTATACGGAACAATCGGACTTACCAACTTTGGATATCTGGACAAGGAAAAGATAGGAATCATCAAGGAGCTGGACTCAAAGAAAGGGGAAGCATGCCACACCTTCCTGGATGACATTGTTGCGGCAATTGCAGCAGCAGCAGCCAGCAGGATAGCCCATTCAAGATAATATAGCATAAAAGAAGCGAGGCCTAGGCCTCGCTTCAATAATTACAAGTTTCCTTTTTCTTTCTCGCTTGCAAAGAATTCCTTTGTAAGCCTTAGAACTGTTCCACTAAGCAAAAGTATACCAACAAGGTTTGGAATTGCCATTAGACCGTTCATGGTGTCTGCAAGATCCCAGATAAACTCCAATCCTCCGATTGCTCCAATTACTACAAATGGAATCCAGATTATTCTGTAAGGTACAATTGCCTTTACACCAAACAGGTACTCGGCACATCTCTCTCCATAGTAGGACCAGCCCAGTATTGTTGAGAATGCAAACAGCATGATACCTATTGATACGATGTATCCTCCACCTAGGATAGCCTCATCAAATGCCTGTGTTGTAAGTGCTGCACCTGTGACTCCAGTGTTCCAAAGACCTGATACAAGTATTGCAAGAGCTGTTAGGGTACAGATTACAATTGTATCCATGAATACCTCAAATACTCCCCAAAGTCCCTGTCTAACAGGATGGTCAGTGGTTGAAGCTGCGTGGGCGATTGGTGCACTACCAAGCCCAGCCTCGTTTGAGAATACTCCACGAGCAACTCCGAATCTCACTGCCATTGCAAGCGTTGAACCTGCAAATCCACCTACGGCAGCTGTTCCTGTGAATGCATTTCCAAAGATTAGGCCAAATGCCTCGGGAATGTGTGATCCGTTCATGAAGATTATGAATACTGCGCCAAGAATATATATCGCTGCCATTCCTGGAACAAGCTTCTCGGTTACAGAACCAATTCTCTTGATACCACCAAGTATTACAAGAGCAGTCAATACTGCAAGAACAAGACCTGTTACAAGTGGGGAAATGTTAAATGACTCCTGAAGTGAAGCCGCGACTGAGTTTGACTGTACCATATTACCGATGCCGAAGGCTGCAAGAGCTCCAAATACCGCAAATACAGTAGCCAGCCACTTAAGGTTAAGGCCGTTGGCTATGTAGTACATAGGTCCACCAACAAAACGTCCATCTTGAGTTTTCTCCCTGTAATTGATTGAAAGAACAACCTCGCCGAACTTAGTTGTCATACCGAATACCGCTGAAACCCACATCCAGAATACTGCTCCCGGTCCACCAAGGGCTATCGCTGTTGCAACTCCGGCAATGTTACCAGTACCTACAGTTGCTGCAAGTGCAGTTGCAACTGCCTGGAATGGTGTGATTTCTCCCTCTCCTGACTGATCCTTGGAGAAGATTTTAAGTAGTGTGTTTTTAAGTACGTAACCAAGTTTAAGAATAGAAAAGAAATTAGTTCCAATGGTCAAGTAAACTCCTGTACCTACCAATAGGAATAGCATAGGTGGTCCCCATACGAAACTATTGACGGTACTGTTAAGATTCATAATAAAATCCATAAATTACCTCCTAGTATTATTTTTTTCAATGTTCTCCTTACTCAGCAATTGGTGGGTTGCTGATAGTTGCAGGTTAAACGTTTTCCCCGTACGTTTAACCTACAACTGATTTCTATTTTAACAGAAACTCTTTTGGAATTCAATACAATTTATAGAAAATTTGAAATATACAGTAAATAGATATAAATATAACAAAGAAATACAAACAAATGTTAATAAAACACAAAAAATATAACAACTACAATCAATATATGAGTTAACATATGT
>CALGAG010000162.1 GCA_937951995.1 uncultured Bacillota bacterium
CTGAACCATCCTCTAGCCTTGCAAACAAGGTCTTTTCCTTACCCAGCATCTCTAATACGTCTATTGTCGCTTAAAAGGTGTCCCCAAACTCGCCTCCGCTTTCAAATCTTTCAGGTCTTATTCCAATGGAGACATTCTTTCCTTCAAATTCCTTCAGAACTTCAGCATCTTCCTTTGAAGGCGTCAAGGTTATTGTGTCGGTTTCCGAGACAAATTTTCCATCCTTGTATTTTCCATTGATGATGTTTATGGTTGGAGACCCGATAAATCTTGCAACGAAAATATTTGAAGGCTTATTGTAGAACTCTTCAGGTGCTCCTACCTGCTGGATCTTTCCATCATCCAAAAGGATGATTTTTGTTGCCATGGTCATGGCTTCTGTCTGGTCATGGGTTACATATATGGATGTTGTTCCAAGACTTTTGTGAAGTCTCACCAGTTCAACCCTCATGTGCTCCCTCAGCTTTGCATCCAGGTTTGAAAGGGGCTCGTCCATTAGAAAGACACTGGGCTTTCTGACAATGGCCCTTCCCAGGGCCACCCTCTGTCTCTGCCCACCGGAAATATCCGCAGGCTTTGCATAAAGGTAGTCTTCAATTTGGAGAAGCTCTGCTGCCTCCTTTACCCTTTCGTCGATGAGCTTTTTTCTTTCCTTTCTCATTACCAGGGAAAAAGCCATATTGTCATAGACGGTCATATGGGGGTAGAGGGCATAGGACTGGAATACCATGGCTATGTCCCTGTCCTTTGGTGGAATCGTGTTAACCCTTCTTTCATCAAAATAAAGGTCTCCCTCTGTTATGGAGTTAAGGCCTGCTATCATCCTTAAAAGGGTCGTTTTTCCACATCCAGATGGACCAAGAATTACACAGAAATCCTGGTCGTCTATTTCAAGGTCTATATTTCTTAAGGTGAAGTTCTCCCTTCCCTCGTATTTTTTCCCTAGATTTTTCATTATTACCTTCATACAGTTCCCTCCTATCCTTTAACAGATCCACTTGTCAGTCCAGATACCAGCTGCTTCTGCAATACAATGAACATTATTACAATGGGAATTGCAGTCAAGAGACCACCTGCCGCAAATGCCGGCTGGTTCATGGTTCTGAAATCACTTATGAGGGTAAACAATCCCACTGCCAAGGTATATGTGCTCGGACTCGTAAGTAGGACCTTTGCCAGCAGATAGTCCATGAAGGGACCTATAAATGACCATAGTGCAATTATTGTAAGCATGGGTCTTGCTATTGGCATGATGATTAGCCTGTATATATCGAAGTTTGAACAGCCGTCAATCTTGGCAGCATCGTCCAGCTCTGTGGAAACTGAATCGATGTATCCCTTTAGTATAAAGGTGTTGGATGCTATGGCCGGACCTGCATATATCAGTATGAGCATCATCTGCCTGCTAAAGGCTGGTATGACCGATGACACTATTGAATGCATGGTAAAGAATGCAGTGATTCCAGCAAATGTTGGAATGGTCTGAATCAACATTATGGCCATAAGGGAGGCCTTTCTCCCCTTGAATCTGTATCTTGAGTAGGCATATCCTGTACAGGATACCATAATAAGGGTCAATACTGCCGTGCTGATTGCTATGAACAGGGTATTCTTAACCCATGTCAGGTAGTAGGTCTCGTTGTAGAGAAACTCGAAATGCCTCAGGGAAAACTCAAAGTTTTCATTTCCCATTATATACTGCTGCTGCCTGCCGTTGAATGCAGATACCACCATCTGGAACAAGGGCCAGACAATAGCCACTACCCAGGCAAAGAGGATTGTGTATGACATTACAAGACCGATTATCCCAGCCACTGTCAATGGAGGTTTGTCAGAGAGATACAATCCCTTGTCCTTTTTCTTTTTCCTACTGAAAAGTGCCATTATAATCTCCCCTCCCTAAATCCTTTTGACCGCCTGAAGCCCAGGAATGCAAAGAACATCACTCCAAGTGAAATGAATATTGTTATTGCTGCAGCAATGGCCTGGTATTGGTTCACCAGGGCAAGCTTGTATACATATGATATCAAGAGGTCTGATGACCCTGCCAGGTTTCCGTACCTTTGGGGGTCGAATGGACCACCGCTGTTAAAGAGAAATATTACCGAGAAATTGTTGAAGTTAAATGTATACTGTGTCACCAACAGGGGTGCTATCTGAAAGAGCACCAGGGGCACTGTTATCCTTCTTAGCTTCTCAAATGATGATGCTCCATCTATTTCGGCTGCCTCGTAAAGGTCTCCTGGTATGGCCTGAAGAACTCCAGTTGTTAGAAGGAACACATATGCACTTCCAAGCCAGCCCTGTATGAGGATCAGTGCTGTTCTGGTCAGAACCGTATCGTTCTTGATCTCTATCCTGGCATTGAAGATGGAATTCAGTATTTCAGTTATAACTCCACCTGGTGCCACCATTATGCTGAAGAACATGATTGTTATAAATGCAGGCACAGCCCATGGCAGTATATATATGGTCCTAAAGAATTTCTTTCCCTTGATCCTATCATTGTTGACCAAGAGTGCCAGAAAGAATCCCAACAGTATTGCCAAGGTTGTTGCAACAAGTGTCCATATTATGGTCCAGACAAGGATAAGCCAGAACACGCTTCCTGCCAAGCCCTCGCCCAGGGCAATCAACTTGTAGTTCTCAATGCCAATCCAGGTGAATTTGGACTGGTTTTGCGGGTTCATGTTTGTAAAGGAAAGAAGGAGTGTGGTTATAACAGGGACCAGGACTATGAATATTATCACCAGCATGGCTGGAAATGATGTTACATATGGGAAACCCTCCTGGAATATGGTCCTTTTGGTTTCAAACCAGTTTGATGGCCTAATTCCCCTTATCATTTTTCTTTCCGTGTTCAGAACATCCCTGAAGGATGCATAGAAAAGTCCTATTGCCATCAATATGAGGAATATTGCCACTATACCCTCGATCATAAATATCAGTGACTTGTGTACCCTTGCTCCTCCCTCTGCCAGAGATACAAGGCCTGCAACTCCTTCACCCTGATAGTTTCCATAGCCAAGGGCGTAGGGTATGGCAATGAAATAAATGAAAAAGGATGCAATAAAGTAGAAGAGGGCCTTTCGCCTCTGACCATTAATAAGCTGACCTAGTCCAGGCAAGAGAGGAGTCAGGTAGGCTACCAGGGGTCTTATCTTGTCAAACTCAACAGGTATTTTCCTTCTTGTATCTGCCACATCTGCCTTCAGTACCTTCTCGCTTCTTTTAATTCCATTTTTCAGCTCTTTTTTCTTGCTTCTAATGAAATCCTTGTTTTCCATAGAAGGTATTCTGTATTCCTGCAGCTTTACCTGGTTTTTGTATTCCCTTTTAAGCTCCTTTATAGCGTTGGTTTCAGCCTTGCTTGAAATTACCCCTTCTTTTCTTCTTTCCTTGACCTTCTTGATTTCCAGGTCTCTCTTCTCTTTTGCCTCCTCCTTGAAGGATTTCAGGTCTTCCTTCATGCGAGAATCCTCTTTCGGGTCAATCTTGTCCCTTTCATCCATTGCATGGGCAAGTTCGGCCTCAATTCCTTCTATGAATTCTATGATTTCCGGAATCTGGTCCACATGGATTTTGCTTTCCCTATACTTGAAGTCTGCTTCATAGGTAAGCTCACTGTATTCCTTGTAAAAGTCCATTCTTTTATCATGGCGGTACATTCTGGCCTTAAGTTTCCTAATGTCACTGTTGGAATCAGAAAGAGTCTTTTCGTACTCATCCTGGCTTGATTTAAGCGATTTCAGGAACTCATCTTCCTTTTTCCTGTATTCTTCAAGTCTAATATTGTGCGGGTGCTTTTTCTTATTGGAAATCAGGCTCTTTCTTTCATTCTGCAGTGATGCCCTTTTATCCTTGTCAGTTTCATGCTTGATTTTCTCGTCCAGCTGGGCAAGCTGAAGCAGATACCTGTTTTTTCTTTCATACTTGTTTCCAATGTCGTCCTTTAAATACAAGCTGTAGGTTGCCATCTAATTCTCACCCCCGGTGTTATCTCTTGAAATACCCACTCCAAAATAAATAAAAAGTATGAGTCCCGTCTAGATT
>CALGAG010000163.1 GCA_937951995.1 uncultured Bacillota bacterium
GCTAAAAAATTAGATAAAAGATAATGGAGATGATGACAATGAGAAAGATTTTATTGGTTTTGTTGGTATTTGTGCTTGGCACATCCTTGATTGGGTGTGGAGCAAATGAACCTGAGGATAACAATGAGATAAAGGTAGGGGTTGCATTCTATCCAATGAAGGACATTCTACTGCTAATTGAGGATGACCTCCAGGAGGAAGGATTTGACCTGGTTATTAACGAGTTTTCAGATTACCAGGTGCCCAACAATCTCCTCCAGAACGGGGAGCTTGATGCAAATATGATACAGCATGATTACTTCCTGCAGATATTCAACGAATCCAATGATGCTGACCTTGTAACTGTTCAGCCAATCTACCATGCAACATTTGCACTTTATTCCAAGTACTATGCATCCCTGGATGAAATTCCGGAAGGAGCAAGTATAACTATTGCGGATGACTCAACAAACTTTAGCAGGTCCCTCTATCTACTAGGCCAGGCTGGGCTATTGACATTTAATGATGACAAAACAACTGGCTTGACAGTAGAAGACATAGCCACCAATCCAAAGAACCTCCAGTTTGAGGATAAGGTTCCATTGACAAGCCTTGCTCAGAGGTACTCAGAAACTGGTCTTGCTGTCATGTATCCAACCTATGCGAGGAGCCTTGAACTGGTTGGGGATGAACAGAGACTCTATGTTGAGCAGCAGGATGATGTCACACAAGGATATGCAATATCCCTTGTAACTAGGGATGACAACAGGGATAGCGAGAAAATCCAGGCCCTGATCAAGCATATTACTAGTGATAAAGTAAGAGACTTCCTGATTGAAGAATACAGCTGGGCAAGCAAGCCTGCATTTTAAGGGATATCATTAAAGAGATTTGTGAACGTAAAACTCGAAATAGGAGGGTTTGTATGGATGCAATCGATGCAAGAATACTTGAGATACTCCAGGAAAATGCAAGGGTTTCTGTTACTGAGATATCACAAAGAATCAACCTTTCAAGACCCAGTGTGAATGAGAGAATAACCAGAATGGTGGAAAGTGGTGTGATAGATGGGTTTACAGCTATAGTCCCTCCCGACAAGATAGGGTATGAGGTAAGCTTTTTCATCCAGATTAGCGACCTGAAGGTTCCATGGCAACGAATGGAGGAAATGTTGGAGGAAAATCCAAATGTTACAGACTTTCATAGAGTGACCGGCAATGCAAACTACATTGTAAAGGCTTCAGCGTCTAACATAGAAGCCATGAATGATATGCTGGCTAAACTAATGAAACAAGGCCATGTTGTTACCTCCATCATACTGAAGTCCCCTCTTATTAACAGACCATTGAAGCCACTTTAAAAACGTAGACCCATGTCAGAAAATCCTTCATTATGAAGTCTGATGGGTCTTTTTTTCTGCAATTTCGCATATGATTATTATTGCCTAGGTGTTAATATAGTTTAAGGTAAGAGTATCCAATCGTAAACTGAGCAGGGGGTACATATGAATATCAATAGAATGCTTATTCTCATACTTGCGTTTTTGTTTCAAATTGGAAACATCTGGGTTGGAGAAGCTGCTGGAGGTTTCCTCAATGCTGTTGAACTGGATTACATTGCTAATAATCCAGTGTTAAAAGCTGTATCAGTTAAGGGTGCTGCCCCTATTTCCTTTGAAGGACCTGATGGGGATGAAAAAGGCATAGGTAAGCAGGTCATGAATCTGATCGGAGAACGAACCGGACTGAATTTTGAGTTTGAGCTGTATGACACAGTAGAGGAGACACTCTCCAGCGATGGAGATCTTGTATATGGAATATCGCCTGACTATGCTCCTGAGGGAATGATTTTATCATCCCCCTTCCTGGTATCTGAAACAATTATTTTTATGAATTCAGGTGTCAGGGATAAAGATTTAGCTGAGCTTAAGTTTGCAGCTATCAATGGAGGAACCTTGCCTGAAGATATCAATGAGGAGAATGCAGTCTATTTTGATACCAGAGAAGAGAGTATGTTTGCTGTTGAGGGAGGAATTGTTGATTATGGTTATGGAAATGCATATTCACTTGCATACTATTCCATAATGTATGGATTTAATGATATTGTTACAATACCTCAAGGCAAGGAAGGCCGAGAGTATTCAATAGGCTTGATTAATGGGGATGAAACGTTGCTGGGAATAATAGAGAGTGCACTTGAGAATATAGAAGAAGTGGAAATGCAAACGTTGGTGTTGGATGTGTCATCCAATATTGAGCGGAGAATAACTCCAAGGATGATTTTTGAGGAGTATGGAGGAAGAATCATCCTAGCGGTATCAACAATCATTGTTGTATTGACATATCTTGTAATTTCAAACATAAAGGCTAAAAAAAGGCTGAGTAAAGAAAACAGACGGCATAAGGTACTTTCAAATATATCCAATGAATACCTGTTTGAATATAGCATAAAGAATAATTCTCTCGAACTTACAGAAAAATGCCATGAAATTTTCGGAGAAGGAGAAGAGCTATCCGTTGCAAAAAGCAAAATAGTTGAAGAGTTGGAGACCCTGAAAAACATTGAAAATGGGCCAACTATAATATTTGATCTGCCAGATGAAGAGAAGGGTGTATTCAAGTTGATAGGGACAAGAGTTCTCGATGATATGGGTAAGGCGGAATCTGTTATTGGAAAACTTGTAGACATAAGTGTGGAGGAGGCTGAGAAGGAAAATTTAATTCAAATGACACAGTTTGATGGCTTGACTGGTTTGTACAATGCAGCGACAGCAAAGGTAATGATTGAGGAGAACATCAAGAACAAGACTCATGGAAGAATTGATATACTTGTTTTGATAGACTTGGATAACTTCAAAGATGTAAACGACAATTACGGACATCTTATGGGGGATAAGACCTTGAAAAACCTAGGCAAAATACTTAGGAGAACATTCAGGAACAATGACATAATAGGTCGAATAGGTGGAGATGAGTTCTGTGTATATCTTAAGGATGTTTCATCAATTGAATCAATAGAACAAAAGTGTGACCAGGTAAATGATAGCCTGATGGATGGATGCTATGAGATTAAAACATCAGTAAGCTTTGGGTTGTCAATCGTTGAAGATGGGGATGACTATGAGAAAGTATTTATTAAGGCTGATAAGGAGATGTATCATAATAAAGGATTGAAGCAAAGATAGCTTAGATCTACAAAACGAAGATCCATGTCAGATAATCATCAATTATGAAACCTGATGGGTCTTTCTTGTACACATTATCATATGATTTTTTACCCATGAATGCTACAATTGTATCAAGAACAAAGGGGGCGATAGCATGAAGTATGAATTCAAGGATGGACTGGAATTTGCAAAGGCTATGGATGAAAAGGATGTTCTTAAAGGTTTCAGGGCGAGATTCTACATCCATGAGGATGAGATCTACATGGATGGTAATTCATTAGGCCTTGCTTCAAGGGATGCAGAGGATTCACTCCAAAATATGTTAAGGGTATGGAAAGAGGAGGCAATCAGGATATGGGGTGCTGAAGACGGGAGATACTTCAACTATTCCAAGGTACTTGCAGAAAAGGCAAAGGACCTGATAAATGCCGACGCTGAAGAGATTATATTCATGGGGAGCATAACCACAAATATCCATCAGGCGCTTGCAACCTTCTACAAGCCAACAGAGGACAGGTACAAGATCATAGTGGATGAGCTGAATTTTCCCTCGGATATCTATGCGACAAAGAGCATAATTGAGCTTAAGGGATACTCTATTGAGGATGCACTTGTAAGGATAGGGACCAGGGATGGACGGACCATTCTTGAAGAGGATATAATTGCTGAAATGAAGGATGATGTGGCTCTGATTCTTTTGCCATCTGTACTCTACAGAAGCTCCCAGCTGCTTGATATGGAAAGGATAACACGGGAAGCCCATGACAGGAACATCCTGGTTGGTTGGGACCTTGCCCATTCCATGGGATCCGTACCACATGACTTCAAGAAGATTGATCCAGACTTTGCCGTATGGTGCACCTACAAGTATCTGAACGGTGGACCGGGAGCAACAGCAGGGATGTTCATCAATAAAAGACACTTTGGAGAATCCTCAGGACTCAAGGGTTGGTTTGGCAGCAAGGATGAGAGCCAGTTCCTTATGAGTCATGATTTTGACCAGGATAGGGATGCAAACGGGTGGTTATTGGGAACACACAGCCTATTCTCAATGGCTCCAATAGAAGGGTCCTTGGACATGTTCAACGAAGCTGGAATGGATAATATCAGGAAGAAATCATTGCATATCACAGCCTATCTCATGTATCTGATTGACAGCAAGCTTGCCAGGTACGGATATTCAGTTGGTAATCCAAGGGAGAATTCCCGAAGGGGAGGTCATGTTGCCCTTGAGCATGAGGAGGCATATAGAATTAGCCTGGCCTTAAGGGATAACAAGGTAATACCTGACTACAGGGAACCCAATGTAATCAGACTGGCACCTATAGCCCTGTACAATACCTACCAGGAGGTTTATAGACTGGTTGAAATTCTGGAGGAAATTGTGGTTTCAAAGGCTTATGAGAAATACACCCTGGATAGGGTTACTGTACTTTAGAAAGCAAGAATCAAAAACCTGTTGGGAGTATTTCCAATGGGTTTTTTTGATGGAATAAGGGCATATGTTCTGTTACAATTGAAAATAAGAAAGGAGGTCATAGTCATGATGGTCAAGCAGATGCAGCTGGAGATCATAGCTGAAGAGAATGATAAGTACTCAATACGAATTTCAGATGATATGGACCAGGTTGTAATTACCTATGACAAGCAGACAAAAGACCTTCAAATACCTGGGATAAATGAATTGGCAGGGTTTCTGTCCAATAACAAAAGTCAGTTTAGAGGGATTCTACATAACAAGAAAAGTGAAAGCTATTACAAGGGATTCAAGCTGGATGTTTCCATAATAGATGGTAAGGACATCTCCAAGTTTAAGAACCGGGATAATATCATCATAAGGGATAGGGGCAAGGTCTTTGTAGAACCTGCTTGTAAGAGTAGCAACCTGCCTGAGTTATACACTGATGCCAGCTATGATGAGAGGCTAAACAAGGGAGCATACTGTGTCCTTAGAAAGGAGCCCGACGGTTCATATGAAGCCAGGGAATTTCTATGTGAGAGCCAGGATTCCAATTCTGCTGAGCTTGAGGCTGTGATAAAGGCACTAGAAATCTATGAGGGTGACTTGAGAGTCTTAACAGACTCTCAGTATGTCAGAAAGGGGATCACCGAATGGATCATCCATTGGAAGCTTAATAATTGGCACACAGCTAACGGGACCAAGGCCAAGAACATTAGCATGTGGAAAAAGCTTGATCTACTTTGTGAGAATAGAAGAATCGAGTTTGGATATGTAAAGGGCCACAATAATCATTTTGAAAATGAGTATTGTGACCTTATGGCAAGAATCAAGAGGGAGAGCTGACAAGAGCTTATATCTATAAGCCTATAACCTTCTCAAGGTCCTCTGAGAGTATCTTTGCCCTCTCATAGTCATTATCCTTAAGGGCCAACTCGATACTTGTTTCAATGGACTTTATTTTCTGCTCAATCTCCAAATAGTTTTTATCAAAATAGGCATCGTATATCATCTTCCTAAACTTCCGTACGCTCATTCTTCTGATGGACTTATCTTCAATAATCAGGATATAGTCCATGGAATTTATGATTGTCTGGTAGTCGTGTGAAATCATCAGCACTGAACCATCGAATTCTTTCAAAGCTTTTTCTAGAGCTATCTGCGAGTATGTGTCCAGATGGCTTGTAGGCTCATCCAGTAGAAGGAAGTCAGCATTGCTTGAAGATATCTTTGCAAGTTGAAGCATGTTCTTTTCTCCACCGGATAGTGAACTTATCCTTTGATCGATGATCCCTTCATCAAATCCGTAGCTGGAAAGGCAAAGCTTGATTTCATCATAGGACTTGAAGCCAGAGTTGAAGAATTCGTCGGCTATTGTGCTTTCCTCATCCAGCATCTCTCCCTGAAGCTGGGACAGGTACTCCACCTTTACATCCCCATCAAGTTCAATTGCTTCGTTGCTATTCTTGTAAATTTCTCTGAGCAGGGTTGTTTTTCCGGTGCCATTCGATCCGATTAGTGCCACCTTGTCCCTTGAGTTGATCTCAAAGCTTACATTTTCAAGGATTATATCCTCGAAGGCAGCCTGGAAGTCTCTAAGGGTTAGAATAACCCTGTCTTCTATTTCCCTATCTGTGCTGAACCTTATGTCAGGCTGCTTAATGGCTATAAATGGGGGCTTGATTCTGCGAGCCTTCAGTCTCTCCTGGATTTTAACCCTTGCATTTACGGACCTACCCTTGGCAGCTTCAGCATTCTGATTTGCCTCAAATCTCAATTTCTCTATTAGAACATTGTTTCTCTCAATTTCTGCAGTGTCAATTGCTGCCAGCTCCTGCATTTCAATCTTTGTTTTTAGCAACTCCAAGTTATACTCAATATATCTACCATTAAATTCCTGGATTTCCTTGTTTTCAAGATGCAGGACCTTATTGAAGCAATGGTTAAGGAGATACCTGTTGTGTGTTATTACAAGAAGGATTCCCTTATGGGAGTTTATAAGATTTTTAAGTGAATTGAGGTTCCCATAATCAAGAAATGCATCTGGTTCATCCATAATCAACAGGTTGGGCTTGGCAAGCATTTCCTTAATGACCTGTATAAGCTTGAATTCACCACCACTTAGATCAGTCACCAGCTTGTCCCTTAAACCCTGCAGGTTGGCAAGATTGAGCTTTCTGTCGATAAGGCTTTCAAAACCATCTCCACCAATGGCTTCGTAAGAATCCAAAAGCACCTGGTATTCCTCAAGCAGGGCTTCAATATCTCCTGAGCTTTCCATTTCAGAAAAGATAGATTCTATCCTGCTTTGCAACTTCAGATAATTCTCTCCAATATATTCAAACACTGTCAGTTCATCTGATTTATCCAGCTGAGAAAACTGGCTTACAAATCCAATCCTGCAAAGTGGGTCAATCTCCAAGGAACCATCAAACATATAGCTCTCCGGATCCATAATTATATTTATCAACGTACTCTTCCCAATCCCACTTGAACCAATAAAGGCACAGTGCTGGCCGTCTGTCAGCTCAAATGAAACCTTGTCGTATAGGTCTTTCTGTGGGAGGAAGTAGGATAACTCATTAACTTTTATCATATTAATACCTCTCTCTAAAAATGAAAGAGCTTAAACAATAAGCTCTTAAGCAAATAATTTTTCGTGGCTAAAGTAACCGTGGTCAGGCAACATATTTTCTTTACCGACGTAGCATAACATTTTTTTGGTCTAATATCAATCATTTCATGAAAAAACAAAGACCACGGAGGCCTGTTATGCTTCCATGGTCCAATTTCTTTAGTCTACTCCACGATGAATGAAACCTTCACATTGACTCTGTACTTGACTATCTTGCCATCCTCAACAATAGCCTGAAAGTCCTTAACATAAACTGATGTAACATTTTTTACTGTCTTTGATACTTCCTCAACTGCCTTCTGAGCTGCTGCTTCCCAACCTTCATTGGATTCCGCTAAAATTTCAACAACCTTAACCACTGACATTTTCAAAGCCTCCTTTTTAGAGTTCACGATTAATCTACCATCTATCCTCCTTCTACCCATTAATATGATAAAATCATCATGTATGGTATTTCGGTTTAAATTTACCATGATAAATGATAAAATCAATAATGAG
>CALGAG010000164.1 GCA_937951995.1 uncultured Bacillota bacterium
ATTCATCAATTATCATTGAGACTGGTACAGACAGTTTGTTGGAAAGGTTGGAGGTAGATAGGGTTCTTGCTGCCCAGGGTGAAAGTTTTGACTCCAACAACCTATTCCCCTTAACCAACGAGTTGATATATAATTACGACTTTGGAGACAATTGGATAATTAAGATAACAAAATACAATGATTGTGAAGACTTATTAAAGCAAAATAATGTCGATGATTACGAGTTGATGGCAGCTAGAGATATTGTGCTTGATAAGCACAAACCAGTTTGTATATATAAAGAGGGGATGTCCGTGCTTGATGATGTTGGCGGATTAAGTGGATTTGCAGACTTTCTTGGTATAATATATGAGGGAGAAGATAAGGAAGAGGCTTCCAGTCATCGTGTTTGGGCAAAGAGTCTTGGATGGAGTGAGAAGAAGGTGTCAAATAAAGGAATGATATAGAAATGGGACAAGGTGCCTGTCCCCTTGTCCCATTCTCCCCTTGTCTTTTATTCAATGTTAGAAATTTCTATTTCTCCTTTAGTTCGTACAGGTCAGACCTCCTGCTGCTGAGGAGAGTAACAGTACCTGATTTTCTGGTACGCTTCAACAGTTCCAGATCCAGATCTCCAACAATTACCATTTCAATGTTTGGTGTACATTCAGCCATGATTCCATCCCTGGCAAATGAGAAGTCTGAAGGTGTGAAAATGGCTGACTGTGCATACTGGATGTCCATGTTCTCAACATGGGTAAGGTTTCCTACAGTACCGGCGATGACGGTATAAATTTGGTTTTCAACAGCCCTTGCCTGGGCACAGTATCTGACCCTTAGATAGCCTTGTCTTTCATCAGTACAGAAAGGAGTAAAAATTATGTTTGCTCCCTTCTCGGTAACTATTCGGGCAAGCTCAGGAAACTCCATATCATAGCATATCAGGATTGCAATTTTCCCACAATCAGTATCAAATACCCTGATGCCATCTCCTGTTGAAATCCCCCACCATTGCTTCTCGTTTGGGGTTATGTGGAGCTTATATTGCTTTTCGATGGTGCCGTCCCTCCTGAACAGGTAAGCAATATTATAGATTTTTCCATCTTCCTCAACAAAATGGGAACCGCCTATTATGTTTACGTTATATCTAACTGCAAAGTGTGTGAACATTTCCAGGTATCTATCAGTGAATGTAGTCAGGACCCTGACTGCCTGACTGGGGGTATCCTGGTCAACAAAGGAAAGCAGTTGGGTGGTGAATATTTCAGGGAAAACCACAAAGTCAGAATGATAGTTTGAAGCGACATCAACATAATACTCACATTGATGGGCGAACTCCTCAAATGAGTTGATCTTTTTCATCATATATTGAATAACGCTGACCCTTACAGGATAGGCGGTTTTAAACTGGTGTTTGCTCTTGCCTTGGTACTCAATGTTGCTCCATTCCATCAATGTTGCATATTCCAGTGAAGCCTTGTCCTCAGGCAGGTATTTTTTAATTATCCTCTTGAGTACAAAGCCATTCTTAAGTTGAAAGGTCAGAATGGGATCATATATGTTATGTCGGATGACCTCATTAACATATTGCCTAGGGGTTAATTCGGAGGAATGATTATGGTAATTTGGTATTCTTCCACCTATGATTATGCTCTTTAGATTCAGCTTTTCAGCGAGCTCCTTTCTTGCTTCGTACAGCCTGTTCCCAATCTTCATGTTTCTATAATCAGGATGGACCATTACTTCCATTCCATACAGGTTATAACCATCAGGATCATGATTGGTTATGTAGCCTTCATCTGTTATCTCACCCCAGGAGTGCTGTTCGTTGTACTCATCAAAATTGATTATCAGGCTTGAGCTTGACCCGATGATGACTCCATCATACTCAACGCATATCTGCCCCTCGGGAAATATTCTGATATGGCTTGATAGTTGATCTCTTTCCCAGGGTATCATCTTAGGGAAGCATAGCTTCTGCAATCCTATTATTTCGTCAAAATCCTTCCTCTCAATGTTTCTAACTATTAGCTTGCTTTCAAAATGGGATAAATCGTATTCTGACATATTTGACCTCCTTGTGTTTACATACTTATGTATATACCTATACCCTTTTAAGTCCAGCTAAAATACTATTTCTGTCTTGGGCTGATCAGATACAGGAATGCGGCTGGTTTCTGTTGTTGCTTGTCGTTTCTTTTGATATTCTGATAGTGGATTACTGAGGTAAACCCTTAAGTGGAACGGTGATAACAAATAGCAGGGTAAGGTCAAGTCAAATAGGGTATAGTTTGATTGTAGACATATTTTCAAGCTTTATAAAAATATTGTTAAGGGCGGTGGATTATGGACATACAAAAGGAAGCGCTCAAATTACATAGTGAAAATAAGGGAAAGATGCAGGTCTCGAGCAAAATGCCAATAAAGAGCAGGGAAGATCTCAGTTTGGTTTACAGCCCAGGTGTTGCAGAGCCTTGTAAGAAGATTATGGATGACCCTTCCCTTGCTTATGAATATACGAATAAAGGCAACATGATTGCTGTAGTCACAGATGGATCAGCCGTACTGGGTTTAGGCAACATAGGGTCCAGAGCAGGCATGCCTGTAATGGAGGGCAAGGCAGTTTTGTTCAAGGAGCTGGGGGGTGTGGATGCTTTCCCTATATGCCTGGAAAGCCAGGATACAGAGGATATAATATTTGCCATCAAGCAGATTGCACCAAGTTTTGGAGGGATAAACCTGGAGGATATAGCCGCTCCCAAATGCTTTGAGATTGAAGGAAGACTAAAGGAAGAGCTGATATACCAGTTTTCCATGATGATCAACATGGAACAGCTGTTGTTGTTCTTGCCGCCATTTTTAATTCACTGAAGGTGGTGAAAAAGGAACTTGGGAAGGTGAGAATAGTGATAAACGGTTCTGGTGCAGCTGGGTTGGCAATAGCTAAGCTGCTTATAAAGGCAGGAGCCATGGATATAATAATCTGCGATAGAAAGGGCATATTGGACCCGGAAGATGAACTTATAGAAAGCAGCAAGAAGGAAATTGCATTGATCACCAATCCTAGGAAAATATCAGGTGATTTACATGATGCCATGGTTGATGCAGATATATTCATAGGGGTTTCTGCAGGGAATGTTGTTGCTTCTGAGGATGTTAAAAGGATGAATGAGGATTCGATTATTTTAGCTATGGCTAATCCAGTTCCTGAAATATGGCCAGAGGATGCCAAGAAAGGGGGGGCAAGAATAATTGGGACTGGAAGGTCAGACTTTCCAAACCAGGTGAACAATGTCCTTGTTTTTCCTGGGATTTTCAAAGGGGCACTAGATGTAAGGGCAAGTGATATAAATGAGGAGATGAAGCTTGTAGCTGCTTACACTATTGCAAACATGGTACCGGAGCATCTTATGAGTGAGGAAAATATTTTGCCGGATGTCCTGGATAGGAATGTGGGTAAAGAGCTTGCAAAAGCTGTAGCCAAGGCTGCGAAGGATAGTGGAGTGTCCAGAATATAAGGAGGGTGATATGGTGGAGTACATTATCAAGGAAGCAAAGGATTTTTACAAGGTGATTAAGCTTAAGGAGTTCAGAAAGACCGAAGGGGTGACCTTTGATATTATGGTCCAATCGATGATTCCAAAAATTGACGCTATCGATAGGGTTATTCACCAAAAAGGTGCCATCTCCCCAGGAACAGTTGGTACAGTTGAAAAGGCCTGGTACATGCACACACATCAGGAGGACAATCTATTGGTCCTACATGGGGAAAGGTACGTGGAACTCTACCAGCCAGACTATGGTAAAATTGAAAGGTTCATTGTTACCCCTGACTACATTGAACATAATGGGGAGCGGATTCTGGAAGGTGGAGGTCTGGTAACCTGGACTACAAACGTATTTCATAGGATTACCAGTGGAGATGATGGGTCTGCTTCAATAAACCTGGCAACACACCTTGAAGGTTTTGATATAAAGACTAACTTTAACATTTATGACCTGAATGTTGAAACCGGGGAATATAAGTTACTAAGGGAAGGATACAAGGACCAAAAGTAGATGGGGATTCGCTGATTTGGAATAAGAAAATATGAAGTCAAAATGATTTATTAAAAGCAATAGGAGCCCTTCCTATTGCTTTTTAAAGGTCATAATCAGTAAAAAATGAGGATTTGTTAGGTATATGCTAATATGGTACAATATTTGTAAGTTTGTCGAAAAACAATAATGAATATAATAATAATGATGAAAAATGGAGGGAACAATGAAATTAATTTCATGGAATATCGATTCATTAAATGCTGCACTCACAAGTGATTCAGCCCGCGCCTTGTTATCCAGGGATGTGCTGAACACAATCAAAGACCAAGATCCAGATGTCATAGCCCTGCAGGAAACCAAGCTACCAGCCAAGGGACCCACTAAGAAGCATGTTGGGATTTTGAAGGACATGTTTTCTGACTATGAGTTTGTCTGGAACAGTTCTGTTGAACCAGCCCGTAAGGGATATGCAGGTACAATGTTCCTTTATAAGAAGAATCTGAAACCATCTGTTACCCACCCGGAAATTGGAGCACCTGGCACCATGGATTCTGAGGGCCGAATCATAACATTGGAGTTTGAAGATTTCTTCATAACACAGGTCTACACACCAAATGCTGGGGATGGATTAAATCGTTTGGAGGAACGTCAAATCTGGGATGCCAAATATGCGGACTATCTTGCAGATTTAGATAAGGTTAAGTATGTTATTGCTACAGGTGACTTCAACGTAGCTCATAAGGAGATAGATCTGGCTCATCCTGATAACAATAGAAATTCAGCCGGATTCACAGACGAGGAACGTCAGGGCTTCACAAATCTTTTGGCAAAAGGCTTTACTGATACATTTAGACATGTCCATGGTGATGTGACTGGCATCTATACTTGGTGGGCACAACGTGTTAAAACCAGTAAGATCAACAATTCAGGCTGGAGAATTGATTATTGGCTGGTTAGTGACCGTATAGCAGACAAGGTAATCAGATCTGAAATGCTTGATTCTGGCCCTAGACAGGACCATACACCTCTACTGCTTGAGATTGAACTGTAAAGTAGGGGATAGTATTAGGGGGAAGGGAATACTTTTAATAACACTTGGCTGTATAATGCCCAAGATAAGCTCTTGAGTCCTGAGTCCATGTTGATGGACTCAGGACTTTTTAAATTAAAACATTTCCCAATGTTGACCTGGATCAAATACTTTTAGGAAATATAATGTTAAGGTATATACATAAGCTGGATATGGTTGAGGATCAAGAAATTACACAGAAACACAAATAGGATTTTGAATTTTGACTTTGGTCAAGGACTTATGGTGCCAGGCACGGTATCATGTAGTTAAGGAAAGTGATTAAGTGAAATATTATAAAATTTTAAGGAGAGAATACAATGAAAAAATTCAATGAGATGGTGGAAGAAAACTTGGTAAGACTTGGACAATATGTACCAGTGGTTGCAAGAGTTCATGGTGGTAGTCACCCAGAATTCCACGATGTAAAAAGTACATTCGATGAAATGGTTTCAAAGATCAACAATGGAGGAGGAGAAACTCCTGATCTGGAACAAAAGTTTAAAGAATTACGAAGAATTACGGACAATTACACTGTACCTGGAGATGTATGCGAAACTTATGAAGCGGTCTACAACATGTTGGAACAACTAGATAGATCTTACAAGAAATAAGATCGAAAAGCAAGGATTCAGGAGGGGTAATGATGCAAAGATATATTTTGAAAAGCAAAAACAGGATTACACTATTAAGTGGTATTTTGATAGCCATTGCCTTTACAAGTAAATGGACAGCAGGAAATATGGATATTTTTGTTTGGTCATTGGTGATAGCTTCAATCATGGGAGCAGCGCCAATAGTGATTCAAGCATACCAAGCATTGAGAGTAAAAGTAGTGAGTATAGATGTACTGGTAACAATTGCAGTGGGTGGAGCATTTCTAATACAAAACTTCGAGGAATCAGCAATTGTAACCTTCCTCTTCCTATTTGGTGCCTTCTTGGAGCAGCGTACATTGAACCAGACTCGTTCTGCCATAAAGGAATTGACAGAGATGGCGCCGGAAAGCGCACTGAAGCAAATGGAAAATGGAGAGTTTGAAGAGGTCCAGGTGGAAGAGGTAGATGTAGGCGATATTTTGCTGGTTAAAACGGGCGCAAAAGTTCCAGTGGATGGAACGGTGTTAACCGGAGAAGGCAGTGTCAACGAAGCCAGTATCACCGGAGAATCCATTCCAGTGAGCAAGGAAAAGGGGTCAAATGTATTTGCAGGGACAATCCTTGATAATGGTACGGTTCAAATCATAGCGGATAGAGTCGGTGAAGATACAACATTTGGGAAAATAATTGAGCTGGTTGAGGAAGCTCAAGATTCGAAATCAGAGGCAGAAAGATTTATAGATAGATTTTCAAAGTGGTATACACCAGCAGTCCTGGTTTTAGCATTTATAGTATGGATATTTTCAAGAGACATAGAGCTGGCAATCACAATACTGGTACTGGGTTGTCCTGGAGCATTGGTGATAGGGGTACCGGTATCCAACGTAGCAGGAATCGGAAATGGAGCACGTCACGGAGTTCTATTGAAGGGTAGTGAAGTGATCAGCGATTTCAGTAGGCTAGACACAATGATATTTGACAAGACTGGTACACTTACAATAGGCAATCCATCTGTATCAGAAAAAGTATATTATGGAGAAGACATGGATGAGGTACTAGGTTATTTGGCAAGTGTAGAAAGAGAATCAGACCACCCATTGGCAAAAGCGGTCTTGGATGAAATCGGAGAAACAAGGTTTTCCACAGTAACTGAAACAGAAGTAGTAAAGGGTGGAGGAATTGTATCAAGAGTAAATAATCATAGAATAGCAGTGGGTAATGTAGCACTGATGGAAAAAGAAAATGTCTTCCTTAGCCAAACGGCTAAGGAAGACATAGAAAGATTGGAAAGAGAAGGGAATTCCTTGGTTATAACATCAGTGAATGGAGAGTTGAAGGTACTGATGGGAATCAAAGACCAGATCCGTCCAGGTGTTAAGGAAGACTTGAAGGCACTGAAGAAACTGGGAGTAAAGAACTTGGTCATGCTTTCAGGGGACAATCAAGGAACCGTGGATGTGGTAAGCAAAGAGCTGGGCTTGACTGAAGCCCATGGCAATATGCTGCCGGAGCATAAGTCTGAATATGTAAAAATGTTGATCGAAGAAAAGAACCAGATTGTAGCATTTGTGGGGGACGGAGTCAATGACAGCCCATCACTAGCCTTGGCAAACATTGGAATTGCAATGGGAAGTGGTACGGACGTTGCCATAGAAACCTCCGATGTTGTACTGATGAATTCAGACTTTGGCCGTTTGCCACACGCTTTGGGGCTGGTAAAAGCGACTGCAAGAAATATGAAACAGAACATTCTTATAGCAGTGGGCGTGGTACTGATTTTGCTGGCAAGTCTACTATTTAGCGAATGGATGAATATGTCCATAGGAATGTTGGTGCACGAGGCGAGTATATTGGTAGTTATCCTAAATGGTATGAGGCTACTGAAGTATAGGTTAAGATGAGAGTAGGAAGTGTTTATTTAAGGTGAAGTCTTCTAGTACCATTAACTTGTTGAGACTGTACTTGAAGTAAGACAGTAATTCTAAACATATTATACGAGAAATAATCTATAAAAAAAACAAAAGAACAAATCAAAAGCATTGAAAAATGCTA
>CALGAG010000165.1 GCA_937951995.1 uncultured Bacillota bacterium
GCTTCAATGATTTGTGAATCCTCAAGGACCCCTGAAGGAAATACAACCACTGCCTTGTTTGTAGATAGGTTTACATTTGCTGAAGTAACTCCCTCCAGTTTGTTTAGGGCTTTCTCCACCCTGGCTGAGCAGGAGCTTCAGGTCATGCCCTCAACAAGGAGGGTCCTCTTCTCAGGTGGAACCTGGTAGCCCGTCTTCTCAATTGTCCTAACTATATCATCCTTTTGGATCTTTTCGTCGTCGTAGCTTACTGTAGCCTTGTTGGTGGACAGGTTCACATTTGCCTTGTCTATACCCTCAAGCCTTGACAGGGACTTTTCAATCCTTGCCGAACAGGCTGCACATGTCATTCCCACAACATCCACCGTTAGCCTTTTATTTGCCATGGTATCATCCTTTCTCTACACCCCCTCCCCGGGGGTCTGTGTATAATCAAATTATATCATCCTCACAAGTCCTTGTCAATACTTCTGTCTTAGGACGTCATGTGTTATTGCTTTGACAAAAAAACCTTGCAATTCCGTCGGAAATGTATTATTCTATAATTGATAATAGTTATCAAGATATTTCATTATTTTACATAGAAAGGTGTTGAAGTGCACTATGGTACTTTCAGGAGTAAAAAAGAATGACAAGTGCAGAATCAAGCAGGTTATGGGTGGAGGCTATGCCAGGAAAAGACTATATGAACTTGGTCTTAACAGCGGAGCCGAGTTAAAGATGGTTAAGAATGATTTCGGTCCAATAATAATTTCCATGTCAGGCTCTAAACTTGCAATAGGTAGAGGTCTTGCTTCCCATATCCTTGTGGAGAGGGACTAGCTTTTTGGATTTGCTTGATAATAGGTTTCAACGAGGAGGACACAATTTATGCAAAATATAGCATTGGTGGGAAATCCCAACAGCGGGAAAACCACCTTGTTTAATGTGCTTACCGGCTCAAACCAGCATGTTGGAAACTGGCCGGGAGTGACTGTTGAAAAAAAAGAAGGCTCCTTTAAGCACAAGGGAGTCCTTTATAATGTAGTGGACCTTCCTGGTACATATAGTCTTGGGGCTTATTCAGAGGATGAGCTGGTTGCAAGGGACTTCATTGTTAAGGGAAGCCCGGATGTTGTAATAAACGTAGTTGATGCCACAAATCTTGAGAGAAACCTCTACCTGACAACCCAACTTCTCGAAATGGGTGCTAATGTTGTTGTGGCTCTTAACATGATGGATGAGGCTGAGTCCAAACAGATCAGGATATCCACAAAAGACCTTTCAGAAGCTCTTGGAGTCCCTGTGATTTCAACCGTTGCCGCCAAGAAAAAAGGTATTGAGGACCTTGTTGATGGAACCCTCAAGGCAATGTCCCATGAGCCAAGGAAGGTTGTTTTTACCTATGGCAAGGAGATCGATGAAGAAATTGCAAATATCCGTAACCTGCTCAAGGAGGAATCCCTTCCCTATCCGGAGGACTGGATGGCATTGAAGCTTCTTGAGGGAGACCAGGAAATGGTTTCCATTATTGAGGGAATGGGTCCTGTTAAAGACCACCTGGAAACCCTACTTTCCAACAATGTGGATTACGAGCTTGATATAGTGGACAAAAGGTATGCATATGTAAATGGTATTACAAAGAAGTGTGTTGTTAAGCCGGATGATGAAATCATTACTACCACCGACAAGATAGACAGGGTCCTTACAAGCAGGCTCTTTGGCCTTCCCATATTTGGTCTGATAATGTATCTTGTCTTCCAGCTTACCTTTGTGGTTGGGTCTGATTTTCTGGGAGGCTATGTTGAAACGGCAATTGAGATTTTCGGAGAGTTTGTGGAGGGCTGGCTGGTTTCAATGGGATCTCCCCATTGGTTGGTCTCATTTGTTATAGAGGGTTTTGTTGGAGGAGTTGGTGCAGTACTGGTCTTTGTTCCCCTGATCATGGTCCTCTACTTCTTCCTTGCAATACTTGAAGATACGGGCTACATGGCAAGGGCTGCCTATATAATGGATGGAATAATGCGGGCTGTAGGCCTTCATGGAAAGACCTTCATATCAATGATTGTGGGATTTGGCTGTAATGTACCTGGAATAATGGCCACAAGAACCCTGGAAAACAAGAAGGACAGGATGATTGCAATACTTATCAACCCCTTCATGTCCTGTGGAGCCAGACTTCCGATTTACCTTGTGTTCATAGCTGCATTTTTCCCAAACAACGGCGGACTAGTTCTATTTATAATCTATGCACTGGGAATAGGAATGGCTCTGCTGATGGGCAAGATTTTCAGCAAAACCCTATTCAAGGGAGAATCCTCCCACTTCATCATGGAATTGCCACCCTACAGACTACCCTCAGCATCCAGTGTCCTAAGGGACATGTGGGAGAAGGTATGGGACTTTGTCAAAAGGGCAGGTACGGTTATATTTGCAGTGGTTGCACTCCTGTGGGTCCTATCCGTTCTACCCATGGGGGTTGAACCCTACTCCCAGGAGAGTATCCTGGGCAGGGTTGGAGAGTTTATAGCCCCCCTATTCGCACCAGCAGGCTTTGGTAGTTGGCAGGCATCCGTAAGCCTCTTTGCCGGAATAGCTGCCAAGGAGGCGGTTGTTGCAGTCCTAGGGATGGTCTATGCTGGTGTCAGTGAAGGTAGCGAGTTGGTTGCGGCAATCAGGGAATCCTTTACAACTCTGTCTGCAGTATCATTCTTGGTTATGACACTTCTTTACACACCATGTGCGGCTGTAATAGCCACTGTAAAAAAGGAAACCAACTCATACAAATGGGCTGCCTTCATGGCGATCTATCCCTTTGTTCTGGCCTGGGTGCTAGCGGTCATGGTCTACCAGATAGGTTCATTGATGGGCTTTTAAGGAGGGTATGAAATGCTAAAGGAAGTACTAAAGGAAATAAAGCAAGCAAATGTATATTCAAAACCACAAATAGCCAGGAACCTGGATGTATCTGAAAATGTTCTTGAGGATATGATAAAAACCCTGGTGAGAATGGGATACCTTGAGGAGGACCTTGGATCACCCACCTGTGAGACTAAATGCTCGGGATGTTCGGTTTCAAGCTGCAATACAATTCCAATAAAGATGCTGAGCATAACCGAAAAGGGAGATCGAAAAATTAATTCATAAAAATTTTATAAGTTTAAATAAGAAGAAGGAGCCATTTAAAGGACTTCCTTCTTTTTTTGTATAAACTTTTTTGTTTTTTCATGTTTAAAAGAATATATGTGGGTATAATATAACTACAAATCATATATTAACTAACTGCTTCAATGAAGCAAGGTTGATATTATGGTTTCATGGGACTTTGATAACTGCATCCAACTAAAATTCAATCAATAAGTTGTAGAAGTTTATTGAACCTGGAAAGATTCAAGTAACAATGCAAAGTATTGATATGGATTCAGGTAAAATCTGAATTCAGAAGCTACACCTATTTAGAAGTTACTGTTGTAGAAGCTAAATGAAACAAGCTGTAGGAAGTTGGCAATGTAAGAAAAGATAGTACTGTAGAACAAGTTTAAGATGTAGAAAGTTTTAGATGTAAGTTGCTACACCTATTAAAGTATTACTGTTGTAAGATTCCAGGTTTAAGTAGTTTATGCAAGTATGATGGTAAAAGAAAAGTAGAAAGTAGTAAGGTAGTAAAAACGCAGTAAAGGAAGTACCTGTAACAGGGATTTGTGGTATCCCCATAAACCACAGAAAAAGTAACCTTAGGGTTATGAAAGTGTAACAACTAAATAACTTATTAGGTTATAAGATTAGAGTTTAATCCTCTGTAACTTAAATTAAGGAGTGTTTAAGGATAAGTGATTGAACCAAAAAGTTCATGTTGGAGCAGTTATTCAAGGTCCTATTTAATATGAAAGGTTTATCCCAATGAAAAAGGATGGACCTTTCTTATTTTTTTGTTCTTTTTTCCAATATATTGAAAGTTTTCAATTAAATCTCCAAAATACGCTGAAAACTTGCTATAATGTACATAACATAGAAAAAAGGAGAGTAACCATGGATAAATTTGATTGGACCGACAAGAAAAACCTGACCATGCTGGCAGACTACTATGAGTTCACCATGGCAAATGGTTATTTACAGAACGGGATGCATGACACCATTGCTTATTTCGACATGTTTTTCAGATCCATACCCGATGACGGAGGGTACGCAATCATGGCTGGGGTCGAGCAGTTGATTGACTACCTGAAGACCTTAAGCTTTGACAAGGAGGATATTGAATATTTTAGAAGCAAGGATATTTTCAGCGAAGAATTTCTGGACTATTTAAGGAACTTCAAATTCGTATGTGATGTGTGGGCCATTCCAGAAGGCACACCCATTTTCCCAAGGGAGCCCTTGGTTGTTGTAAGGGGACCGGTGATTCAGGCCCAGCTTGTTGAAACCATGATCCTACTAACCATAAACCATCAATCCCTGATAGCCACCAAGGCCAGCAGGATTGTACGGGCAGCAGACGGCAGGAGCGTAATCGAGTTTGGCTCCAGAAGGGCACAGGGATACAACGGTGCTATCCAGGGGGCCAGGGCTGCATATATAGGTGGCTGCATCGGCACCTCCAGTACAATTGTGGATAGGGATTTTGGTATTCCAGCACTTGGAACAATGGCCCACAGCTGGGTTCAAATGTTTCCAGACGAGCTGGAAGCCTTTAGGGCATACGCAAGGGCCTACCCTGGAAGCTGTACCCTTCTTGTAGATACCTACAATACACTAAAGACCGGAATACCCAATGCCATTAAGGTTTTTGACGAAGAGGTTGTTTCAAGGGGATTCAGACCTAAGGGAATCAGGATTGACAGTGGCGATATTGCTTATCTTTCCAAGGAGGCCAGAGCAATGCTTGATGAAGCAGGCTACGAAGATGTTCAAATAATGGCCTCAAGCAGCCTGGATGAATTTGTAATAAAGGATTTGGTCACCCAGGGAGCAAAGATTGATGCCTTTGGAGTTGGGGAGAGACTTATCACTGCAAAGTCTGAGCCAATTTTCGGTGGTGTGTACAAGCTTGTGGCAATTGAAGAAAACGGCGTGATGAAGCCAAAGATAAAGATAAGCAACAACGTTGAAAAAATCACAACACCTGGATTCAAGCAGATCTACCGGTTCTACGACAAGAAAACCCACACACCAATGGCTGATGTTATCACTCTCCATGACGAGAAGGTGCCTGAGGATGGTCCTTATGAAATCTTCCACCCATTGTTCACATGGAAGCGCAAGACCCTTACAGACTACTACACACGGCCTCTTCTTGTACAGCTTTTCCATAAGGGCAGAAGCGTCTATGAAAGTCCTGATGTCCATGAAATCAGGGATTTCTGCAGGTCTGAGATTGAGAATCTGTGGGATGAGGTAAAGAGATTTGAAAGACCACACGAATACTTTGTGGACCTGTCACAGGACCTCTGGAATATCAAGGATAAAATGCTTATAAGCCACAAATAAGGAGGAAGCCGAAAGGCTTCCTCCATTATTTTGTTGTCTTTTTTGATTTTGTCTTTCCCTTGACCCTTTTAAGTCTGAAGAAGTCTTCCCTTTCCTTCTCCTGAAGTACTTCGTCAATGTACTTGATTGTGGTTTTGTATCTGGGAATCTGAATCTTGTCAAGTGCATTGGCTCTTTTTTGCGTCTTCTTAATCTCCATGGCTAACTTGTAGACTGAGTTTTCAACCTCTGCAAGCTGGTAGATCAGGTTTCTGATCTCTATAAAGCTTAGAACCGTCTTATCGAAGGCAGCATTCGTCCTGAAGAATCCATATTCTGTGGTTAAGCTTTTCTCTTCCCTCTTGATTATTGGGACCTCAACACCCATTACGGATTTGAAAAGCACCTGGTAATCCCTTTCCTTCTCAATGGATTGGGCGAAATCCTCAATATACTCCGATCCCTTGGTTATATTTGCCAACTTCAGGGCTTCGTAAGCCTGAGCGAAGTTTTCGTCAATCCTCCACTGAAGGTCCTCTGCCACGTCTATCAAAGCCATCATTTCCCTTATTAGAACTACCCTTTTCTTGTCCAGCAACTCAAAGCCTTTTAGGGCAAATCTAAGTGAATTTTTGGATTTGATCAAGTTTGCCTTGGTTGGAGTCATCTTATATACAGCCATAAACTCACCCTATCCCATATACTTTGCTATAAGTTCCGGATTCAATCTGTCCAATTCCTCTCTAGGCAGGATTTTCAACAGCTCCCATGCCAGATCCAATGTATCCTCAATATCCCTGTTCTCGTTAAGACTCTGGGTTACAAACCTTCCCTCAAAAGCATCTCCAAACTTCATGTAGTACTTGTCCTTCTCAGAAAGGTCCTCTTCACCTACTATCTGTGCAAGAGCTCTAACTTCCTGTACCTTTGAGTATGATGAGAACAGCTGGTTGGAAACCTCAGGATGGTCCTCCCTGGTAAAGCCCTCCCCTATTCCGTCCTTCATCAGACGCGAAAGTGAAGGCAAAACATTTATTGGCGGGTAGATACCCTTTTGATCCAAAGATCTCTCCAATACAACCTGACCCTCAGTGATGTAGCCAGTAAGGTCAGGTATTGGGTGTGTGATATCATCATTTGGCATGGTAAGGATTGGTATAAGTGTAACCGATCCGTTGATGCCGTGAATCATTCCAGCACGCTCATAAAGTGATGCCAGGTCTGAGTACAGGTATCCAGGATATCCCTTTCTACTTGGCACCTCTTCCCTCAGTGATGATACCTCTCTCAAGGCCTCACCGTAGCTGGTTATGTCTGTCATTATTACAAGAACATGCTGATTTTCCTCATAAGCCAGGTATTCAGCAGCTGCAAGTGCACATTTTGGAGCTGTTATCCTCTCCATTATTGGGTCGTCTGCATAGTTTATATACATAACAACCTTTTCCTGCACACCGGCTTTCCTAAATGCATCCTCAAAGTAGAAGGCCTCATCATGCTTAACACCAATTGCAGCAAATACTATGGAGAAATTGCTGTCCCCGTCCTTGGACTGGATCTTTGCCTGGCGAACAATCTGTGCAGCAAGCTCATTGTGAGGAAGTCCCGCACCTGAGAATATTGGCAGCTTCTGCCCTCTGATCAATGTTGTCAACCCATCTATTGAAGATATTCCTGTCTGGATAAAGTTTCTAGGGTATTCCCTGGAGACAGGGTTGATCGGTCTACCGTTAATGTTGTAAAGCTTCTCAGAATAGATGTCCCCTCCTCCATCGATAGGGTCACCTATACCATTGAAGGTTCTCCCAAGGATTTTTTTCGACAATGGTATCTCAAATGCCTTACCTTGGAAGCTTACCTTTGTATTATCAACTGAGATTCCCATTGTTGGCCCAAATACCTGAACCACAACATTATCCCCATCAATCTTGATTACACGACCTACCATTGAGTTGCCCAATCTGTCCTCAATCTGGGCTATCTCACCATATCCCACTGAATGAACTTTTGAGAGCTCTATCAGAGCTCCTTGTACTCTATCTAATTTTAAATATTCTCTTTTCATCTAATCACCCACTATGCTGAATACTCAGATTCCAACTGGTTGTAGAACTCGTTGATCCTTGCATTCAGTCCTTGTATTTTTTCAATGTCGTCATTGGTAATGGTGTATTTCATCTTGATGATGTCTTCGTACAACTCTATGTTTCTCACAACTGATATTGGTATTCCCTTCTTGACTGACTGAAGACCCCTGTCATAGAGCAATTCTATGGTCTTAAGCATATCAATTTGCTTTCTTAAAGGAACATAGGTATCGTCCTTGTGGAATGCATTCTGCTGAAGGAAACCAATCTTAAGAACTCTTGCTATTTCGAGAATAAGCCTCTGGTCATCAGGAAGTACATCCTCACCAACAAGAAGTACTATCTCAAGAAGTTTGCTTTCCTCAAACAAGAGGTTGAGCATCTTCTTCCTGATGTCCTCTATGCTCTCTCCCAGTTCCTTTTCATAGTATCTCTTTATCATTTCACTGTATCCACTATATGAATTCAGCCAGTTTATTGCAGGGTAATGTCTTGAGTATGCCAATTCCCTGTCCAGTCCAAGGAATACATTTACGAACCTCTTTGTATTCTCTGTTACCGGCTCGGAAAAGTCTCCTCCCGCAGGTGATACTGCCCCGATTACCGTGATTGAACCGGTGTCTCCCTGTAGGGTCTTGACATATCCCGCCCTTTCATAGAACTGAGCCAATCTTGATGGAAGGTAGGCTGGATATCCCTCCTCTGCAGGCATCTCCTCCAAACGGCCTGAAATCTCTCTTAAGGCCTCCGCCCATCTTGATGTGGAGTCGGCCATTATGGCCACGTTATAGCCCATGTCCCTAAAGTACTCGGCCATTGTTATTCCAGTGTAGATGGATGCCTCTCTGGCCGCAACGGGCATGTTCGATGTGTTTGCAATAAGTACTGTTCTTTCCATTATTGGTCTGTTGGACTTGGGGTCGATCAGTTCAGGGAAGTCCTCTAGAACCTCCGTCATCTCGTTACCCCTCTCTCCGCAACCAACGTATACTATTATATCAGCATCTGACCACTTGGCCAGCTGGTGCTGGGTCATTGTCTTTCCTGTACCGAAACCACCAGGAATTGCTGCAGTTCCTCCCTTGGCTATTGGGAAGAATATATCCAGAACCCTTTGTCCTGTAATCAATAGCTTGTCTATCTGAAGCCTTTCAGCAACAGGTCTCTGTAGTCTTACAGGCCACTCCTGGTACATCTTTACCTCATGTTCCTCACCTTTCAGGTCCAGTATCTTTAGAAGTACCTTGTTTATATTGTATTCACCGGGTACTGCCCTGAAGGTAACCTTTCCTTCCACACCCACTGGTATCAATAGTCTGTGTGTTATCAAGGGGCTTTCCTGTATGGTCCCGAAAATCTGACCTTGCTTGACATAGTCCCCTTCCTCAACCTGGAATTCCACCTCCCAAAGCTTTTCCTCATCCAGCGATATAAGTCCTATGCCCTCTGGAATAAAGCTTCCGTGGTCTTCCTTGATCTTCTTTAGGGGTCTTTGGATACCGTCGAACATGTTCCCGATCATTCCTGGTCCCAGCTTTAGGGATAGGGGCTTGCCTGTTGATACTATCTGCTCGCCTCTTCTAAGTCCCTCTGTTTCCTCGTATACCTGGACTGTTCCCTGGTCTCCGTCAATGGCAATAATCTCACCTATGAGCTTTTTCTCGCCAACTGTAACCATCTCTCTCATCTTGAATCCTGTCATATTCTTTCCCAGAATTACAGGACCGTTTATCATCTGAATTTCTCCCATCAAACTAGCCATTGATTTCACCTACCTCTCCAAGAGCATCGTTTAGTCTTTTACCTATCATGTACTCCTTCTCCTGAATCAAGGTCTTCAATGTATGGTCGATGTTGAATGTTCTATCCTTGTTACTCATCATAAAGCCACCTATCTTTTCATCTGGCAGGGTTTCCACAATGAAGGTCTTGCCGGTCTGGTCCTTAAGCTTCATAAGGCAGCTTTCTGATATTAGCCTGTCCTCGTCCCTTAGGATCAAAACCACTTCGTCCTCCTCAAATTCAACCAGATACTTATCCAGGTTTCTGCACAGATATTCTCCATATCCCTTGGATTTGACAAACTCATTTGCCCTTTCCACTATTGAATCCACCAAATCAGTTTCCAGCTCTTTTCTCTTCTGTCTGAGCTTTGCCTTGGTATCCTCAAGGCCTTCTGATTTCAGTTCGTTCCTTTCAACCTTTGCCTGAGTTATCTTCCTTCGGATTATTTCATCACGCTGTCTTTTCATTTCCTCTTTTTTGTTTTCAAGAAGCTGCTGATTGTACTCCTCCAGTTCTTTAAGAGCCTTAAGATACTTTTCTTCTTCATCCCTGTAAACAATTCTATGGAAAATCTCAAGTTTTTCTTCAACTGTTATCATAAGTTCACCACCTAAATTTTAATGCCTATGGATTCTTTAATATGCCTCATAATAAAGTTTTTATCCTTTAGGCCGCTTCTATCCGGAATAGTAACTACAAGCTTCTTGCTTCCACTTCTCTTAAGTTCCAGAATCCTATCGGTTATCTCATCAAAAATATTCTCGGTTACTATAATTATGCCTACTTCATCATCCATCGCTGCTTCGTTTAGTCTTTCAATGGTCTCTTCCCTGGTTTTTACCAATACCCCATCTATGCTGGCCAGTCTCATTCCAATTATTGTATCCTTGTTATCACTGATCAGGATGGACTTCATTGCTATAACCTACCTAGAATCATGATTGAAACAATCAGACCATAGATAGCGATACCCTCTGCAAGACCAACGAATATTAGGGTTTTACCAAGAAGTGTTGCATCCTCTGAAACCGCTCCAAGGGCAGCTGCACCTACTACTGCAACGGCATAACCTGCTCCAAGTGTTGCCAAACCAGTTGCCAAGGCTGCTGATATGAAACCAAGTCCAGCTGATGATGAAAGAAGACCTGCTTCGGTTTCCGCCGCACTGATTCCCTGTGGTACCATAACGATCACTGCAACGATCAATAGTGGAAGGAATACAAAAAGATTTGTCCTTAGAATCTTCTTCATCTTGCTCTTTCCGCCTTCCATTTCCTTGTACATCATAAATGCTCCCGTACCGATAGTAAGTAGAACCAATATTGTTGTTGATATCAATACAAATGACATATAATCTCCTCCTAGAATTAAATAATAATTACTTGCCCAGACTTACAGGGTTGAATTCTTTTCCATCTCCACTGTAATACCTGCTGAAAAGCTCGTAGTACTGAAGTCTCATGCCCTGAATGAATACGATCAGACCCTCCAGTCCCAATACAAATATATTACCAATGATAAGAACAATTACATTCCCCATTGCAGAACCCATCATATGACCAATGGTTTCAAATGCAAGGAACAATCCGACGTGTGTCAGAGCAAATGCTCCTACCCTTATAAAAGAAATGGTACCACTCAACATGCTCAAGAAGGTTTCTATCAGTGAGAATATGGATTCAACATAGTATCCGCTCACATCTCCGCCATGAAGCGGCCTTTTCCCTTCTATCAAGTGAGTTAGAGGCAATCTGAAAACAATTGCCAATAGTGCTGCAACTGCAATGCCTATGCCTAATGGAACCGGTATTATGCTGATTCCCAATAGGCTGCCGCCGACTGTCACAAGCAGGGTCAAATAGAGAATAACTCCAGCTACACCTGCATGACCAAATACTCCCTCTTCAAGGTCTTTTCTCTTGTAGGCATTGATGATTCCGTAGATATACGCAACCAGAAGTACAAAAATACCTACAAATATGGCTACAATCAGAATGTCGTTAATGTTCTCAAAAGGTCTCATCCAAAGTGCAGGTATCCAATGCTCTATACCAAACACTGCCCCGTAAAGGGTTCCAAATATCATTGAGGCAATTCCTATTCTGCTAAGCAAGCCTCCAAAAAGTTCCATTTTCTTGCTGATGAAGTAGCCTGCAACAACCATTACAAATCCCTGTCCAAGGTCACCAAACATCATGCCAAACAATAGCATGTAGGACAGTCCCACAAATGGAGTTGGGTCAAGCTCATTGTAGCTTGGAGTTCCATAAAGGTTCACAAGCCACTGGAATGGTCTAAAGAACCAGTTGTTCTTAAGCTTTGTAGGTGGCTCGAGGTTCTCCTCTTCCTTAAACTTTATTAGCACATCATCATGACCAGCAACTGAGCTGCTGATTTCTTCCTTCTCAGATTGTGCAACCCAGCCTGATAGGTAGAAGTAATTGCTGGAAAAGGCTACCTTCTCCTTGAGGTCATCCAATCTTGTAGTTATCCATATTTGCTCCATTATGGACCTTATCCTGTCCTGATACTTGGCCTTGATGTCATCCAGTATCTTCTGCTGCCCCTCAATCTCCATGTGGAGTCTTTCCTTCTGGCTTTCTATGCTTGCTCTAATTTCCTCTGGCGTTCCAGTGTATGACTTTGGAAGTATGATTTCCTTGAAGTTAAGAGACCTTAATATTCTCGTTATCTCAGATTCCAACTTCTTGGGGTAGAAAGCAAAATACACTTCCCCTTCCGCACTGGATCCTGTATGTAGGAGTACTGACAGTATGTTGTCATAGTTCTTTTTCAGTTTTAGAAGGTTCTCCCTGCTTAGTATCCCCATCTTGAAGTCAAAGTACTCCATGTTTCTCAAGTCCTCAACCTTTACTGGGAATTCCTCCAACTCCCTGAAGCTGTTTGAATGGAAGTCATCCAGGTATGCCAGCTCCTTCTTCAAAGCCACTATCATGGTGCTTGGCCCATGAACTTCCTTGCAAATGCTATCAAGTTCATCAGACAATTCTTCCTTGCTGACAAGCTTCATGTCCTCATCTATCCTGTCAACCTGAAAGTCCAGATCAAGAGCTGCCTTAAGCTCCTCTCCCTTTCTGAACATTTCCTCACATTCCTCACTCTTTTCGAATGTGTGGATGTAGTTCAGGTCAACAAGCATGTCTACGTTCTCATCATTAACATCGAACAGGAAATTACTCCTTTCAATCTGAGATACGGCTGACACCAGGTCCACTTTTCTTGTCTTGAGAAGATTCTTTAGAACATCATCCACCATGTCAATCTTTCCAATGATGTTCATCATGGTCATCTTTTCAATGGACATTAATAATCACTTCCTTTTATATCCCTGACTAGATACTCTTTGGTCTCGTAGTAGGATAATCCATATTTTTTTGATTCCAGTATTGAAATAATATCCTTGATCTCAAACTCCAGTAGGTGGAGATAAGCGTTTGCTATTGAGATATCAAGTTTTCCCTGGCTGAATGAATTTTTAAACTTATTGTACAAATGTCTCTGAACCCTTATTCCCATAAAAAGGTCCAAATCCTTTTCCTCATTGACCAATTCCTTGTAGATACTACCGGAAACAACTTTTTTAAGGTTCTCTATGTCTCCATAGCATAGTGCCTTCAAATCTTTGAAACTGAACAGTTTCCCGTGAGGCAAAGTGTAGTTTATCAATTCCTCTGGGGACAGGTTGTAAAACTTCAACCCCCTGTATATCCATTCGACATTCAGTATGTCAATATTTTCACCAAAGACATCATAGAATGCCCTTGTGTCAACCTTGTTGAGCTCCTGTCCGCTTTGATACAAGGTATCAAAATAAAGTCTGTCCAGATTCATTTCCATATAGAACATCAACTTGGTGTAATCCTCATGCCTGTATGGGTAGAGTACATCATAGAACCTGGTGTCCTTCAAGTTGTCGATGAATTCGTCCAGAGTCTTCGATGACTTCACCTTGTCGTATGAGAAGTTGTAATACTTCTTTCGGGTTACGCTCTTCTGACTGAACTTTTCCAGGTCATCCCCTCTGGCAAGTGCTCTTAAGTAAAGTTTCAAGTCTTCTGTCTCGTATCTTAGGATAAAGGACTTTATGTACTTCTCATAATCGTCGGAGAAATACTTGATGATCTTCTCAAACTGGGTAATCTGGAACCTTTCCAGACTTAGTTCAACCTCCTGTATATCGTCATGGTTCTCCACCTCATCGAGAACCTGTCCGTATACCGTACTTGTGGCCAGAAACTTTATCTGTTCAGCGACGGAATCCTTTCTCATGAGGGTTAAGTAATCATCATCCTTGAGGAAACGGGACCGCATGACTCTTAGTTTTGTATTGATTGCTGAAAAACGTCTTTCATTTCCCATTCTATCCCTCTATTCTTTGCTATTTAAAATCTCGTCCCACAGTCTCTCCAGTAGATCTGTCTTCAAACCATCGAATTCCTCATCCAGATCGTCCAATGCCTTGGCATATTTGTCATCCTCACCGCTAGCTGATGCCAGTTGTTTCTGCTCAACAGCATCCCGGTATATCCTCTCTGCTTCCTCCAGGTATGAGTTTTTCAGTTCTTGCTCCAGCTCATGGACTCTGTTAAGACCTTCCAGTTTTTTCTTCCGAAGCATTCCTTCATGCTTTCTCCTTAGGGAAGCGATTTCCTTATCCATGGTGTAAAGGGCTAACCCAAATGCCTCTGCGTGGTCCTTTCCCTTGATTGCATCAGCTGACTTCTCATCAGAAATATACCTGTCGCTCCTCTTGAGGGCTTGAATAAGCCTTCCTTCCTCATCATCATCCTGAATTTCCTTGAACATCATAAAGATTTCATCGTATCCTTCCAGCATGTCCCTTACCTTGTGAATACTCCTGTGGTTCTCAATCGCCCCAGAAAAGTAGAAGTAATTCTGGGATACCGCTGTCATCTCCTTGGTCTCCTCCAGCTTGACCAGGTTCTGGAGCTGACCTGCCAAATGGTGTATCCATTCACTATGGTGTATCTTCAAGCCTTCAACCACCTTTTCAAGGTTCGAGATCTCCTTCTTGATGCCTGCCTTCTTATTCTCAATCTCATCGAGAATCTCCCTTGGTGTACCGGTGTAATTCTTGGGTATTACAATTTCCTTAAAGCTCAGGGTTCTTAGGACCCTTGAGATTTCCTGCTTGTGATTCTCCGGATAGATTATCAGGTATACCTCTCCATCTCTGGCACTTCCAGTATACTGTACAACAGCGAGAATATTCTCATAGTCCTTATTGAGCTTGTGCCTATTGTCCCTGGTCAGTATCCCTATCTTGAAGTCAAAATACCTCATATCCCTCAATTCATCTATGGATGTCTCAAATTTAAGTATTTCCTTGAAACTCCTTGCATGGAACCTTTCAAGATAGTCAATTTCCTCCCTCAGGGCCTCAAGCATCCTGCAAGGGTCTATGACCTTATCCTTCAAGCTATCCAGCTCATCGGACACTTCATTGACATCCATCCCTTTTCCCTTGTACGGGACTTCATTCTCAAGCTCAAAACCTAACATCGATGCCAGTTCCCTAGCCTTATCCAAAGTTTTTTCCGCTTGGATGTTCTTCTTGTAGGATGATGCAAAGTTGATGTCTACAAGCCTATCCACATTCTCATTATTGATATCAAGAAGAAAGTTGTTCTGTTGTATCAGCTCGATTGCTGATAATGGTCTAACATGGTTTGTCTTAATTATGTCATTCAAAATCCTGTCCAGGTCCTGGATTTTTCCAATGACATTAATCATTGTACTCTTCTTTGCCGCCATGTCTTATCACTTCCTTTTGTTTTACTGCCGGGTTCATATGTTTCGCAAGCGGTCTTACCTAGGATTCTGCGATTATATCCTCCCATAAAGCGTCCACAAGGCTTGGCTTCATCCTTGCATATACCTCATCAGTGTTCTTAATGCTGTTTTCGTATTCCTGTCTGATTTTCTCAATGTTGTCCAAAGTACTATCTGTCTGTTTCAGCGCTTCCTGGTAGGCTTTTTCCCCTTCTTGCTGAAAGGTTTTCAGAAGCTGCTGCTCCAGTTCATGAACCTTGTCCTGACCCTCAAACTTTTTCTTTCTGAGAAGATCCTCGTATTTCTTCTTCATATTGAGGGTATTCTTGTCAAGTTCAATGATTTTTTGTGTAAGTTCGTTCATTTTTTATCACTCCTCGCCCCTATCTATTATACTTGATATAAAATATTAAACAATTTCAATATGTTGCTAATCTGCCCTAAAAGGCCCAACTTTCGCGTTTTTAGTTTGTTAATTGTCTAACATTTGTTGTTATCTTCATTTTACTCTTTTTTTCTGCAAATATCTCCCTTTTCCTTCATTGTTACGAATTCTTAATATTTCCTCCAGGACTTAGGTCCCAGTAACTAAGCCATATGTACAAAAAAGCGCCACATAAAAGTGGCACTTTTCATCCTATAGTGATAAACCTTTTTCAAAGGCCTTAATATTCGCTTCATGGAACCGCTCTGGAAGGAAGTGTTTTATCTTGCTTATCCAGTCAATCTTATCAATCCCAAGAGCCTTTACCATAAGCCCAAGCATAACAATGTTGGCAGATCTGGGCTCACCAATGTCCTCAGCAATACTTCTGGCATCTACGGAGACAATATTATCAAGCTTTTCCTTGATTTCCTCCATAACACCTTCAGGATACTCTTCCATACCTGCCAATACAGGCAATGGCCAGATTTCCTCCTCATTAATGATCAAGGTGCCGCTTTTCTTCAGCATTGGAATATATCTCAATGCCTCAATTTTTTCAAAGGATACAAGTACGTCGGCCTCACCCTTGTTTACAGTTGGTGAATAGACCTTGTCACCAAATCTTATCTGAGTTGTAACACTACCTCCACGCTGGGACATACCGTGGATTTCAGCCATCTTAACATCATAGCCTTCCTCCAGAAGGCCTTCGGACAATATCTTTGAAACAAGGATCGTACCCTGTCCTCCCACTCCTACCAACAATAAGCTCTTAGTCATCTAATTCACCTCTTTCCCAAATGATTCAATCGCATCAAACGGACATACCTGAACGCAGACCTCACAGCCGTTGCACATTGTAGTGTCGATTGAAACTACATTATCCTTCATGGATATGGCTGGACAACCGATTTTCAGGCAGGTTTTACACTTTCTACACTTGTCTTGATTTACCTGGGAATATAGGTTTGCTCTTTTTCTCATTACATCCTTGATCAGTGCGCAAGGCTGCTTTGTTATGATTACAAATGGCTCATCTGCAGCAATTGCCGCTTTTACAGCCTCCTTGTTTGCATCCATATCATATGGATCGATGACCCTAAGGTTTTCATCCTTTATTCCTATTGCCTTTACAAGTGCAATAAGGTCAATCTGTGGAGATTCCACACCTGAGATTGATTTTCCGGTTCCCGGGTTTTCCTGGTGTCCCGTCATGGCAGTTATTCTATTGTCAAGAATCACTGTCACCATGTTGCTCTTGTTGTATACAGCATCCACAAGTCCAGTCATTCCTGAATGGAAGAAGGTTGAGTCTCCAACCACTCCAAATACCTTCTTTTCCCTTCCGGCAATCCTGTTGACCTTGTCAAAGCCTATTCCTGCACTTATTCCAGCTCCCATGCAGATTACAGTGTCACCAACATTAAGCGGTGCCATTGCTCCAAGGGTGTAGCAACCTATGTCAGAGGTTACATTTATCTTGTTCTTGTGCTTGGACATCTCAAAGAAAATTCCCCTGTGAGGACAGCCTGCACAAAGGGCAGGTGGTCTTGAGGGCGCCACAACATCCATGCTGTAGCCATCCTCTGGCTTTTCTCCAAGAATTGCTTCCCTGATGATCTGTGGGTTTATCTCGCCACATACTGAGAATATTTCCTTTCCAGTACACTCAATTCCCATTGCCTTTATATGCTTCTCCATATATGGTTCGTTTTCTTCGATTACATAGATTTTTTCAACTCCAGCTGCAAACTCCTTGAACTTTGCATCTGGCAGAGGCCAGCTGAACCCAACCTTGAGATAGGAAACAGTGTCACCGAAGACTTCCTTTGCATGAACATAGCTTGCTCCGGATGTCACTATTCCAATTTTTCGGTCATTCCATTCTATCCTGTTTAGTTCTGTTGTGTTTGAGAATTCCTGAAGTCTTGGAATCCTTTCCTCTTCCATCTCTATATGCTTAACTTTTGAATGTGCCGGTACCATTATGTATTTCTTGGGGTCCTTGATGTATTCCCTTACTGGTACCTCAACCCTGTCCTCCAGTTCAACTGCGCTCTTACTATGGCAGATCCTTGTGGTAACCTTGAAAAGAACAGGTGTGTCGTATTCCTCAGAAATCTCAAAGGCCTTCTTGATATAATCCTTACATTCCTGACTGTCTGAAGGCTCCATCAAGGCCACCTTGGCATGAACCGCAGTCAGTCTGTTGTCCTGCTCATTCTGCGAGCTGTGCATTCCCGGCTCATCAGCTGTTATAACAACAAGACCGCCGTTAACTCCCTCATATGCTATGGTATAAAGGGGGTCTGCCGCAACGTTAAGTCCAACGTGCTTCATGGCAACCATGGATCTTGCTCCCGCTATTGATGCACCTGCAGCTACTTCCATTGCAACCTTCTCATTTGTGGACCATTCCGAATAGATTTCCTGATACGTGGAAACGTTTTCCAGGATCTCAGTCGAAGGTGTCCCTGGATATGCTGTGGCTACATGACAGCCGGCTTCGTAAGCTCC
>CALGAG010000166.1 GCA_937951995.1 uncultured Bacillota bacterium
CCTGCCTTGCCAATCAGCTCTGCTGCCCTAAGTCCAGCAACCCTAACTGTTGCCTCGTGAGTATGTGGGTCAAGTCCCTCTACAGGCTCGATGTCAACCACAATATTCAGGGTCTTTGAGAATGGTGTCCACTTGGCTCCTTCTCCCCACATGTCGATAACGCCTTCCTGGAAACCAACAATATCTCCAATTGTAACAACTGCAACACCATCAAGTACATTGACCTTACCGGATCCCAGCTGAACCATTTCGGATGTTACTCCAGGAAATCCATTTCCCTTGCCCTCCACCTTGATTCTAGGCTGGATTACATCTTTTACAGGTATTATCCTTGTCTTCTCCCCTGGTTTCGCAATGTCAACCTTGATGCTCTTCACATTGACATCTTCCTTAAGCCCATCGATGATATCCTGCTTGCATACTGTCAGTACTCCATCCTTCACTCCGGTCTCTTCACCGAAAACTACATCCTTGATTTCAATCTTTCTTAGCTCCAGATTCATTTACTGCACCTCCTGAATTTTTTCTCTTTGTATGACTCTATGCTCATTAATCGCGCCTTTAAGTAGCTCAAGGTCAATTCTCGCATAGTCATCAGCGTTTACATGGTCAACATCTCTGTTGGCTGTACTTCTTCTAAAGGTGTCAATACTGCCTTCAATGGTCAGGGCATACACTTCCATTGTTTCGGACCCCTTCGAACCCACTAGTACCGATCTGTAAGGAGAGAACAGCATTCTCATACTGGCACCTATGGGGTGGCTTATCAGTTGGTGACCTTCATATACAAGGTCCCTCACCTTAAGTAAAACATCCTCAAAGCCTCCGTCCACCACCATGACCTCTCCCTGACTTTCCCCAACCATGGGGTTGTTAGTTACCACTACAAAATCCTGTCCCATGACATTCCTCCAATCAATTTTCAAAAGGATACCAATGACAAACTTAATTAAGTCAATTTCTGTTATATTTTTGTCATTGTGTTCTTGTTTATTATTCTACTTGTTTTCTTTATGTATTTCAAGTGTATTTTGTAAATTTTCTAAATAATTAATTTAAAAAAAGTCACCATCAGGTTTAAACCTGATGGTGACTTGTTATTGTATGCTTACAGCATTTCTTTTTTTATCTTTAAAACAAATTGATCTATGTGCTCTCTTGTATATCTCTCTGCATCATCAACGTTTCCTGTCTTGATTGAGTCCAGTATTTTTCCAAGGGTTTCGGTGAAAATAACAACCTCGTCAAAATAGCTTTCAGAATAGTGCCAAAGCCTTTCGGTCTGGTAGTGAAGTCGTCTAAGTATCTCCTCCAGCCATGGATTGTCACAACTTGAGTATATGATTTCATGGAACTTCTCATCATCGTCTATGGCCTTTTGGTAATCGACGGGAATGTCATAGTTGTTGAGCCTCTCCATTATTTCTTCAAGTTCACCGATGCTTTCTTGGCTGATTCTTTCTACAGCCAGCCTTGTGGCAAATGCATCCAGCTCCCGTGTTACCTCGAAAACAGATTTCATCTTCCTGAAATCCATAGGTGCAACCTGGGCTCCAAATCTAGGGATAATATTCAATAGCTTGTCAGACATCAACATTTGGAAAACTCTCCTAATTGGAGTTCTGCTTATTCCAAACTCGTCAGCAAGGTCTATTTCATTCAGCACCTGGCCTGGTTCGTAATGGAGATGTATTATTCTATCCTTGAGTATTTCGTATATTTCCTCTGCTTGCATCTTATTGTCTCCCATTCTACCAAACTCCTTCAACAGATTTCGTATTTTCCCTAATACCCATTATAACATGATTAAGCTAGTATTTTCACCCTATTTATGAAATATTGCATAAATAGGGCAGATTCCATGGAATCCGCCCATATATTTCGTATTAGAGTACCTTTGCCTGGCCCTTGTATATTTGTCCTGTGGTTGAATCCACGGTTACAATATCTCCATTTGACAGCTCGCTGGTTGCCCCTTCAACACCCACAATGGTTGGCTTGTTAAGGTTAAGCCCAACTATTGCACCGTGGGATGTAAATCCTCCCTCTTCGGTGATTATGGCTCCGGCCCTTTCCATAAACTTGACCATGTCCTTGTAGGTTGCACGACTCACCAGAATATCTCCATCCTCAAATGTTGAAAGCAGGTCCTCCTCTGAATTTCCAATTACGACCCTGCCTGTTCCAACACGATTGCCGATTCCCACGCCCTTCATCAGAACCTTTCCTATTGTGTGGACCTTGATCATATTTGTGGTTCCTGCCAGTCCAACGGGTATTCCAGCTGTGATTACAACCAGGTCACCCTCATCAACATATCCTGCATCCAGTGAGGACTTTATCGACAGCTCAATGACCTCATCAGTTGACTTGCTCTCAGGTGCAAGAACCGGATACACACCCCATTCAAGCGCCATCTTCCGGACCACTGACTTCTTGGTTGTGGCTGCTATGATTGGTGCCCTTGGTCTGAATTTTGAAATGGCCTTTGAAGTGTAGCCTGAAGAAGTAGCTGTTATTATGGCATTTGCTCCAAGGTCTGAAGCTGTATTTACAGTTGCCTTGCTTATGGCGTTGGTGGTGGTTATGTCATCATCAATTGACCTTACCTTTAGCATTTCCTTGTAGTCAAGGGAGTTCTCTGTGTTGATCGCTATGTTGTACATTGTTCTGACAGACTCCAGTGGGTACTTGCCAGCCGCGGTTTCACCGGAAAGCATAACCGCGCTGCTACCGTCGATTATTGCATTTGCAACATCAGTTACCTCTGCCCTTGTTGGCCTTGGGTTCCTGATCATTGAATCCAACATCTGTGTTGCGGTTATTACAGGCTTCCCAGCCTTGTTGCACATCCTGATAAGATCCTTCTGAATCAGTGGAATCTCCTCAGTGGGAACCTCCACTCCAAGGTCTCCCCTTGCCACCATTATTCCATCGCTTACATGGATGATCTCAGCAATGTTGTTAAGTCCCTGTTGGTTCTCGATCTTTGATATTATGTCAATATCCGCACCGCCATTTTCCTCCAGTATCCTTCTTATGTCATTTACATCCGAAGCCTTCCTGACAAATGATGCGGCTATGAAATCCACTTCATTCTCTATTCCAAATTTTATGTCTGCTATGTCCTTGTCCGTCAAGGCAGGCAGGTTGATATTGACCTTTGGCACATTGACCCCCTTGTGGTTTTTAAGTGTGCCACCATTCAATGCCTCCATTATTATATCTGTATCGGTGATTTCCTTGATTCTAAACTCAACAAGTCCATCATCAATCAGGATTATTCCCCCAACCTTGACATCCTTGGGCATATCCTTATAGGTTACACCTATTATGGTCTCATCACCAAGGATATCCCTTGTGGTCAATGTGAACTCCTGACCCTGCTGGATTTCAACAACGCCATCCTTGAAATCCCCAAGCCTTATTTCCGGCCCCTTTGTATCAAGCATTATGGCAATGGGCAGTCCCATCTCCTCTCGAACATTTTTGACCCTGTCTATTCTCACCTGGTGCTCAGCGTGATCACCATGGGAGAAGTTCATCCTGCAAACATTCACTCCCTGCTGAAAGAGGTCTCTTAACATCTCCTCTGATTCAGATGCTGGTCCTATGGTAGCCACTATCTTGGTTTTCTTCATCATACTAATTCCTCCTAAATCGATAGAACAGATGCGAGGTCATACAGCTCCTCATTAAACACCTTTTTCATTTTCAATGCTTCATCTATATCCATGTCAATGATTTCATTGCACCTAAAGCCTAATACCCTGTTTTTCTTACCTTCAATCAGGAGCTCCACTGCCCTCTTACCCATTCTGCTGGCCATGATCCTATCGAAGGATGCAGCTGGACCACCTCGTTGAATGTATCCAAGTACAGATACCTTTGTCTCTACACCTGTCTTATCCTCAATCTGCTTGGCTATCTCAACTCCACTTCCAGCCCCTTCCGCCAGGACCACAAGATAGTGCTGCTTGCCCCTGTTCTTGCCTGCCAAAAGCTTTTGGCAAACCAGCTCAATGTCATATTCCACCTCAGGAACAAGGATGCTTTCAGCGCCTCCGGCAAGGCCTGCATAGAGTGCTATATCTCCACAATGTCGACCCATCACCTCTACAACCACACTTCTTCCGTGGGAAGTTGAAGTGTCTCTGATGTGTCCGATTGCATCCACTGCCGTATCCACTGCCGAAATGAACCCAATGGTGTAGTCTGTGTAGGCAAGGTCGTTGTCGATTGTGCAGGGGATCCCAATTGTTGGTACACCTGCCTGGCTCAGCTCCTGAGCTCCTTTGAAGGTACCGTCTCCACCCAGGACTATCAAACCGTCCATGTTGTATACATCTATTACATTCAAGGCCTTTCTGAAGCCAGCCTCGGTCATGAATTCCTCTGACCTGTCAGTTCTCAGAATGGTTCCGCCTCTTTGGATAATGTCCCCAACTGATGCGGTATCCATATCGTCCAGGTCACCTTCAAGGAGGCCCTGGTAGCCTTCCCTTATTCCAAGCATCCTTATGTTGTTGTAGATTCCGGTTCTTATTACAGCCCTTATTGCAGCGTTCATCCCCGGTGCGTCTCCCCCGCTTGTAAGTACTCCTATGGTCTTCATCCTTATCCCCTCCGCAATTAGTATAGTTACTTCAACTAGTTAGATATCTTTACGCTACCAGCACCAAGCCTATCCTGCAGCTCCAGAATGAGGCCATCCTGACTTCCGTCAATCCACAAGCTTCGGTCAGCGGCAACAGTCCTTCTCTCCTTCTCAAAATACACATACACGGGAATATCCCCCGGATATCTTGCCAGTATTTCCTTGATGTCGTCAAGGCTACTCTTGTCAGCCATTCCCGAAAGCTTAATGTATATCTTTCCCAAATTTATCTTAGTGATTGGCGATAGCCTGTCAGCTATGATTTTGGGGTCTTCAACCTCAGAAATGGCAAGGCGTCCCTCCAGGAGCACAATCCTGTCCTCCTCAATAAGCTTGTAGTTCTTTTCATATATGGCAGGAAATATTATGCACTCTATTGTTCCGTAAAGGTCTTCAAGGCTTATAAAGGCCATCATATTGTTGTTCTTGGTAACCTTGTTCTTCTTCTCAACAATAATGCCGGCGATGGCAACCCTTTGTCCGTCCCTGACCCCTGAAGGGTGGATTGAATCATCCAATCCCTGGGTTATAAGGTCAGCCGTGCTGAAGTTTGACAATAGCTTGACCTCCTTTTCATAGGGCATTAAAGGATGCCCTGAGACATATATACCCAACATTTCCTTTTCCATTTGCAGAAGTGTATTCTGCGGGAACTCCCTCAAGTCCGGCAGCCTGTCCCTGACAACCGATTCATCTGACTGGAAGAGGGAGAACTGCCCCTCGATATTCCGTTTCCTGTCGGAGTGGATACCATCTATGGTCTTTTCGAAAATGGACAATAGCTGTGCCCTGTTTGGTCCCAGTGAATCCATGGCTCCAGCCTTTATCAGGCTCTCAACTGCCCTTTTGTTCATTGAGCTGCTGTCGGTCTTTTCAATTCTTTCGATAAAATCTGTGAAGCCCCTGAATTTGCCGTCTCCTCTGGCTTTTACAATAGCTCTTATGAAGTTTTCTCCCACATTCTTAACCGCTGAAAGACCATATCTGATGCTCCTATTCTCAACGGTGAACTTTCCCTGTGAGTGGTTTACATCAGGAGGAAGTACATCTATCTGAAGTCTCTTGCATTCCTGGATGTAGAGTGATACCTGGGAGGTGTTGCCCATAATGGATGAAATCAGGGCAGCCATAAACTCCACTGGATAGTATACCTTCAGCCACGCCGTCCTGTAGGCTATAACCGCATAGGCTGCAGAGTGGGACTTGTTGAAGGCGTAATTGGCGAAATCTATCATAAGGTCAAATATCTGGGATGCGGTCTTTTCATCCACCCCGTTTCTAATTGCCCCTGAAAGGATTACATTCTCATCCTGGTCTGTCTGACCATAAATGAAGTTCTTGCGCTCCTTTTCCATAACATCCATCTTTTTCTTACCCATAGCCCTTCGTACAAGGTCAGCCCGACCAAAGGAGTAGCCTCCCAGCTTCCTTACGATTTCCATAACCTGCTCCTGATAGACTATGCAGCCGTAGGTAACATCCAGAATCGGCTCCAGTGTGGGGTGGAGGTATGAAATCTGCGTCGGGTCATGCTTGCATTCAACAAAGGTTGGTATCTGGTTCATGGGTCCCGGTCTGAACAGAGAGTTGGCAGCAATAAGGTCCTCAAATACATTGGATTTGAGCTCCTTCAGGAAGGCCCTCATTCCCGGACTTTCAAACTGGAAGATCCCCAGGGTTTCAGCCTTGGCAAAAAGGTCGAGAACCTTGGGATCGTCAAAGGTGATTGTGCTAAAATCAATATCCCTGCCGTGGTTTTCCTTTATAAGGTCCACAGCATCCCTAATGACAGTCAAGGTTCTAAGTCCAAGAAAGTCCATCTTTAAAAGTCCCAGGTCTTCAAGCTCAATCATTGTGAACTGGGTGGTTATTGCATCGTTGTTTCTCAACAGGGGGGCATATTTTGTAACAGGCTCCTTGGAGATTACAACCCCTGCAGCATGGGTGGATGTATGCCTGGGCAAGCCCTCCACAGCCCTTGCAAGATCTATGAGATTTCTAACATCTGGATTCTCGTCGTACTCTGTCTTCAGGGTTTTGCTTATTTCAAGGGCCCTGTCTATGGTTATGCCAAGCTCTGTTGGAATCTGCTTGGCAATGTAGTCCACCTCGCCATAGGGCATGTTTATAGCCCTGCCAACATCCCTGATGGCACCCCTTGCAGCCATGGTACCGAAGGTGGCAATCTGGGCGACCCTGTCAGCACCATACTTTCCGATAACATACTGTATCACTTCCTCCCGCCTCTCATAGCAGAAGTCTATGTCGATGTCCGGCATTGTCACCCTTTCAGGATTAAGGAACCTCTCAAAGAGCAGCCCATACTCCAGGGGATCGATGTCTATGATGTTCAGTGCGTAGGAAACAACACTTCCAGCAGCAGACCCCCTACCAGGTCCAACCATTATCTGATTGTCCCTTGCAAATTTGATGAAGTCCCAGACGATGAGGAAGTAGTCCGTATAGCCCATCTGGAGAATTACACTCAATTCGTACTCAAACCTGTTCCTAATTTCCTCTGTAACCTCTCCATACCTTTCCACAAGTCCCCTTTCACAAAGGTCCCTAAGGTAAGATTCGTTGGAATAACCCTCCGGTACCTTGTATTCAGGCAGGTGCAGGGTTTCAAAGTCCATTGTCACATTACACCTGTCGGCAATGTCCTGGGTGTTCTCAAGAGCCTGGAGGTGGTCTGGAAACAGGCCCTCCATCTCCTCTTTTGACTTTAGGTAAAACTCCTCAGTGGGAAACTTCATCCTGTCCTCGTCGACTATCGTCTTACCGGTTTGAACACAAAGGAGAACGTCGTGGACCCTTGCATCCTCCTTGCGAAGGTAATGGACGTCGTTTGTGGCAACAAGCTTAATGCCTAGGTCCTGACTTAGCTTAACCAGTTCTCTATTAACGGTTTTCTGCTCAGGAATCCCGTGGTCCTGAAGTTCCAGGAAGAAACCGTCCTCCCCGAAGATTTCCTTGTATTTACCGGCCACCTCCCTGGCCTTGTCAAGATTATTGTCCAGAATAAACTGCTGGACCTCTCCACCAAGGCATGCTGAAAGGCATATGATTCCGTCGCTGTACTGGGCAAGAAGCTTGTGGTCCACTCTTGGCTTATAGTAGAAACCATTGACATAGCCCTCCGAAACAATTTTCATAAGGTTCTCGTAGCCCTGATTGTTTTCAGCAAGCAGTACCAGGTGATACTGGCTCTTGTCCTTGGGCTCCTTATCCAGGTGGCTTCCCATGGCAACATAAACCTCGGAACCTAGAATCGGCTTAATTCCCTGCTTCCTAGCCTCCTGATAGAACTGGACCACTCCAAACATTGAACCATGGTCAGTGATGGCTATGGAATCCATTCCCAGTTCCCTTGTCCGTTGGATCAGGTCCTTTATCCTTATTGATCCGTCCAGCAGGCTGTATTCAGTATGAACATGAAGGTGTGCAAATCCCTTTGCTCCCATAAACTCACTCCTCGTATAGATATACATAGATTTTACCACAAAACAGGGGTAAATGAAAAAGCCTTCTCCAGTGAGAAGACCTAATTATGACCTAGTTTTTCAATTACATTTTCCATCAATGACAAATCTATCACCCTGAAATCCTCCAGTACGTGGTCCGGCCAGTCAGGTGTAGGTCTGTTTGTTATAAACTTTCTGGCTGACATGATGCTGTCCTCAAGGATTGTCAGTCCTGATGAGTCAAGGTCACCCTTTTTTGATGACAGGATTACGCTTTTATATGGCGTTTCATTTGGCTTTATACTCCCTGAAAGGGGATGGGTCAAAAGCTGATGGCCCTTGTGGATCAAGTCCCTGATATGCTCAAGAACCTGGATGTAACCACCGCTTTCAATGTAGTCAATCTGAAACCTATCCTGGAACTTGTCCCTTACGTCCGGATTATTGGTAACCAATATGTTTTTCATAGCTCCTCCTCTGCCTACTCAAAGCTCTTTTGAAGAAGGTCTGCTAGACCATTAACCATTTCTTCCTCGTCAGGACCACTTGCCGATAGGGTTATTTCTTCCCCCTGAAATGCTCCCAGGGACATTATCCCTATTATACTCTTTCCATTGACCCTTCTGCTATCAGACTCAATTTCAAGACTACTTTCATATTTATTTGCTTCCTTGACAAAAAGGGCTGCAGGTCTTGCATGAAGGCCCTCTGGATTTGTAAGTGTAACCGATTTCTTTATCATACTATTCTCCTCCCCATTCATCTGCTATTTCTTCCAGTTTTCGGAATCTATGGTTCACCCCGGACTTGCCGATAGGTGGATTCATCATTTCACCAATTTCCTTAAGGCTGGCATCAGGATTTGCCAATCTTACCTCTGCAATCTCCCTAAGGCTGTCTGGTAATTTATTCAGACCCATTCTTCTCTGGATGGTCTTTATGCTTTCAATCTGTCTCATGGATGCACTGATTGTCTTACCGAGATTTGCAGTTTCGCAATTGACCAGTCTGTTGATGTTGTTTCTTACTTCCTTTAGAACCCTTATGTCCTCAAGCTTCAATAATGCCTGGTGGGCTCCTATTATATTGAGAAGGTCCACAATCTGCTCCCCCTCCTTGATATAGACCACAAAATTATCCTTCCTTTGGATAATCTTTGAATTCAGCTCAAATGAATTGATTATGTCCCTGAGACTCTTGGCGTGCTCCTCGTGGCTTGTGACAAATTCAAGGTGATATGTCTTCTCAGGATTGCTCATTGAGCCCCCACCAAGAAAGGATCCCCTTATGAAGCTCCTCTTGCAGCATCTCGATGCCACGATATTCTTGGGAACACCATACCTTGGATTGAAAAGATTGCTCCTGTCCTTGTCAATGTAGCCCACATCGGAAAGGACTTTCTCTGATATTTTTTTGTCATGGACTATTATAAGATAGTTGTTGTTTTTCTTAAGCTGCTTGTTCTTTCGCACCATGACCTCAATATCTGAGTGATACATCATCTTTAGTATTGAAAAGATCCTTCTGGCTATTGCTGCATTTTCTGTGGTGAACTTAAGGTTGATGTTCTGCATTCCTGTAATCTGAACTGTTCCGTTCATTCTCACCAAGGCGGCAAGCTCTGCCAGGGCGCAGCAGTCCTTGTCTATTTCTATCCTGGATAACTCGTTTTTGGTAACGGATGAAAACGACATCCATCATCCCTCCTGCCTAATTAATTCTATCCCCTTGGATATAATTTTTCTTTCATCAGTATATCTCAAAAGGTCCTTAGCTTTGTTTATATGGACAAACCTTGCATCCACAAAGCCTTCCTTCCTTTGAGGAACGCAGTCCATGGAGCTGGTTCGCATTAGATACCAGTGTACTGTTTTGTATACCGTCTCGTTTCTTCTAAGATTCTTGTACCTGTAGTTGACTTCACCTATATACTCGATGACTTCCCCTTTTACTCCCGTCTCCTCCAGCACTTCCCTTATGGCTGCAGTCCTTATGCTCTCTCCCTTTTCCAGTCTACCCTTTGGTAGTACCCAGTCTCCGTTATATTTTTTTAACAGCAAGATAGCATTGCCAAATACAACAACTCCTCCTGAGCTGACCTCTATCATAATACCACTCCCAATAATCTACATTACTACACATTATATTAATTATACACTATTTTACTAGGTTTTTGTAAACATTTTCACAAATTTGAACTCTTGCTGTATAATAAGAGGTATAGAAGACTAAGAGGTCAGGAGGCAAGCTATGAACATAGGAATGAAGGATGTAATCAGTCGCCTTGAGGTGCTCCTCAAGACCCCAAGCCCCACTGGAAATACTGAAAAGGTAAACGCTTTTGTAAAGGAATTGTTCGAAGAAATCAATGTTCCTGTCAGGTTCACGGGAAAGGGAGCACTTATAGCCACAATTGAGGGTCATGACACCAGCAGATCTGTCACCCTGTCAGGCCACGTGGATACACTGGGCGCAATGGTCAAGGAGCTGAAACCCAACGGTAGACTAAAGATATCCCAGCTTGGAGGTTATGTTATGGATACTGTTGAAGGTGAGCATGTAATCGTTGAAACAATGGATGGGAAGACCTACACAGGTACCCTGGTCCTTACCAAGGCATCTAGCCATGTCCATGGAGATGAGACAAAATCCACTGAAAGAAACCTTGAGAATATGGAGATCCGCCTGGATGAAAGGGTTTCCTCCAGGGAGGATGTGGAGGGGCTTGGAATCCAGGTTGGTGATTTTGTGTCCTTTGACCCAAGGACCATCATTACACCCTCTGGCTTTGTGAAATCCAGACACCTGGATGACAAGGCCGGTGTTGTTAGCCTTTGGGGTATAGCCAAGTACCTTCAGGACAATAAGATAAAGCCCAACTACACCACCCACTTCTTTATCAGCAACTACGAGGAGGTTGGACACGGTGCATCAGCTGCAATTCCCGAGGACACATTCGAGTTTATCGCCATTGACATGGCAGCCCCGGGAGAGGGCCAGACATCAGATGAGTTCTCAGTTACAATCTGTGCCAAGGACAGTACCGGACCCTATGATCTGGAGATTAGGAAGAGACTTGTAGAACTCTGCAAAAAGCATGACATCAACTACAAGGTTGATATCTACCCCTACTACGGGTCCGATGCCTCGGCAGCCCTAAGGTCGGGCCATGATTTAAGAACCGGTCTGATCGGGCCTGGAGTCGATGCTTCACATTCCTTTGAACGCACCCACCAGGATGCAATCGGAGAAACAATCAAGCTTGGAATAGCTTATCTTACTGAATAGGGGATATAATTCACAATTCATACCCTCTCGATGAATTCCTTTGAAATTACAAATTTCAAGGAATTCTATCGCCGGGCACAAGCAACTCACAATGGAATGATTTAAGGAGTTAACCAGGACACTGGTAACACTTCTGCTGATTTATAGTTAAGTTGAGTTGTTGTTGGTTGAAAGTGGAAGTGGAAAGCGTCAATATTCAAATACATTGCCAGTTATGAAAAAAGGGTCAAGACTCTTCGCGATGCTCAGAGTGACAATTATCTTGTCATACTGAGTGTAACGAAGGATCTTTGACCCTAAATCTTTCCCTAAAAATTGTGAATTGAGAACTGTGAATTGAGAATTGAACTACACCAGGTCCATAAGCATTTCACTCAATAGCTTTGTATCATGCCTTACATAATCACCCTCAACCTCTATCAGCTTCTCCTCCACCAGCTTGATCTTTCTCTTCTTCAAGGCCTTGGCCTCTCCCTTTTCGGGATTGACAGGAACTGCTCCGTCCCTCTCATACCGTTTTCTGACGTTTGCAGGAACCCTTTCGACGTTTGCTATGACATAGTCCACAAAACCCTCGTGGGAGTGGTTCAGGATCCCCTGAAGGTGGTCTGTGACCGTATAGCCGTCAGTTTCTCCTGGCTGGGTCATAATATTGCATATATATGCCACCGGAGCCTTTGCCCTGTCTATGTAGTCAACCATATTCTTCACAAGGAGGTTGGGTACGATGGAGGTGTAGAGACTTCCCGGCCCCAAAACTATAAGGTCGGCCTCTGTTATTGATTTCAGGGACTCCTTGAGTGGATACGACATTTCCGGCTTCATGGAAATTCTCTCTATTCTGGCCTTTCTCTCCCTTACAACCGATGGAATCCTTGATTCTCCCTCAACTGTGGTGCCATCATCCAGATGGGCAATAAGATTTACATTGTCCAGGGTTACGGGTAGTACCTTGCCAGTGATGGAAAGTACATTGCTGGTCTCCTTTATTGCCATTTCAAAATTTCCATATATCTCGTTCATGGCAGCTATGAAAAGATTACCAAAGCTCTGTCCCTTCAGGGAGCCTTCAGTGAACCTGTACTGCAGGAGCCTTTCCATGGTGGGTTCAGTGTTTGCAAGGGCCACAAGGCAGGATCTAATGTCCCCTGGAGGCAGGATCCCCAGGTCCTGTCTCAACCTTCCGCTGCTTCCACCATCATCAGCCACTGTTACTATGGCTGTGATGTTGTCTGTGTGTTCCTTAAGACCCCGAAGGAGGACTGACAGTCCAGTCCCTCCTCCAACAACAACTATCTTGGGGTTCTCCTTCTTTTTACCTATGAATCTATCCATTAATTATACATCCTCTCAACTCAGGTCCCTATGATCTACCAATACCCTGTGCCCATTTTTCTCCAAAATCCTGCCTATCTCCTCCGATATGGCAACAGACCTGTGCTTTCCTCCTGTACAGCCTATTCCAATAACCAGTCTGGTCTTTCCTTCAGTGACATAATAGGGTATCAGAAACTCCAGCATGTCTATTGTCTTGCCTATGAATATCTGGGTCTGTGACCATTTGAACACATAGTCCTCAACGTCCTTCTGGAGTCCGGAATGTTCCTTTAGTTCAGGAATGTAATATGGGTTTGGAATGAACCTTACATCGAAAACAAGGTCCGCATCCAAAAGAACCCCATACTTGAAGCCGAATGAGGTCACTGAAATGGACAGCTTGCTCCTTTCCTCTCCTCCTACAAAAATCCTCGTAAGCTCCTCTTTGAGCATACCCAGATTGAATTTGGATGTATCCACGATATAGTCTGCCCTGCTTTTTACCTGGTGAAGTATTCGTCGCTCCTCCTTGATTCCATCTATAAGGTTTCCCTCAGGGTTCAAGGGATGTGGCCTTCTCAGCTCCTTGTAGCGCTTTATAAGGGTTTCATTGGCAGAGTCAAGGAAGAGTATCTTGTAGCCAACTCCCATCTCCACAAGCTCATCCAGCTCCTGAAAAAGGTCTTCAAAAAATACTCCCCCCCTAATGTCAACAACCACTGCAACCTTCTTTATTTCCTTGGTGGACTTATATGTCAGCTCGGCAAACTTGGACAAGAGAGCTGGCGGAAGGTTATCCATGCAATAATAACCCATGTCTTCCATTACCTTCATTGCCTGTGATTTTCCGGCACCTGACATTCCAGTTATTACAACAAAATCCATTGTATCAATCCTCCCATTTAATATTAACTAGCCTTGAAAAGTCAACATCTGCATCTATGGCCTTCTTTAGTCCCTTTTCTATATCTCCAACCCTTTCAGGTTCATGTGCATCGCTGTCGATGTAGAGCTTGACATCAATATCCTTTATGAGCCTGAGACTTTCCACTGAAAGCTCATCATGCTTTGAACTGATTTCAAGTGCCGTGTCTGTCTTCACTGCTCCCTTTGCCACCTCCTGGATATGGACCTTGGCCTTTGATCCAGGGTGGGTGATTATATCGATTGGGTACCTTTCCATTGCCTTAAGGTAGGCTTGGGTCATTATATCTTTTGCATGGTCTTCCCTGCTGCCGATCAGCTTTCCAATCTGGCTTGTCCAGTAGAGTCCAACAGCATCTGTAAATCCAACAGGGGTAGCTCCGTAGTGGTAGCCCATAAGGAGTATGTCCAGCTGGTCTATGATCTTGTCATCCACATCCAGCTCCCCATCCAGGCCCACTATGTTTGACTCCAGTCCAAGTAAGATCTTCAAGCCCTTGGGCTGGTAGATTTCCCTGAGTCTATCTATTTCACTTCTGATCTGGGGCAGGTCCTCCACTCTCAAGCCGTAGAGGTAGTGGCCCGGCCCGTGCTCGCTTAGGACTATGGTATCCAGGCCCAGCTTGTAGGCAGCTTCAACATTCTCCTCTATGGTACCCTTTGCATGGGTTCCCTTTTTCTTGTAGCCCCTGCTGTAAATGGTGTGGGTATGAAAATCTCCTGTAAGCTTGTACATCAGTCATCACCTACTCGTGTTATCTCCATTTCGAGCTCAACGCCAAATTTGTCCATGACTGTCTTCTGAATCACACCCACAAGCTCCATTACCTCCTTGTAGGTGGTCTCTCCCCTGTTTACCACAAAGCCACAATGCTTCTCTGACACCTGGGCATCTCCGTGCCTTAAGCCCCTCAAGCCTGAATCGTCAATGAGCTTGCCAGCAAAGTATCCCTCCGGCCTCTTGAATGTGCTTCCACCGCTGGGTAGCTCCAGGGGCTGTTTTGAGGTTCGCTGAAATGTCAACTCCCTCATCTTCTCCTCTATGTTTTCAAGTTCTCCAAGTTCAAGCTCAAATTCAACCGAAAGTACAATCAGGTCCTGGTCCTTTACCCTGCTGTTCCTGTATTCAAAATTCATTTCCCTGTTGGAAAGCTGAAGAACCTGGTTGTCACTTGTCATCACCCTAACACTCCTGACAATATCCTTCATTTCCCCTCCATAGGCTCCTGCGTTCATTGTTATTGCTCCCCCGATTGTTCCCGGGATTCCACTTGCAAACTCCATTCCCTGAAGAGAATTGCGAAGGGCAAGCTTGCTCACTGCAGTTAGTAGTGCTCCAGCCTGGGCCATTATCTTGGTTCCCTCAACCTGTACATTGTCAAAGCCTTCATTGATCTTTATGACAACCCCTCGAATTCCAGTATCCCTTACCAGAAGATTTGACCCATTACCCATGATGAAATACTTGATATCTTTTTCCCTGCATGTTTTAACAGCCCGAATCAGCTCTTCCTCTGTGGAGGGAATTATCATAACATCAGCCGGTCCCCCTACCTTAAATGAAGTATGGAGCTTTAATGGCTCGTTAAATCTTATATCCTTGAATTTCCCTTTGGGAAAATATTCACTGTAGCTTATCATTCCTAAATCACCCTGTTCCTTATATATTTTCCTTATATTATAACATGATTTTGATAAGGTTTCCCCTAATTGGGCAAAAAACCTGGAGGGACATAAAAAGGTCACCATCTCTCGATGGTGACCCTTGTTATCCAGACTAGTCTCTAGCCATTCTAACGTATGATTCGTATCTAGCTTTTGCAGCAACTTCAGCTGCCTTGTACAGAATCTCCGCTTCCTCTGGGAAGGAAAGCTTAAGTGATGTGTATCTGACCTCTGAATCAAGGAAGTCAGTGACTGGCTTAGTAGGCTCCTTGGAATCCAATGAGAATGGATTCTTGCCTTCATCAGTAAGTCTTGGGTCGAATCTGTATAGGTGCCAGTATCCTGTTTCAACGGCAAGCTTTTCCTGAGCTATTGATTTGCCCATTCCAGCCTTAATTCCGTGGTTGATACATGGAGCGTATGCAATTACAAGTGATGGTCCGTCATAGCTTTCAGCTTCCTTGATGGCCTTCAACGTATGGTTCATGTTGGCTCCCATGGCAACCTGTGCTACGTATACATAGCCATATGTTGCAGCTATCATACCCAGGTCTTTCTTCCTTATCTTCTTACCTGATGCAGCAAACTTTGCAACTGCAGCAGTTGTAGTAGCCTTGGATGACTGTCCACCAGTGTTTGAGTAAACCTCTGTATCGAATACAAGTACGTTTACGTCCTCTCCTGAGGCAAGTACATGGTCAAGTCCACCGAATCCGATGTCATATGCCCATCCGTCTCCACCGAAGATCCATACTGATTTCTTGATCAGGTGGTCTTTCAACTCTCCAATAAACTTGAACAGCTGGTTGGCTCTTTCGTTGTCAAACTTGGTGTCAAGCTTAGGAAGAAGCTTGCCTGCAACCGCCTTGGTCGCCCTTGCATCATTCATTCCTTCCAACCACTCCTTGAAGTAGTCGTTGATTTCTGTATCCAATCCAAGAGTCAGGAACTCTTCCATTGCCAACTGTAGCTTCTCTCTGATCTTCTTGGTTGCAACTGCCATACCGTATCCGAACTCTGCATTGTCCTCAAATAGTGAGTTTGCCCATGCAGGTCCTTTGCCTTCCTGGTTTGTGCAGTATGGTGTAGCTGGTGCACTTGCACCCCAGATTGATGAACAACCTGTTGCGTTTGCGATTATCATTCTATCTCCGTAAAGCTGTGTTACAAGCTTTGCATATGGAGTCTCTCCACAACCTGCGCAAGCTCCTGAGAACTGAAGCAATGGTTGCTGGAATTGCGTGTTCTTAAGTGTAGTAGGCTCGAACAAGTCGCC
>CALGAG010000167.1 GCA_937951995.1 uncultured Bacillota bacterium
GAGAAAAAGAATCCTCAAAGCAGGGCTAGGGCTTCAACAGGGGAACTCCCTTGCCGAAGATGTCGCTAATCAATCATCATCGGGCTTCGCTTCTCACATTCCGGCGCCGTAAGTCGCGGAACTACAACTCCTTATAGTCGTTGTAATTCTCGCCGACTCTGGCAGGGGTAGTACCTACAGCTTATCTTCGCCGCTTTTGCGACTCGATTCGCTGGGTCCTACTCCCATTCTATAGTCGCTGGTGGTTTGTTCGTTATATCATACACTATTCTGTTTATGTGTGGCACTTCGTTTACTATCTTTGTTGAGATGTCTCCAAGGATTGACCATGGGATCTGGGCAAATTCTGCTGTCATGAAGTCTGTTGTTGTAACCGCCCTAAGGGCAAGGGTGTAGTCGTAGGTTCTTCCGTCTCCCATTACCCCAACGCTTCTAAGGTTTGTAAGGACTGCGAAGTACTGGTTAAGCTCCATGTCCATGCCAACCATCTTTATCTCTCTTCTGAATACGTGGTCCGCTTCCTGAAGGATCTTTACCCTTTCCTCTGATACCTCGCCGATTATTCTGATTGCCAGTCCTGGTCCAGGGAATGGCTGTCTGAATACAAGTTCCTTTGGTAGTCCAAGCTCAAGGCCTGCCCTTCTTACCTCGTCCTTGAAAAGGTCCCTTAATGGTTCGATTATTTCCTTGAAGTCTACGTAGTCTGGAAGTCCACCTACGTTGTGGTGGCTCTTTATTACGGCTGAGTCGCCTACTCCACTCTCTATGATGTCAGGATAGATTGTTCCCTGTACAAGGTAGTCCACTGTACCAATCTTCTTGGCCTCTTCCTCGAATACCCTGATGAATTCCTCTCCGATGATCTTTCTCTTGGTCTCGGGGTCTGTTACTCCCTTCAATTTGTCGTAGAATCTCTGCTGGGCGTTTACCCTGATAAAGTTCAGGTTGTAGTTGTTTGTAAACACCTCTTCAACCTGGTCTCCCTCGTCCTTCCTAAGCAGACCGTGGTCAACAAATATGCAGGTAAGCTGCTTTCCAACAGCCCTTTCTATCATGACCGCTGCAACTGAGGAGTCAACCCCTCCCGAAAGTGCGCAAAGGACCTTCTTGTCCCCAATCTTCTCCTTGATTGCGGCTATTGAATTTTCAACAAACTCGTCCATCTTCCAGTCTCCACTGCAGCCTGCAACGTTGAAGAGGAAGTTTGAAAGGACCTTGTTTCCTTCCTCTGAATGCTGAACCTCTGGGTGGAACTGGACCCCATAAAGGTTCTTCTCCCTGTTTTCAAAGGCTGCCGTTGGGCATGATTCCGTTGTTGCTGTTACATGAAAGCCCTCTGCAAGCTTCTCAACATAATCGGTGTGGCTCATCCAGGTTATGGAATTTTCCTTAACATCCTCAAATATTGGTGATTTCTCCTCAACATGCAGCTTGACCTTTCCATATTCCCTTGTTGTGGCAGCCTTGACTGAGCCACCAAGGGTATAGGACATAAGCTGGGCTCCATAGCAGATTCCCAGTATAGGAATGCCCATATCATAGATCTCTTCACTTATTGATGGGGATTTCTCCTCATATACGCTATTGGGTCCACCTGTAAAGATGATTCCCTTTGGATCCATTTCCCTGATCCTGTCAAGACCGATTGTGTATGGGTGTACCTCGCAATACACGTTCAGGTCCCTTACCCTTCTTGCTATCAGCTGGTTGTACTGACCGCCGAAGTCAAGTATAAGTACCATTTCCCTTTCCATTGACATTCCTCCCGTTTATTTGTTTTCCAATAGATCCTTCATGGCCTCCTGGATAAAGATATCCTCAAGACCCCACATTTCCTTTAGCCTCTTGTATTCCTCAACCTTCTCTTCTCTGAAGGGTGAATGCTTTTTAATAGCCCTGATCATGATGTTCTTTGGGGTATGCTCCATGTCTATGAACTCCAAAATCTGGACCTGGTAGCCCATTATCTCAAGGACCGAGCCCCTAATGGAGTCTGTTACAAGGGAGCTTAACCTCTCCCTGATTATTCCATGCCTGAGCATTCCTGAAAGATTATTATTCTTGATTTTATCATAAAGCTCATGCTGACAACAAGGTACAGATAAAATTACTTTTGCTCCCCACCTTACAGCTTTTTCCAGTGCTATGTCGGTTGCCGTGTCGCAGGCATGTAGGGTAACAACCATATCCACACCCTCTCCTGATGTGTGGTCCTTTATATCTCCACAGATAAATTGGAGTCCCTGGTAATTTAGCTCCTCTGTTGTCCTGTTGCAAAGGTCTATGACATCCTGCTTAAGGTCAAGACCTGTGATATTGACCTTTTTCTTTTTCATGTTGACAAGATAGTGGTAAAGGGCAAAGGTCAGGTAGCTCTTTCCACACCCAAAGTCGATGATCCTTATCTCCTCCTGGTCCATAAGGTCCTCCATGGATGCGTCCACAAGCTCAAGAAATTTGTTTATCTGCCTGAACTTATTGTACTTTTGCTTGTACACCTTTCCCCGACTGTCCATGACACCCAGGTGAACAAGGAAGTCAACCGGCTGACCTTCTTCAATGATGTACTGCTTCTTCCTGTTGTGGCTCTTCTCCACCTTGGTCACTGCTGCCTGGTTCCCTATGATTTTCTGCTTGCCTTTCTTGCTGACAAGTATCTGGTATTCACCGATTGAGGTCTTAAGGACCATCTGTCTGAAATCATTTGAAACAAGGTCAAGAAGCCTTTGGAGGGCATCTTCCTTTTCCAGGTTCTCATGGAAGGCCTTGTTCCCAACATGTGATTCAAACTGATACATGAGGGTCCCCTTGATGGTGACAGGGTTTACTAAGACCTTGCCAGGCAGGGCCCTGTCCTTAGTCCTTCTATTACTTAGGATTGCCTTTGAAAGTTTTTCTTCATCTATCAACTGCTCCAGTAGTTCCTTTGTCTCCATTACAATCTCCTAACTGCATAATCCAATACTTCTCCGATGCTGTCCCTTAGTATTAGGGTAGCCCTGCCGTCATAGCCTGTTGCTGTTTTGTTTATCAGGACCAACTCACGACCCCTGAAGTATTCCACCAGCCCTGCTGCAGGATATACGTTAAGGGATGTTCCGCCGACTATTAAGACATCAGCCATCCTGATGTAATCCACTGCCCTTTCCATTACATCCATATCCAGGCCTTCCTCATATAATACAACATCAGGCCGAACTACGCCACCACACTTGTCACAGGTTGGAACAGAATCCGACCCTGTTATCTTATCCAATGGGTAGCTTTCATGACAGGATTGGCAGTAGTTCCTATGGACAGACCCGTGTATTTCAAGGACGTTTTTTGAGCCTCCCAGCTGGTGGAGTCCGTCGATATTCTGTGTTATGACTGCCTTTAGCTTACCCAGTTTTTCAAGCTTCCCAAGGGCCAGGTGGGCTTTGTTTGGCTTTGCATCCGGGTAGAGCATATTGTCTCTGTAGTAGCCGAAAAACTCCTTCTGATGGTCTCTGAAGAAGGAGTGGCTGAGAAGGTATTCAGGCTCGTAGCCATACTTGTTTTTTGTGGCATATATTCCGCTTTCACTTCGAAAGTCAGGTATGTTACTTTCAGTTGAAACTCCAGCCCCTCCAAAAAATACAATATTGTTGGTGGTCTCAATGATCTTTTCCAATCGGTCAAGTGACATTCCTACCCCTCCTTTTGTTCTTCCCTTTCCTCTGTCTTGATCCTGAATATGAAATAATAGAACTTGAACAGGTCTATTACAACAAGCATTGCCTTTAAATAGGGCTTGTCCACCATGAAAATGCTCAGCCAGATCATGGACGATGACAGGGTCATTAGGTATGTCTTTGTCCTCCTTGTCATGGACCTGTTCCTCTCAAAGCTTTCAAGGTTGTCCTTATATAATTTGGTCCCCTTTAGCCAATCGTTGAATCTGTCAGACCCCTTTGCCAGAAAATATGATCCCAGCAAAAGAAAAGGCGTAGTGGGTAGCACTGGCAGCACCGCCCCTATAGCCCCTATTCCTACTGAAATAAAACCCAAAGTTACAAATATCACCTTCATATTATTCCTCTCTTACTTCTCTTGTCTGTTAATAATATATTTCTTTTCTACTCTTAATTCAATACCTTCTGGAAATGTTAACGGTTTTTAATGTTATGTTGTCCTTTTGGCCTTCAAGTTCCTTTAGGGTCCTGCATATTGATTCCCCGTATTCACCCAAAATGTCCGTATCATAGTTGTAGACATATATAACCAGGTCCTCCCTCAATGTTGATAGGACGTCATACATTGCATCCAGATTGTTGCCATGGTAGCCTTTTAGGCCCAGCTTCCTCCTGAAGTAGTCGTGAAAGTCCCTGTCTCTCATCTTCTTTGCATCTATCAGTATAATCTTCATGTTCAATCCTCCTAGTAAAGCTGCTCAAAGGATTCGTAGTGATCCCCAGTGTAGAATATAAGTCCATCATTTGAATAGACAAGCCTTTCAGCTCCCCTGTAGCCACCTTCGTAGTTTACATCGGCCTCGTAGTATTGTCTGCCCTCTGCTTCAGGAAGGAGTCTTTCCCTGTTTCCAAACCTGTTTCCCCCGATGCTCATCCTGTCTGTTACATCCCAAAGGTTACCCTTCTGGGCATCCCATCCAAGGTCCATTGCATCCTCTTTGGTTATATAGTTATCCGGAAGCCTGGCGTAGGTGTGAAGATAAAGGGCCACCTCTTCAGGTGATGTATAATAGCCATCCTCAGCTATTGCCTCCTCAACTAGCTCCTGTGGTTCTTCACTTGCAGGGTTCTCAACCCCTGGAGCTTCTGGCTCTTCCACCGCCACATCAAGACCTGAACATCCTGCAAATCCTATAAGGAGCAGTGCCATGACCAGGGTTAGAATGGTGATCTTTGTCAATTGTCTCATGTTATTTATCCTCCTTTAAGTACTAGTCCTTAGATACCCTAATATTGTCTGGAGATTCAATTTGTGTTAATATTGAATGATTGAAATGGAGTTGATTTAACTATGAAATACTCAAATATGGTGGAGGGGACCTTTCTTAAGAGGCCCAACAGGTTTATTGCCCACGTCCTCATCAATGGCAGGGAGGAGATTGCCCATGTGAAAAATACCGGCAGGTGCAGGGAACTCCTTCTTCCCGGTGCAAGGGTAATCCTTCAGGACCATGGCCTAAGTACCAAGAGAAAGACAAGGTATTCCCTCATATCAGTCTACAAGGAGGATATGCTTGTGAACATGGATTCCCAGGTTCCCAACAGGGTTGTCATGGATGCCCTGATGGAGGGTAAAATCCAGGGGTTTGGGACTCCTGACCTGATCAAGGGTGAGCAAAAGTTCGGAGACTCCCGTTTTGACATCTACTACAGGGATGGTGACAGGGAAGGATTTATTGAGGTCAAGGGTGTCACCCTGGAAATGGATGGATTGTCGAAATTTCCAGACGCTCCAACTGTCCGTGGTACAAAGCATATCATGGAAATGATCAAGGCCGTCCAAGAAGGCTACGAAGGGAACATATTCTTTCTTATCCAGATGAAGGGACCAATGGCCTTCACACCAAACAGGCTAATGGACCCTGAATTTGGCAATGCTCTGGATTTGGCAATTAAGGAAGGTGTAGGAGTTCATGTCTATGACAGTTTGGTCACCCAGGATTCCATACAAATAGGGTCAAAAATACAATACAGGGAACAGGCCGAGTAGCCTGTTCCCTGCTTTATTTATCCCTGTTAATTCTTGCTAAGTTCAATTCCCGTCTCTTCTCCGTTAAGGTCCTGCTTTTCAAGGCCGGTGTCCTCAACGAACTGGACATCAGTTGCCAGGGTCTCTGACTTTATGAATTCCTCGTATTCTGACACAGCTTCCTTGATTGCATGGCTTCCGTTGTACCTGATGGTTATTGTATCAAGTATCTCATATCCGTTTGACTTTCTCATCTGCTGAACCTTTGACACGAACTCCCTTGCATAGCCTTCGTTGAGAAGCTCTGGTGTAAGTGTGGTATCCAGGATCACAAAGAGGTTGTTCTCCATGACCACGTTGAAGCCTTCCTTGGATGAGATCGATGTCTGTACAAGGTCGTTGTTTATTTCAAACTCTTCCCCATCCAGGTTCATCTTGATGACTTCCCCGTTTTCAAGCTTGGCAACAGCCTCGGCTGCATCAAGTTCTGATAGGGCCTTTCCAAATGCCTTGACCTTGGAGCCTAGGACAGGGCCTGCAACCTTGAAGTTAGGCTTCAGTGAGAAGTTCATGAACTGTGAAAGGTCCTTCTCAAAGACTACCTCCTTGACGTTCAATTCCTCCTTGATAAGTGGAATAAGGTCGGATATCTTGGATTCGTACTTGCCATCTATCACAACTTCCCCAAGTGGCTGTCTGACCTTGATTCTTACATTCTCCCTTGATGCCCTTCCAAGGGTTACAAGGTTTCTTACAAGGTCCATCTTCTCCTCCAGTTCCTTGTCTATCAGGTCAGGCTTGGACTCTGGATAGAAGTCTATGTGGACTGACTCCTTGCCTGTAAGGTTTCTGTATAGCTCCTCTGAGATAAATGGAACAAATGGTGCTATAAGCTTGCACACATCCACAAGTATCTCGTAGGTTGTATTGTAGACGGCCTTCTTGTCATCGTCCATCTCCGTTGACCAGAATCTTCTTCTATTCCTTCTGATATACCAGTTTGAAAGGTCCTCGATCACAAATTCCTGGATTGCCCTAACAACCCTTGTAAGCTCAAACTCGTCCATGTTGGCCTTTGAGTTTTCTATCAGGGTGTTGAACTTTGAAAGGATCCATCTGTCTATTTCCGGTCTATCCTGGTAAGGCACGAAGAAGTCCTCCGGATTTATCCCATCTGTATTTGCATACATTGAGAAGAAGTTGTATACGTTTCTTATGCTTCTGAAGAACTTGGACTCTACCTCCTTAAGTCCATCCTCGTCAAATTTAGTCGGTGTCCATGGTGGTGATACATGGATCAGGTACCATCTCAGGACGTCTGCACCGTAGTCGTCAAACAGTCTGAATGGATCAACTGTGTTTCCTCTGGACTTGGACATCTTCTTTCCATTCTTGTCCAGCACCAGGTCATTGACCAGCACGTTTCTGTATGGCGACTGTCCCTTCACAAAGGTAGATATTGCGATCAGTGAGTAGAACCATCCTCTTGTCTGGTCGATACCCTCACAGATAAAGTCTGCAGGGAACAATGTATCGAAATCATCCTTGTGCTCAAATGGGTAGTGGTGCTGTGCAAATGGCATTGAACCACTGTCGAACCAGCAGTCGATAACTTCCTTTTCCCTTGTCATTGTTCCACCGCAATCAGGACACCTGAAGTGGATGTCATCCACATATGGTCTGTGGAGATCGATGTCCATTGTGACATGGTCCTCTATTGCCTTGTCAATAAGGTCCTGCCTTGATCCAACGCTTTCAAGATGCCCGCAGTCGTCGCATCTCCAGATTGGGAATGGAGTCCCCCAGTATCTGTTTCTTGAAATTGCCCAGTCATTTACATTCTCAAGCCAGTTGCCAAATCTCTTCTCTCCGACAAACTCCGGGAACCAGTTGACAGTGTTGTTGTTCTCAACCAGCTTGTCCTTTAGTTTTGTCATCTCTATATACCATGATGGCTTTGCATAGTATAGAAGTGGCGTGCTGCATCTCCAGCAGTGTGGGTAGTTGTGGAGCATCTTCTCCTTCTTATAGAGCTTGTTGTTGTCTATCAGCCAGTGGATGATATCATGGTCTGCATCCATTACAAACTGGTCTGCCCATGGTGTCTCTGTGAACTTGCCTTCCTCTGATACAGGGTTTACAACGGGAAGGTTGTATTTTACCCCTGTGTTGTAGTCGTCCTCACCAAATGCCGGTGCCGAGTGGACGATTCCAGTTCCATCCTCAGTTGTTACATAGTCTCCCAGGGTTACGTAGAAGGCCTTGCCCTTAACGTCAATAAATGGAATAAGCTGGTCGTACTCCATGTATTCCAGGTCCTTGCCCGGCATTTCCTCAAGTATTTCATAGTCCTCCCCAAGAACCTTGTCTGCCAGGTCCTTGGACAGATAATATACCTCTTCGTCCTTCTTGACCTTGATGTAGGTAAGGTCAGGGTGTACAGTGACGCATACGTTTGAAGGGAGGGTCCATGGGGTTGTTGTCCATGCAAGGATGTACTCGTCCTTGTCCTTTACCTTGAACTTGACTGTTACTGTTTCTGTCTTTATCTCCTCATACCCAAGTGCAACCTCGTGTGATGCAAGGCCTGTACCGCATCTTGAGCAGTATGGAAGTATCTTGTGACCTTCATAGATGTAGCCTTCCTTGAAGAACTTGTCCAGAATCCACCATACAGATTCGATATAGTCGTTGTCAAGTGTGATATATGGGTCATCCAGGTCAATCAGGTATGCCATTCTCTCCGTCATTTCCCTCCAAAGCTTCTCGTAGGTGAATACGGATTCACGACATGCCTCGTTGAAATCCTTGATGCCCATATTTTCAATGTCCTGCTTGTTGTGAAGGTTAAGCTTCTTCTCCACTTCGATCTCAACAGGCAGTCCATGGGTGTCCCATCCAGCCTTTCTCTTTACCTGGTAGCCCTGCATTGTCTTGTATCTGCATGTCAGGTCCTTCAAAGTCCTGGCCATAACGTGATGGATTCCAGGCTTGCCGTTGGCAGTGGGAGGTCCTTCGTAGAAAACATATGGGTTTTCCGGATCTCTTGATTCCACTGATTTGTGCAGAAGGTCAATCTCTTTCCAGTAGTCGGATATTTTCTGTTCCCTATCCTTTACCGGTTCATTTGATAATTCATTAAACCTTTTCACTTATCATCTCTCCTCCTTGTAAAATGCAAAAATCCCTAAGTCAATTAGACTTAGGGACGAAAATTCCGCGGTACCACCCAAATTACAGGATCACTCCTGTCGCTTCATTAAAGTTTAACGTCTTCACGTGACCCCTTACTGTTTTCAGGTGTCAAGCTTACAGGTGATCTTCAATAATCCTTCCATGGCGACATTCCACCTCGCTGCCACCTCTCTAGAATGGTCCGGATTATCTACTGTCCTGATCATAGCCTTTATTTGTTTACACTTGTTTAATAATATATAGGATTTACAGGCTTTTGTCAAGAAGTTGTTTGCTGATTTTGAAGCTGTCTAAGCTTGTAAATCTCAGTGTTCGTATCAAGTTCAACCATGCCGTTTGTGATGAATTGGTCCTTCATGATATCCACCTTTGCCCTGGCGTTTCTGTTTATCAGTCCGATTGGCAGGAGGTCCTCCTCCTTGGCCTTTGTATACTCCTCTATGCTTCCATAGACGGTCTCCTCACCAATGCCGTCAAAGTACTCGCCCTTCTTCATGTCCTTCTTGGCCCTTGTTATGACCTCTGCAACAGGCCTGTCACCAATTGGGACTATTGATGGTTCCCTGTAGATATGGGCTTTTGCGATAGTTATGGGTGTCTCCAGGCTTGTGAGATGATATGGCCTGAAGAGCACGTAGTTTGGTCCATCCCCCATCTTGAGAAACTTCATCTCGTGGTGGACCTGGGGAAGGTCTGTCGTGACTATAGCATAGACCCCAGGGGCAGCTCCGAAGGCAAAGTCAACTATTCCATACCTGTTCAGGATTCCACCCTGACTCTTTAGGCTGTAAACCTTGGACAGCTCCTCCACAGTCGTGTTTGGACCATGTCCTCCCCTTACATCCGGTACAAAGCCTGACGCATTGGCCATGGCAGCCATTTCAACCATTGTATTGGTACCGTCGATAAAGGAGGCTAGTCTCAGTGGCTTGAGCCCGGATTTTTCAGCCTTTTCACGGACCATCTGCGGAGTCACATGGTGGTCCAGGGGATTGTTCTTGCCCTTTCCAAGGGCAAGTACTTCAAAGCCTGTAGCCACGGCAAAATCGTACAGCTCCATGACCGCCCCCGGCTCATCTCCTGCAGAGCCTGTATAGACCACTCCCTCCTGCCTGGCAAGACGGTTAAGGTAGGGTCCGACCACAACATCAGATTCCACGTTTAGCATGACTATGTCCTTTCCCTGCATGATTGAGGTTGTTGCAATCCTTGCACCTGTATCCGGAACTCCTGTGGCATCCACCACAACATCTGTCATTCCGGCCCTGACGGCCATGTCCCACAGGTCTGTGGCCACAAATTTACCTGCCCTTACTGCATTGTCTATATCACTTGTATTTCTTGCTATTACAATATCCGACTTGTGGATTCCAGCCATTGTATAGGCATCCACGCAATCCTGGACCTTGTTGCTGACAACAACTGCTGGTGTCATCCCATCAACCCGCATCAGCTGACTGACAAGTCCCTTACCCATTAGTCCTGCCCCTACAAGACAGACCTTGATTGGGTTATTGCTTTCCTCCAGCTCGCCTAGCCTTTTTCTTAATCCAAACATCTTATCCTCCTGCGCTGCTTGATTTTCATTCCATTTTACGCCATGAATATTTTAACATATTTAGTGTTCGATTTCACATTAATTTGATCAACTGATTGGAAGGATTCCAGCTGAAAGTCCGGCCAGGTATCCGCTTGACCAGGCCCACTGTAGATTGTAGCCTCCACAGTCCCCGTCAACATCCAGAACCTCCCCTGCAAAGAAGAGTCCCTTTACTAGCCTTGATTCCATGGTGTCAGGGTCGATGTCTTTTGTTATTATCCCCCCGGCTGTTGTCTGGGCCTGTCCCCAGCCCTTATTGCCGGTAACTTGGAATTCCCAGCCGGTAAGCAGGTCTGCCAGGGCACTAATCTCCCTGTTTTCAAGTTTTCCAACGGCCTTGTACTTGTCAAGGTTCAGCTCCTTGATGATTGGGAGGATCAGCCTTTTGTTGATAAATCCAATGAGCCCAAACTCCAGGGTCCTTTCAGGCATGTTTTCAAACCTCTCCCTCAGGTATGAAAATACCTCATCCTTGGACTTTTCACTGATGATTGAGACCTTTACCCTAGTGTCCCTTCCAGCCTCCTGGGCACGGATGGCCTCCCTGCTGATCTGAAGTACGGGCGGTCCCGATATTCCATAGTCTGTGAAGAGAACATCCCCAAAGTCTTCCTTAATCGGAAGTCCATCGATATGGAGGGATACCCTTCCTACGAACTTTACACCGTTTATCTGCTTGAACTTGTCCCCTTCCAGCTTAAGCTGAACAAGGGCTGGCGTGATATTGTTTGTACCATGCCCCAGAGGCTTCACGAGGCTGTAGCCGTTGCCGTCTGACCCGCTTACAGGCATTGCCTTGCCTCCGGTTGTCAAAACCACCCTGTGGGCTTCTATGGCCTCTCCCGTTTTCAGCCTTATGATAAAGTTCTTCTTTTTTGTTATCTCAACCACATATGAATCAGTAAGGACTTCAACCCCCGTCCTCTCCATCTCGTATCTCAGGACATCAAGCATGGACGAACTCTGGAAGGAAAGGGGGAAAATCTTACCGTCTCCCTCGTTTGCAGGTGTGATTCCAAGCTTCTCGAAAAAGTCCAGTGTCTGGTCCCTGCCAAACTTTTCCATCACCATCTCTATAAACTGGTGGTCCTCTCCATGGAGAAAATCCATCCTCATATTCTCATTTGTGTAGTTGCATCTACCGTTGCCTGTTGCAAGAAGCTTCTTGCCCACCCGATCGTTCCTTTCCAGTAGTACAACCCGGGCGCCTGTGTAGGCACAGTTTATTGCAGCCATCATGCCGGAGGCTCCCCCTCCGATTATTGCAACCTT
>CALGAG010000168.1 GCA_937951995.1 uncultured Bacillota bacterium
GAAAGCACCACCACAAGGACCATCACAATCAGTAGAAGCTTTCTTATGGTCATGCACCTTCACCTCCAAACTGATAGCCAACACCATACTTTGTCACTATATATTGAGGATTCTTAGGGTCATCTTCAATCTTTCTCCTCAGTCTCCTTATATGGGTGTCTATTGTCCTGTCATAGCCCTCATAATCGTGACCGAAGGACTTCTCAATAAGCTGGTCCCTAGTCAGAATCAAGCCCTTGTTCTTCATAAAGGTATGAAGGAGCTTGTACTCTGCTGAGGTTATCTCAACCTCCATCTCACCCATTAAGAGCCTCATGCTCCTTGTATACAACCTCAGATTTCCAACAGCCAGAACAATCTCATTGGCTTCATTGTATACCCTCTTGAGCAGGACCTCTATCCTTTTCATAAGCTCCCTGGGACTAAAGGGCTTGACAACATAATCATCCGCACCAAGCTCAAATCCCTTGATCCTGTCAGCTTCCTGTTCACGGGCTGTCAGCATGATGGCAGGGATTTCAGAGGTCTTTCTTATTTCCTGAAGGACCTGAAATCCATCGATTCCAGGCAACATAATGTCAAGAACCGCCAGATGGTATGATCCCTGAGAAAAAAACTCCAGGGCTTCAAATCCATCCTTAGCTATATCATATTTATAGGAGTTCTTGCTCAGGTATTTCCCTACTATGGAGCTGATTTCCTCCTGGTCCTCCACAAGGAGTATACTAAAATCCATCACTTCACCCTCAATCCTAGTTCTCTATAACTTCATCCCTGTAGAAGTAACCATGACATCCCCTGAAATAACCCTGATCTTCATCAAAGTCTTCCCATTGGGGATATTCACCGTCCTCAAAATACCTCCACATTGGATGGTTAGGGTATTGATACCCCCTGTATGGCCATACATTCACATCTTCATTGTCATCTACGGGTGTCCTGTATCCTTCATCTTCCCAATAGGGATTCATGTAGCCTCTTCCATGCATACCGCCCCTGTAGAATTCCTCAGGCTCCTCTTCATTGTAGTAGCCTCCAAATCCCATTGCATATGAGTTATAACTCATAAATACGCCTCCTGCAGTAAATACAACCGCCAAAATCAATAAAACTGCTATTATCTTTTTCATCATCACATCTACTTCCTTTCCAATATGTTTTTCTTGCTAAGATACTCTTCCTCTGTGATTTCACCTCTCACGAATCTGTCCTTCAATGTCTCCAGATATGAATCCTCCCTGCTGCCTCTGTTTCTTGACCTGATCCAAAGGACAAGTGCTATTGCTCCAAGCAATAGACCTATCCCAATCAGAAGGTCCCAGCCTCCAAAAAACCCACACCATTTTCCAATTCCAAATCTGTAAAATCCCCTGTTAAACATCATGATTCACACCCCCTTATTTTCTTAGTACTTCCTTCATTCTTAAATATTCCTCTTCACTGATTTCTCCCTGTACAAACCTTTCATTTAGCTTGTCTTCAGGACCATTGCCTCTGACTGGTCCCCTGCCTACAGGATTATCACCTGTAAGCAGGTAATAGATGACCACTCCAAGTAACAAAGCTACGATTATCATCATCTCAATTCCTCCTCGTCTGATCTTACCTTTGTCTTTATTATGGATTACAATTGTGACCTGATTATGACAAATTAATTTTCAGCACAAAAAAAACGGCCCATGGGCCGTTTTCTCTAAATATATTAGCTTGTTGCCTTCTTCCTCCTGCCTCTGTCTATAATATTATCCCCCTGTGAAATCAGCATCCCAGCAAGCATGAGGAATGCCCCAAAGTAACCCCTAAGTGACATTATCTCACCTAAAAGAACTGCCCCTCCTAGAGCTGCAAACACAGCCTCTGTACTTAAGGCAATAGCCGCATGGGATGGCTTTGCATGCCTTTGAGCCACAACCTGCAGTGTATATGCAA
>CALGAG010000169.1 GCA_937951995.1 uncultured Bacillota bacterium
CAGTTTTCCCTGGCAGCTGTACTTTCACTGATCTTGGCCTTCCTGTTGGAGCCTCCTGTGGTTCAGATGGAATCAGGACTTCTTTCAACCCTGCTTTACTTGGGCTTGTTCAGTACAATGATACCCTTCCTTATTCAGAACATTGCACAGAGGTACACCACATCAACCCACACTGCAATAATACTTAGCCTTGAGGCTGTATTTGGAAGCCTGCTTGGAGTAATTATCCTTGGGGAGGGAATATCAGCCAAGTTCTTGATTGGGTGCACAACAATATTTCTGGCTGTGATAGCAAGTGAGACAAGATTTGCCTTCCTTAAGCCCAAGAAAAAAGAGACCACAGCCTGAATTTTACAGTCATCCCGACCGTCAGCGGAGGGACCTCGTTTTTCTAAGTCTCAATGGAAAAGACCCTTCACAGGGTCTTTTAATAGGAATTTCTATATGCATTCATAACCTCGGCAAATATCTCGCTTGAAGTAGGGGGTGTATAGGTGATGGCATTTGCACCGGCATCTATGGTCCTTAGGATGCTGGCTTCCGTTGCCCCTCCAGTTGCAATGATGGGTACTTCCTTGCCAACCTTTGACCGTATCTCCATAACCATCTGGGAGGTCTTAGGGCCCCCTGAAATATTTAGGATGCTAACACCAGCCTCAAGCTTTCCAAGATAGTCATCTTCAAGGGAGGCAACCGTGGCCACTATTGGTATGTCAATTACAGACTTCATTTCCCTTATGACATCATTCTTGGTTGGAGCGTTTACAACCACTCCATAGGCACCCAAGAGTTCAGCCTGTAGGGCTATCTGTATGGACCTCGGTCCCGAGGTCAGCCCCCCACCAACACCAACGAAAACGGGCACACTTGCAACCTCAAGGATTGCGTGGGTTATTGATAGCTGCGGGGTGAATGGGTACACGGCCATTATTGAATTGGCATTGTTGTTCTTTATGATGGCAACATCAGTTGAAAACAGGAGGGACTTGATTCTGGTCCCTAGGATCTTTATTCCGCTGGCCCTGTATATAACCTCTGGAACAACAACTGACCTGCTTCTTAGCTGTGATTTTATTTCCGGTACATATTTTTCCTTTTCCATGGGACACCTCCATCTAAAATGGGTAATCTAATACTGATTGACAATATATTATAGCACACACATTATCATCTTTAAACAATAAAGAAAGGAATATCACATGAGAAAAGAATACGTTGAATACATGAAGGACTTACCCATAAACATATTCCTTGCCTCCATAGACCAATACCCCCTTCACTGGCAAGACGCCATCGAGGTTATTTTTGTCCTGGAGGGATCAGTAAGGATAGGGATTGAGAGTGAAACCTATGTACTGGATAAGAGGGAACTTGAGATAATAAATCCCAACGAGGTATACAGAATGGAGGGTATGGGTGAGAACCTGGTGCTGATCCTCCAGATAGACCCGGGATTTTTTGAGAGGTACTATGAGGATGCAAGGGATACATTCTACTACACCAATACCTCAGATGACAATGCCCAGGAGGAGGAGAAGTACTACCAGCTCAGGACCCTTATTTCAATTCTTGTATATGAAGCGGTGTCCAAGCTGGATGACTACGAGGACCAGATTGAGGACAATCTACTTTCCTTGATGTACCACCTCCTAAACAACTTTCACTACCTATTCTACGACGAGGAAAGCCTCAAGGAGGATGAAATTCAGCTAGAGAGGTATCACAGGATAATGAAGTACCTGAGCAACAACTACATGGACAAGGTAAGTCTTCAGGACATTGCAAAGCAGGAGTTCTTAAGCTCCCAGTATTTGTCCTACAAGATAAAGGAGGTTTTTGGCCACGGCTTCAATGAGTACCTGAACCAGATAAGGGTTGAGGAATCAACAAAGTTGCTTCTGGATACTGACAAATCCATCAGCGAAATATCCGAGGAGGTTGGATTTTCACATCCAAGGTATTATAACAAGCACTTTAAAATCCACTATAAGCTGACGCCCCTCCAATACAGAAAGAAGAACAAGGTATCTGAAAAACAGCTGGAGAAAATGAGAAAGATCGATTACATTAATCTTAAGGAAGCACTTCCCTATCTGGAGACCTATCTATCTGACTATGAAAGGTTCAATTTTGACAACAGGATCTTCAAGCTTGACATTGACCTCAAGAAGGAGTCTGATGAGAAGGCACTAAAGCCAACAGTGATAGACCTTGGAGATATTTCCCTCCTCCTTGAGGAGGAAAACAGAAGGGTACTTAGAGAAATCCAAAGTGAGATAGGCTTTAGATACTGTCTGGTGAACAATCTATTCTCAGATGATATGGACATATACAGGGGCAAAAACAGGATGTTCATAAACTGGACCCGGGTTGAAAACATTCTTGAATTTTTGGAGGACCTTAGACTCTTTCCAGTAATATCAACAAGATATGTTGAAAAGTACATTATTGAGGATTTCAAAAGGACATTTTCACACATATACCCTGACCTGGACAAATGGCTTGAAATGAGTCCCCATGACCTGGAGCCAGTATTTCCAACAGAGGAGATAAACCCCAACCATGACACCCTCTTTATGGCACCATACATTCTTTACAGCTACACAGTGGAGAACAAGAGGATGGTCCTACAGATGATGGATGAGATAACAAAGGATACAGTTTTGGACAACGAGACCTTTTTCGGTGGAAGTGGCATCTTTACAGCCAACTATCTCAACAAGCCCTCATTCTATGCATACAAGTTTCTGTCCCTTCTAGGTGATGAAATCCTGGACAAGGGCGACGGCTACCTTGTCTGCAGGTCAGACGAGGGTTATCAGATACTCCTTTACAATCCAACAAGAGTAACACAGGAGGACATCTACAGTCACAGCTTGCCCACAAAGCTCAAGGAAAAGAAGATTTCAATAAACCTGTACAACATGGATGGAGACTTTCAGATTACAAAGTATGACCTTAACAGAAGCTACGGTTCGGTTTATGACAAGTGGATTTTCCTTGGCAGACCAGAGAGGTTGTCTGGAGAGCAATGGACCCTTCTGGATAATTACGTCCATCCAAATGTTAGCTTCTACTATGGAAGGAGAGCCAATGTTTTCAACATTATCGCAACAGTAAAACCCAACGGCTGTATGCTATATACATTGAACTATGGACAGAAACCATAAAATTCATGTACTATTTTAAGCTTTTGCAAAAAACTCATTTTCCCCATTTGCCCAAAACAATCCGAAATACTGCCTAATCCAGTGAATAGCTTAATTCCTCCAGGATGATAATATATATATATCAACTGGAGGTTTTATTATGAGTAACAAGGAATTTGGGGTGGAGAAAATCAGCAAATTGCTTTTCAGGTTTTCAATACCGGTAATTTTATCAATGCTGGTCAGTGAACTGTATAGCATGGTGGATACTTTCTTCGTGGGAAGAGAGGTAGGTGGAGAGGGCATCGGAGCATTGATTGTGATTTTTCCGCTACAGAGAATTCTCATGGCAGTGAGCATAATGATAGCAGTGGGAACTGCTACGGCATTTTCAAGACACAACGGGAACAACAACATTGGAAAGGCAAGACAGGTCCTCCAAACAGGATTTTCTCTTGTATTTACAATTATGGTTCCAGTGGCAATTGGAATATTCCTTTTTAGAAATCAGATTGTTGGAATCATGGGAGCTGGACCTGACATTAGTAGTCTGGCTGCTACATATCTTGGAATAATAAGCATCGGTATTACATTTTTAAGCATGACAATATTTATTTCCCACAATATGATAGCACTTGGAAATCCAAGAATATCAATTATAAGCACAAGTATTGGAGCCATTATCAATATAGTATTGGATTTCATTCTTGTACAGGGTATGGGAATGGGAGTTCAGGGAGCAGCCATGGCAACGGCTTTCTCACAGATTGCAGGATTCACCTATGCCTTCTACCACTATACAAAGATGAGAAAAAGCTACAATATTCCATTGAAATTCAAGCTTGATTCTAAGCTCATAGCGCCAATCCTCCTTGTGGGGGTGTCGGCCTTTATAACAGAGGCTGAGGATGGGATCCTCATGGGAGTTCTGAGCAGCCTTCTGACAAGTACGGCAGGAGATCAGGGAATCATCGTTCTTGGAGTCGTATCCAAGCTCTATATGTTCCTTTTCATAACCATATTTGGAATAGCATCTGCCATGCAGCCAATAGCGGCATACAATGTGGGAGCGAGAAACTTCTCAAGGTTAAGATCCCTTATGAACAAGACCATAGTGTACGCAGGGATAACATCCTTTGTCATGTGGGCGGTTGCAATGTTGTTCACACCACAGCTTATCGGGATATTCATTGAGGATAGGGCAATCATTGGCGAAGCCACCAAGGCCTTCCGAACAATGATAGCAGTATTCCCGGTAATAAGCATATACTATGTGTCAATCTTCTACTTCCAGGCAAGTGGAAGAGCCAAGATGTCCATTTCCGTGGCTGTTCTAAGGCAGCTGGTAATCATGCTTCCAGTATCCCTGCTTTTGGTTAAGGGCTTTAATATGGGGGCTGCAGGGGTATGGCTTTCGTATCCAATAGCCGACCTATTGTCCAGTATAGCATCATTTATGCTGATACGTAATGAAGGAATTGAGTTAAATACAGCAATTGCAGCCCAAAAAAGGGCAAAAACAGCAAAGCAGGCAGCTGTACACTGATTTAAATGAATAATTGGGTATAAATAGGTAGAGAAATCTACCTGTTTTTTTATGTCTTGGAGGCGATCATATGACCAGAGAAATTAAGAATATCGGTAAAACTGTCAATCTGCCACCTGGAACCCTCCAATACACCGGACAAGGTGAAGGGGACCAATTGATAATACTGACCCGATACACAGAAAAGGACATTGCCAGCGAAAGATTGACATCATTGGAAGGGTTTCCAATAGTGGAGCATGACAGTACGGTTTGGTTGGATGTGATCGGTCTTAGGAAGCCTGAAACAGTTAGGGAAATAAGCGATCTTTTTAATATCCATCCCCTGGTACAGGAGGACATACTAAATGTTTCCCAGATTCCAAAGGTTGAGGAGTACGACGGCTACATTTTCACAGTAACAAAGAATATCTTTTTCAATGAGGATGGTCAACTGGACACAGAGCAGATTTCAATTATATTGATCAATAATATGGTTATAACATTTCAGGAATACGACACAGACAGCTTCAAACACATACATGAAAGACTAAAGGATTCCTTGTCCCTGAGAAAGCATGGTGCACTTGAGCTGTTCTACAGCCTCATTGACTCTGTGGTGGACAATTACTTCCTCCTCCTGGAAAACATAGGTGATGAAATTGACTCAGTTGAGGACAGATTGTTGGAAAACCCCAACAAGGATATTCTTGGAAGCATATACCATCTAAAAAGAGAACTGGTATATATCAGAAACATACTCTGGCCAACAAGGAACTTGACCAGTTCCCTTGCAAGAGGAGAGTTTGTTGAGATAGACGATAGGATTGCCTTGTATTTCAGGGACATTTACGACCATGTCATCCAGATGATAGATATCGTTGAGACCTACCGGGACATATGCTCGGGAATGCTGGATACATACCTTTCAAGCGTTGGCTACAAGACAAATGAGGTTATGAAGATACTTACAATTTTTTCAACAATATTCATCCCTCTTACATTTCTGGCAGGGGTGTATGGAATGAATTTCATCTACTTTCCTGAGCTTGACTGGAAGTATGGATACCTCATATTTTGGCTTATCTCCGGGATTATAACTGCATTTATGATAAGGTTTCTAAGGAAAAAGGGCTGGCTTTAGCTCTTTTTTTTTGAGGGGGCTTGTAAAATTAAAAATTAAGTGTTATTATAAAGATAGATACAGTAGCTATATACAAAATAGTGTAGCGGTACAATTAAAGCAAATGGGGTGTAGAGATGTCCAAAACAAACAGCATTGTAACCTATGGTGTTTTTATGGCCCTTACAGTTGTAATGACCATGATAATACAAATACCGGCACCTGCCAGTGTCGGCTATCTGAATCTGGGAGATATGGTAATTTTTATGGCGGCATTCATGTTTGGTAAAAAGGGAGGTTTCCTGGTTGGAGGCCTGGGATCGGCTCTAGCTGACATACTCCTTGGCTGGGGAGTGTATGCTCCGATAACCTTTGTCGCCAAGGGCCTGGAAGGCTTTGTGGCAGGAATGCTATTTGACACCGCCTGGGGAAGAAAAATGCCACTCTTGGCAGCAGGAATTGGTGGACTTGTAATGGCAACCGGCTACTATGCAGCAGAGATATTCATGTATGGAATGAAGGCGGCACTTGTAAATTTCCCGGCAAACATCATGCAGGGACTGTTTGGAGCAATTGCAGCAAGCATACTGTATGCAGTCTTAAAGGACAAGATAAAAATAAAGAGGGAACACGCTAGATAACAGGAGAAATCCTGTTATTTTTTTCATCATAATTTCATCACAGAAATACCATATAATTGTGGTATGGGACTGTAATGTCCTTGTTTTGGGTATAACGGAGATAGGGGAGAGATTAATATGAGGAATATACTAATTGCTGATGATGAAATGAAAATGAGAAGACTAATTCGAGAGTATCTTATCTCTGAAGGCTTTACCTGCCATGAGGCTGAAAATGGCAGTGAAGCCCTGGAGAAGTTTTCGGAAAGGGACTACCAGGCTGTGATCCTTGATGTAATGATGCCACAGGTGGACGGTTGGACTGTGTTGAGAGAAATCAGGAAGGAGTCATCTGTGCCTGTAATCATGCTAACGGCAAGGGGAGAGGAGTATGACAGGTTATTTGGCTTTGAGCTTGGGGTGGATGACTATATGGTCAAGCCCTTCAGTCCAAGGGAGCTTATGGCAAGACTAAAGGCTGTCATAAGGAGAAACAATAAAGAGGCTGAGGATGAACCTAAGACATTCCAGGTTGAAGGAATAAAGGTTGATTTTGAAGGACATACTGTCTACATGGATGGGGAAGCTGTTAAAATGACCCCTAAGGAGTATGACCTTTTGGTCTATTTAGTCCAGAATAGGAACCGAGCCCTTACCAGACAGCAAATCCTTGACGGTGTATGGGGTATTGACTTCTTCGGAGAGGACAGGACTGTGGACACCCATATCAAGATGCTTAGGGAAAGACTAAAACCCTACAAACACCTGATTGAAACTGTATGGGGAGTAGGATATAAACTGGACACAGGGGAGAAGAAATGATGAAGAAAATATCCCACAAGCTGATTCTTGGAATGCTCCTTGTGACCATATTATCCGTTGGTATACTTTGGATCTATCAGAGGGTTTTTCTTGAAAGCAGCTATATGAAAAGCAGGGTAGACATACTTAAAGAAACAACAGAAGAATTGACAGAGCTTTACAATGAGGATGCAGAGTCCTTTGTTGAAAGTGCTGAATTTGTTTTTATGGACAGAAGCATAGCGACAGAGCTGAGTACGGTTGATGGTAGAATCCTCTATTCCACTGGAAACACAATGGGCCGTGGTCAGGCACCTGGATTTAGGGTTCTTAGGGGTGAATATTTGGAGGAGCTCCTAAGAAGTGGAGAAGCCACCACCACAATGGTTCATCAAAGGCAGAGCACTGAGCTCTTCACCTACTCCAGACTATTTGAGGATGGAAATACTGTCATCACCACAAGTCTTCCAATTGAACCAATCAATGAAACGGTGCAGATACTGGAAAGGCAGCTTCTTAACATATCTCTCATACTAATAGTTGTCTCCATTTTCATTGGAACATTTTTCTCCAGGGTATTCCTAAGGCCAATCATGAAACTGAACAGATCAGTAAATGCCTTGGCTGCCGGGAACATGGAGGCAAGGGTGGATGTGGAAACGAAGGATGAAATTGGTGCCCTTGCAAAAAACTTCAACATGATGGCAGAGGAGCTTTACAAGGTAGACAGGTTGAGAAAGGACCTTGTTGGAAATGTTTCCCATGAACTTAGAACACCCCTGGGGTTGATCAGGGGCTACGCCGAAATGAGCAGGGACATCCACAGGGATGACCCGGAAAGCAGGGAGGAGAATCTTGATATAATAATCGAGGAATCCCAACGACTTGGAAGAATGGTGGATGACATGCTGGACCTATCCAGAATACAGTCGGGAAACATTGAGCTTTGGCATGAGGAGGTTGACATGGCAGAGCTTGCACAGGCATCGGCCCTTAAGTATTCAGTAGCAGCCCAGCAAAAGGGAGTGGACATACAGGTCACTACACAGGAGGATCTTCATAATGTTTGGGTGGATAGAAGAAGACTGGAGCAGGTATTCCACAACTTCATCTCAAATGCACTGAATCACACTGAAAAGGGTAGGAGTATCACTATAGAGATCTTTGAAAAGGATGATTTCCTGGAAACCCACGTTAAGGATACAGGCACAGGGATTGCGCCGGACCAGATTGAGCATATTTGGGACAGGTATTACAAGGTCAACGGCAGCAACAGGGAAACAGGCGGCTCTGGTATCGGTCTTTCCATAGCCAAAAGCATTTTCCAGGCACACAATATTGATTTTGGTGTAAACAGCACACCTGGGAAGGGCTCGGACTTCTTTTTCAGAGTTCCGATAAATAAATAAATTTTACACCTACTCATCATATTTTCATCACAACTTTTCTCTATACTTGAAACATAGAAGGAAAACAAGAAAAGGAGTGTTGAAAAATGAAAAAGTCAGTTTTGGTTTTAGCAGTGGCAGTAATGGTATTCGGTACGATGAGCGTTGCATTTGCAGATGCCAGCTGGGGGCCATTGGCTATCCTTGAAGATCTTAGTGGCAAGGATTCAGCAGAGATCTATGCAATGAGAGAAGAGGGTGAGACCCTTGGAGATGTGGCAAAGGACCTAGGCGTATATGATGATTTCAGCGCTGCGGCTCTTGCACAGAAGAAAGCCATGATTGAAGAGATGCTTGAAGCTGGTGAGATTTCAGAGGAAGAAGCAGACAGATTACTTACAGCTTTTGAAAGCTGTGACGGAACTCAAAAGCAGCTTCTTCAAGGAACTGGTCTTTTTGGCCAGAGAGCTGGCAGTGGTCAGGGCAATGGACTTAGAGCCATGGACGGAGAAGGCTTTGGAGCAAAGGAAGGCGGATTTGGCCAAGGTGGCGGACAGATGAGAAGAGGCGGAAGTAACTAATGACTTTGGAATCGGAGGGGAGACCCTCCGATTTTTTTCGTCCTACATTATTGTAAACAGTCTGTATTTATTATACAATATTCATGAATTTTCAAAGAATCGAAAGTCATGAATTTGTTCTAAATACAGAATGAAAGGGATGGAAAATGGAAAAACTAAAACTGTATGGATTCAACAATCTCACAAAGACCCTTAGCTTTAACATCTACGATGTTTGCTATGCCGTATCACCCGAGGACAAGGAAAAGTACATCGAGTATATCGATGAGCAGTATAATTCCACCAGGCTGACGGAAATTCTTGTGGAGGTAACAAACATAATTGGTGCAAACCTTCTTAACATTGCCAAACAGGATTATGAGCCCCAGGGAGCAAGTGTAAACCTGCTCATAACCGAGGAGCCACTTCCAGATATTACGGTAGATGCATCCTGCAACAAGGGGGACCTGATTGCGAATCCAAGGAACGTGATTGGACATTTGGACAAGAGTCACATCAGCGTTCACACCTATCCAGAGTATCACCCAGACAGGGGGATCATGACCTTCAGGGTCGACATTGACGTTTCCACCTGTGGTGAGATTTCACCCCTTAAGGCACTGGATTTCCTATTTGGAAGTTTTGATTCCGATATAGTCACCTGCGATTACAGGGTCAGGGGTTTTACAAGGGATGTTGACGGAACTAAGCATTTCAAGGATCATAAAATCAATTCCATCCAAGACTATATCTCCAAGGAAACCAGGGATATGTACAACAGCATAGACGTTAATGTGTATCAGGAAAACATATTTCACACCAAGATGATCCTAAAGGAGCTGGTTCTGGACAATTATCTCTTTGAGCTGAAGGAAGAGGACCTTACAGGAAGACAGAAGTCAGAGATTCTGGACAAGCTTAACCAGGAAATGCACGAAATATACTACGGAAGAAACTACTAGGAGGGATTTTGTGGAGCTTTGGTATTCGGAAAAAAATACAGAAACATGCAAGTTTTCAATAAAGGTAAAGGAGCAGATCTATTCAGAGCAGACTCCATTCCAGAAGATAGCCTTTTTTGATTCATACGACTTTGGAAGGTTCTTCACCCTTGACGGTCTTATGATGGTCAATGAAAAGGATGAGTTCATCTACCACGATATGATTGTACATGTTTCAATGGCAGTTAACCCAAATATTAAGAAGGTTCTTGTCATTGGCGGTGGAGATGGTGGGACCGTAAGGGAGCTAACAAGATATGGGCATATTGAATCAATTGACTTTGTGGAAATCGACCAGAGGGTAGTGGACCTTTGCAGGGAATACCTGCCACAGACATCCTCAAGCTTTGACGATGAGAGGGTAAACCACAACTATGTTGACGGCATAAAGTTTATCAAGGAGAAAAAGGATGAGTATGACCTTATCCTGGTTGATTCAACTGATCCAATTGGACCAGGGGAGGGACTCTTCACAACTGAGTTCTACACCGACTGCTACAAGGCCCTTAATGGGAATGGGATACTTATAAATCAGCATGAAAGTCCATACTTCCCAAATTACGCCAAGGAGATGAAAAAGGCTCACAAGAAGCTTAAATCAATATTCGATGTGTGTGAGGTCTACCAATTCCACATGCCTACCTATGCAAGCGGCCATTGGCTATTTGGGTTTGCAAGCAAGGGACTCCATCCCACAAGGGACCAAAAGAGGGAGGAATGGGAGGCATTTGGACTTGAGACCAAGTACTACAATTCAGATCTTCACCAGGGTGCATTTGCACTGCCAAATTATGTAATTAAGCAGCTTAAAGAGGTATAATTAAAACAGTGTCCAAAAAAATGGACACTGTTTTTACAAAGGTTAAATGACCCATTCGCCATCCTTGAATATTTGTACCATATCTCCTGATTGGCTTGTTCTAACGATGGACATATCACTTGTTCCCACCATAAAGTCAACATGTGTAAGTGAGTTGTTGACACCATGAGATGCAAGTTCATCATCCGACATGTCTGGACCGTTCTTTATGGTTGTAGGATATGCCTTCCCAAAGGCAAAGTGACAGCTGGCATTTTCGTCAAAAAGTGTGTTCATAAAGAGGATCCCAGCCTTCTCTATGGGGGAACTAAAGGGTACAAGGGCAACCTCCCCAAGTCTTTTGGCTCCTTCATCCATATCAAAGAGTTCAGTCAGGAACTCCTCTCCTTTTTGTGCAGAGTAGTCAACTACCTTCCCATCCTTGAAAACAAGTTTGAACCCATCGATTATGTTTCCACTTCTGTTAAGTGGTTTAGTGCTGAAGACCACTCCATTTACACCATCCTTGTGAGGCATTGTGTAGACCTCTTCTGTTGGGATGTTTGCAACGAAGTAATCTCCCTTGGAATTGTCCCCTCCACCACCGCTCCAGATGTGGCCTTCAGGAAGGTCTACTTGGAGGTCGGTTCCATTGGAGGACTTGTAGTGAAGTGACTTAAAATTCATCTTGTTCATATACTCCACACGATCGGCAAGGGCTTTAAGGTGGTCCTCCCAGGCCTTAAGGGGGTTTTCCATATTCATTCTGGTGGCTTCGTATATGGCCTCCCACAGTCTTTCCACTGCCCTTTCACCGTCCAGGTCCGGAAAGAGCTTCCTAGCCCAGCCTGTTGTTGGAATTGAAAGTACACACCAGGAGTTAAGGTCGTTCATGGTATACTTCATATTCTCCTTGTTGGCTATTGCAGCTGCCTTGTTAAAGGCTGCAATCTTCTTGGGGTCAACTCCCTGCAGAAGCTCCGGGTCAGCAGCGGATATGGAGATGAAGGCGCATCCCTTTTCAGCATAGTACTTTTCCGCATCAGCCTTCCACTGTGGATACTCTTCAAAGACTTCCATGGGAGCATTGTCATACTTCATCCTTGTCAGACTGTCATCATACCAGTTTATATGAACATCGCTGGCTCCTTTCTTGTAGGCCTCCTGGGCAAGAAGCCTTACAAAATCCGCTCCTTCAATGGGTGCCTTTATAACCAAGGGCTCTCCCTTCTGGATGTTTACGCCCAGGTTTATAATAAGCCTTGCATATTCCTTTTTCCTGTCATCAATAGATTTTACCATCAAATCACCTCTAAATATTGTATACATCAAGTTTATCGGATTTATGTCAGATTGTAAACGTTTTTAGGAGAAAGTTCCTTTGAGCATCCAGGACTCATATTATAAAAATGAATGGTTGTAAAAAAATTATCCTTCATGTAGAATTGTCATATCTCAGAGGAGATAAATTTCATATCAAGAAGGAGTGATTTGATGAGCAGGATCATGATACAAGGAACAACATCATCCGCTGGCAAAAGTATGACTGCAATGGCATTATGCAGGATTTTCACTGAGGATGGCTACAATGTGTATCCCTTCAAGTCCCAGAATATGTCCAGGGAATACAGCTTCACACCAGAAGGAAAGAAGATAAGTGTAGCCCAGGCCATACAGGCTGTAGCAGCTGGGAAAAAGCCTCAGGTGAACATGAACCCAATACTTCTAGTACCGGATACAAATACTGGATCCCAGGTTATTGTACATGGGGAAGAAATGGGTCTTATGGAGGCCAGGGAGTATTTTCAGTATAGGAAAACACTCAAGAAAAGTATTATGGACACATATGAAAAGATTCAGAATGAGAATGACATAGTCGTTATTGAAGGTGCAGGAAGCCCCGCGGAGATTAACCTTCGCCAGGATGATATCGTAAACATGGGAATGGCTGAAATGGCTGATGCACCTGTGCTTCTAGTCACAGACATAGATAGGGGAGGAGCCTTTGCAGCCCTATATGGCACTGTCATGCTTCTTGAGCCTGAGGAAAGAAACAGGATAAAGGGAATGATAATCAACAAGTTCAGGGGGGACAAGACCCTGCTTGACCCTGGGATTGAAATGATTCAGGATAAGCTGGGGATTCCTGTGGTGGGAGTTGTTCCGTATACAGTAATGGATATTGCTGATGAGGATTCAATAATTGAGGGAAAAGAAAAAAGTGAATTTGATAGTGAGGATATTGAGAGATTGGAATCTGAGATTGATAGATTCAGTCAGGTGGTAAGGGAAAGTCTCGACATGGACTACATATATTCTCTTGTAGGTGTGAACAATGGTTGATATTCTTGTCGCTGTAATTTTGGATCTTCTTATTGGAGACCCAAATTGGATGCCACATCC
>CALGAG010000170.1 GCA_937951995.1 uncultured Bacillota bacterium
GAGATGATATTACAGGAAAAGATACAGGCACTGATTGTCAAGAAATCCTCTCTCACGAAGAGGAAAGAGTCACTTGAATTGGCTAGAGCTAGGATCAAAGCCCTATCAGGTGAAATACACAGGGAATTTGCACCTTCCTTAAATAAGAGGGTTGGGGATTTCATTGGCAGGATTACATCAGGTAGATATTCAGACGTGAAGATAGACAGAAATCTTGGTTTTAATCTGGTCCAATCAGATGGAAACAGGCTAATTCCCTTGGAAAACCTAAGCGGTGGAACATTGGACCAAATGTACTTCGGATTGAGAATGGGTATTGTTGATGAGTTGATTTCAAGTAATTTACCAATATTTCTGGATGAATGCTTTTCGCAGTATGATGATACGAGACTTGAAAATATACTGAATTATATAGCAAGTTTTGAAAATAGGCAGATTATAATATTTACCTGCCAGATGAGGGAGGAAGAAGCCCTGGAGAGGTTAGGCAAAAGTTACAATAAGATTAACCTGCAATTTAGCTAAGAGAGGTGCGTATATGATTTATGCAATAGGTGATCTTCACTTCGATCATTCCGAACAGAAGCCTATGGATATTTTTGGAGAGAACTGGATAAACCACAAGGAGAAGATTGTCCAGGATTGGAAATCAAAGGTATGCGACCAGGATCTGGTTCTAGTACCGGGAGATATTTCTTGGGCCCTAAAACTTGAAGAGGCCATACCGGATCTTGAGCTGATAGACAGCCTCCCGGGGCATAAGCTATTTATCAAGGGCAATCATGACTATTGGTGGGAAAGCATTTCTAGACTTAAGGCTTTGAATCTGGAGTCCATAACATTTATAAGGAACAGTTCCTTTATCTACAAAGACGTGGGGATTGGGGGCACAAGGGGATGGATGAGCAGAGACTCAGATGGCTTTGACGAAGGAGATGAAAAGATATATAGGAGGGAGCTACTAAGGCTTGATGCATCCCTATCATCAATAGATAAGGGAGTGTCCAAAAAGATAGCCATGCTTCACTATCCTCCCTTTGATGGGAAGTTAAGACCCAATGACTTTGTGGAAGTTCTGAAGAAACATGAAGTGGACATATGCATTTATGGTCATTTGCACGCTGAGGGACACAGGTATTCCGTTGAAGGGCTGATCCAAGGGATAGACTTTAAGATGGTAGCCTGTGATTTCTTGGATTTCAAACTTAAGAGGATTGATTTTTGAAAATATTATACAAGGGGGACTGGCATGAAAATTATTGTGACTGAGTCATACAAAGAAATGAGCAGGGTGGCTGCTGAACTATTTGAGGAAGAGATATTGAAGAATCCCAAGGTTGTCCTTGGCCTGGCAACTGGATCAACTCCTATTGGGACTTATGGGGAGCTGGTAAGAAAGCATAGGGAGGAGAAACTGGATTTCTCTCAGGTCACCACATTCAATCTGGATGAGTATGTAGGTCTTGATGATGAGAATCCAAACAGCTACAGGTTCTTTATGGAAAAACACCTATTTGACAAGGTGAACATAAACAAGATGAATTGCCATGTCCCAGATGGAAAAACAGACAATCCAGATGAATACGGTAAAAAGTATGACAATATGATTGAAGCTGCGGGAGGTATAAGAATTCAATTGCTTGGGATAGGATCAAATGGTCACATAGCCTTTAATGAACCAGGTGATTATTTACCTGTTGGAACAGGATTGGTAAATTTAACCAGACAAACCGTAGAGGACAATGCCAGATTCTTCCAGTCAATAGACCATGTTCCTACCCAGGCGATTTCAATGGGAATGGGATCTATAATGAAAGCTGAAAAGATCGTCATACTTGCCAACGGAAAGGGAAAGGCAGAAATCATAAAAAAATTTGTTGAAGATGCTAGGGTAAGCACTCGAATTCCAGTATCATTTTTGCTTCTTCATCCCGACGTAACCTTGGTTTGCGATAAGGAAGCATATTCATTGGTAGCAGATAGTTAGGAGGAAGCTTATGGTAAAGGAGTTGGAAGTTAAGGTTTTGGGAATAGATATTGACCATGTCCAAGATTTGATTATAGCCAAGGGTGGAGAACTGATTGGCAAGGAAAAACAAATCAACACACTGATCGATTCCAAAGATAACCCAATAAAATCATACATGGATGCATATTTGAGAATCAGGGAAAACCACGATCTCCTTGGGGATAAAAGAACAGTGACATTCACTCTTAAGAAGAATCTTCCAAATAAGAGTTTAAGAGAGAATGAAGAGTACAATGTATTGGTCGATGACAGGGATACACTTCTTAGAATCATGGAAAATCTGGGTTTTGACAAGTCCACAGTAGGTTACAAGGACAGAACATCCTATTCCTTCTTAAACGGTAGAATTGACATTGACATATGGGATGAAGCAACCTACCCCTACCCATACATGGAGATTGAGGTCCAAAACGAACAGGAACTTGATATTATTTTAAAGGAGCTTGAGATACCCCAGGAGAAAGTATCCAAGCTTTCAATAGTTGAGCTTCAGGAGAAGTTAGTGAATAGGCGGGATGATAAATATGTTGAATAGGAAGATAGTCGAGAATGTACTTGAAGAAGCCCTATCAAGAGGTGGAGATTTTGCAGAAATCTTTCTTGAAGACAAAATGACTTCAAATATAAAATTGGTTCAGGGTGAAATAAAAGATAGCCTTTCAGGAAGAGACTTTGGGGTTGGCATAAGGATACTGGATGGAACAAATAGTGTCTATGGCTTCACAAACGGCTCCTCTGAGAAGGAGCTTGTTAACCTTGCAAAATCTTTGGCATTGTCAATGGATGGAGGCTCAAAAGCTCATTCCAGAATGTTGGGAGAAGCAATTATCCACGACAATAGCCCAGTTAAGACTCAGTTATCAACTGTTGGAAAAGGGGACAAGGTAGATCTTCTAAAGAGGGCTTACCATTCAGCCAAGGAATTTGATCAAGTCATCTCACAGGTTACAACTGCCTACATGGAGGAAGAACAGAAGGTCTTCATTGCAAATTCCGATGGGCTATGGACAAGGGATGATAGGACCAGAGTAAGACTTGCGGTTTCTGCAACAGCTGGTTTAAATGGGGAGCTTCAACAGGGTTACTTTGCACCTGGAGCTGCAATGGGCTTTGAATTCTTTGATTATGTTGATGTTGAAAAGGTTGGAGTGGAGGCGGCTAGGATTGCCAAAGCAATGATTCATGCAAAGTATATACCTGGAGGTAAAATGCCTGTGGTAATTGAAAATGGATTTGGCGGAGTTCTCTTTCATGAAGCCTGTGGCCATGCATTGGAGGCTTCCTTTGTGTCCAAGGGAACCTCGGCATTTGGAGGGAAGATTGGCCAGGAGGTTGCATCTAGTTTTGTCACTGCTATAGATGATGGGACAATAGCCAATGGTTGGGGTACAACAAGCATTGATGACGAAGGGACGCCGACCAGGAAAAACGTACTTATTCAGAATGGAATACTTAAATCCTACCTGATTGACAAGCTCAATGGTAGAAGAATGGGTTTGGAATCAACTGGATCAGCACGTCGACAATCATACAGATATCCTCCAACCTCCAGGATGAACAATACCTATATAGCACCTGGTCACATGACATTGAATGATATGATTGGACCAATAGAATTTGGACTCTACGCAAAGAAATTGGGCGGTGGAAGTGTAAATCCAGCAACTGGTGACTTCAATTTTTCGGTCATGGAGGGCTATCTCATAAAGAATGGGGAAATAGCTGATCCTGTTAGGGGTGCAACACTGGTTGGCAATGGGATTGAGGTCTTGAGGCTAATTGACGGGGTTGGTAGCAACCTGAAAATGGGACAAGGAATGTGTGGTGCAGCAAGTGGCTCGATTCCTGTCAACGTAGGTCAACCTGCAATCAGGGTAAGCAGCATCACTGTTGGTGGTAGAAGGGGGAATGACTAATGGATTTTGACGCTTTTAGCAGCCTGGTTTTTGACCATGGAAAAGGCAGGCTGGATGAAATGGAGCTCTTCTACACTTCACGTAGGGCCTTAAGAATTGAGGTATTCAATCAAAAGGTTGACAACTACATTGTATCCGATACTGCTGGAGTGGCTCTAAGGGCAGTGGGATCACTCGGAATGGGACAATCCTTTACGGAGAAAATGGATGAAAGGTCGGCTGAATTGCTGGTTGAAGAGGCGTATCAAAATGGACAGTTCACAGATGCAGATGAAAGACCAAATTTTGCAAAAGCCAACGAAGCTAGAGGAAGTAGACATAATATCTCTGAAAGGCTTGAAAATATACAGACAAATGAAAAGATACAAATGATGATTAATCTTGAGACCGAAGCCTTAAGCCTTGACAGTAGGGTCAGCAAGATCCAGATGTGCACTTATGAAGATAATCTTACAGAACGGAAGATAAGAAATTCACTGGGCCTGAGCCTTGAGGACAGTTCATCCCTAGGTTATGTGTACATTTCAGTGGTGGCGGAACAGGGAGATGATGTTAGTACAGGCAGCTCATTTGCAGTATTCAGGGATCCAGGGGAAATAGACATTTCTGAAATTGCAATGGAGGCTGTTGAAGAAGCCACTTCACTTTTAGGTGCAAAGCCAATAAGTAGTGGAAATTATGGTGCCATTATCAAGAACAGGGCATTTGTCGATATTATTGAAGGTTTTATGCCAGCATTTTCAGGATTGAACGTACAAAGGGGCTTGTCTTTCTTAAAGGGAAGAATTGGCGAGGTCATAGGCAGTCCAAAGATAACCATAATAGAAGACCCTTTTCTCCAGGATGGATTTGCCAGTTGTGATTTTGACGATGAAGGGTTCAGGACTACACGAAAGACCATAATCCACGAAGGGAGATTAAAGGAATTTCTCTACGATTCTAGATCATCAAAAAAGGAAGTCAACAAAACCAGTGGAAATGGATTTAGAGATTCGATAAAGTCAACAGTGGGAACAAGGCCAACCAATCTGTTGGTGGAGAAGGGTTCCAGAGAGCTGGTAGAAATAATCGAAGAAATGGATTCAGGTATCTTGATTACTGACCTGGCAGGGCTCCACTCTGGATTGGATTTTGTGTCTGGAGATTTTTCCCTGCAAGCCCAAGGTTTCACTGTTGAAAATGGATTAATTGGAGAACCTGTCAAGGGCATTACCATATCAGGAAATATGATTCAACTACTTGCTGGTATAGAAGAAGTAGCTGATGATATATTCTTTGGACTACCTGGTAATGGCTGCTATGGTTCACCCTCTATAAAAATTGATTCAATAAGTGTTTCTGGATATTGATAGTTTGATAACATGATGCAACAAAGGTATAAATGTTAGTATTTGAATCCATGGTAAGGGAAGATTAGCTGGGGAATCTGCTTCTATGGGCAGGGCCCCCTTTTTTTGAAAGAGTAAAATATGTTCATTTTGGGGGACTTGAAATCAGTTTAGGCATGAATAAACATGTGAATACCATAACGATAATAGTGGGATTTTCTGGCCTCAACTGATTGTTAATTCTGAATATTTAAGGTATAATAAATTTATTGACTTAAATTACAAGTAAAGGAGTTGGTAACGTGGATTGCTGTGGAGCAAAGGAACTAAAAGGACACTTCCTTGATGAAGAAGTGGATTTGTCACTGATGGATGAAACACTGAAAAAATATAAGGAAGTAAAAGGTAGCCTGATTACAATACTTCAAAATGCCCAGGAAATATATGGATTTTTACCCATGTCTGTACTGGAATACATATCTCAGGAGACCGGAATTTACAGCTCACAGATATATGGTGTAGCAACCTTCTACACTCAGTTCAGACTAAACCCGGTTGGGGAGAATCTGATCATGCTGTGTAAGGGTACTGCTTGTCATGTAAACGGAGCAGATAATATCGAAGAGGCAATTACTGAAGAGTTGGGCATCAAGGATGGAGAGACCACAGAGGACAAGGTGTTCACATTGAATAACGTGGCCTGTCTCGGGTGTTGCAGCCTGTCACCGGTTATGATGATCAATGGGGAGACATATGGTAGTTTGACAGCTCAGAAAACCAAGGAAATCTTAAGGGAAATCGGCAAGCAGACCCTTGAAGTAAAGGAGGGGAACTAGATGAAGGTAGTGGTTGGTCTGGGAAGTTGCGGAATAGCGGCTGGCGCCAGGAAGGTATATGAAGAGCTGGAGAATCAGGTAAACAACATGGGTATGGACATAGATTTGGATATCACCGGCTGTGTCGGCATGTGTCATCTGGAACCCATAGTTGACATATACGACGATGAAGGAAGAATGGAGCGCTTCGTAAAAGTTTCAGGAGATAAAATTGCTGAGCTTGTTGAAAAAAAACTGGCAAAAGAAGAAGACGATACATATAGGATTTCTTCAGTTGATGAGGAAGCACTGGGGAAACAGGTAAGAATAGCAATTGAAAACTGTGGCATCATCAATCCTGAAAGATTGGAAGAATACATAGAAAAAGATGGTTACAAGGCCTTGGAAAAGTGCCTGAAGGAAATGTCACAAAAAAGTGTCATAGATGAAATAAGGGACTCCGGATTAAGAGGAAGAGGTGGAGCAGGCTTCCCAACCTGGTTTAAGTGGAATGCAGCCATGCAGGAAAAGAACACTCCAAAATTCATGGTATGTAACGCTGACGAAGGAGACCCGGGAGCATTTATGGACAGGTCCATACTTGAAGGAGACCCACACAGACTTTTGGAGGGTATGGCAATAGGAGCCTATGCCATCGGAGCAGAAGAGGGTATCATTTACGTTAGAGCTGAGTATCCACTGGCCATAAAAAGACTTGATATTGCAATCAAGCAGGCGAGGGATGCTGGATACCTTGGCAAGGACATCATGGGAACAGGCTTTAATTTCGACATAAGAATAAAGGCAGGGGCTGGAGCTTTTGTATGCGGTGAGGAAACAGCCTTGATAGCTTCCCTTGAGGGAGAAAGAGGGATGCCCAGACTAAAGCCGCCATTCCCGGCACAAAAGGGATACTGGGGTCAGCCAACAAACATAAACAATGTTGAGACCTTCGCAAATGTCCCATGGATAATAAGAAAAGGTGGAGATGCCTTTGCAGCATATGGTACAGCACAGTCCAAGGGAACCAAGGTATTCGCATTGACCGGTAAAATAAAAAAAGGTGGACTTGTTGAGGTGCCTATGGGCATGCCCATAAAGGAAATCATATACGGAATCGGTGGAGGAATACTTAACGACAAGGAGTTTAAGGCTGTACAGATGGGCGGACCATCTGGTGGCTGTATTCCAGCGTTTATTTCAGATACAACAGTGGACTATGAGTCACTGGGCAAGGTTGGAGCCATCATGGGTTCTGGTGGTATGGTTGTAATGGACGAGTCAACCTGTATGGTTGACATGGCGAGATTCTTCCTTGACTTCACTAGAAAGGAATCCTGTGGAAAGTGTATCCATTGCAGACTGGGAACCAAGAGAATGCTTGAAATTCTGGAGAGAATTGTAAAGGGTGATGGCAGGGAAGGCGATATTGAGTTACTTGAGAGCCTAGCTGTGGAGGTTAAGGATGGTTCACTTTGCGGGCTTGGCCAAACAGCACCTAATCCAGTACTAAGTACAATTAGATATTTCAGAAATGAATATGAAGCACACATAAATGAGAAAAAATGTCCGGCAAAATCATGTAAAGCGCTTATTACCTATGAAATTCAGGATAACTGCATTGGTTGTGGAATGTGTAAGAGAAATTGTCCGGTTGAAGCCATATCAGGTGAGCCTAAGCTTCTTCATGAAATAGACCAGGAAATATGTATCCAGTGTGGAAAGTGCTATGAGGTTTGTAAGTTTGACGCAATAACAATAAGTTAAAGGTAGGGGTGAAATATGTCTGTTATACACTTGAACATAAATGGAAAAGAAGTAAGAGGTAATGCAGGTCAGACGATACTTGACATTGCAAGAGATAACAAAATTGATATCCCTACCATGTGCTTTGATGAAAGGGTAGAGATATATGGATCATGCGGAATGTGTGTGGTTGAGGTTGAAGGGGTTCCAAAACTTCTAAGGTCATGTGCCACAACTGCTTCCGATGGAATGATAATAAATACAAATACCGAGAGGGTCAAAAGCTCTAGAAAGACAGCTTTGGAGCTGCTTCTTTCAGACCATGTGGGTGATTGTAAGGCACCGTGTGTTCTGGCTTGTCCGGGATATACAGATTGCCAGGGATATGTGGGACTTGCAGCCAACATGGAATACAGGGAAGGACTTAAGCTGATTAAGGAGCAATTGCCACTTCCAGCATGTATAGGAAGGGTTTGTCCCCATCCCTGTGAGGATGCATGTAGAAGACAGCTAGTTGAGGAACCTATTTCCATAGCATACCTTAAGTCATTCCTTGCCGATATAGACCTGGCAAGCGACAATGTATTCATACCTGAACTGGGAGAGCCCACAGGGAAGAAAATTGCCATTGTAGGCGGAGGCCCAGGTGGATTGTCAGCAGCCTACTTCCTTAGGGTCGCTGGTCATGAGGTAACCATCTATGAGCAGATGCCTGAAATGGGCGGAATGCTTAGATACGGAATTCCTGAGTACAGACTTCCAGGAAGTGTCATTGACCAGGAAGTTGCCATAGTTGAAAAAATGGGAACAAGATTTGTAAACAATGTAAAGGTAGGAGAACAGCTTGACCTTTCCTACATTCAGAATAACTTCGATGCATGCTACATATCTGTTGGAGCCTGGAAGAGTACACCATTAAGACTTGAAGGGGAAGACCTTCCTGGAGTGATTGGTGGAATTGACTTCCTAAGAAAGGCTACAGTGAATGAAGACATGAGAATAGGGGAAAGAGTTGCAGTAGTAGGAGGCGGAAATACCGCTATGGATGCCTGCCGTACTGCTGTAAGACTTGGAGCCAAGGAAGTTTATGTGCTCTACAGAAGAACAGAGGCTGAAATGCCAGCTGAACTAATAGAGATCAAGGAAGCCAAGGAGGAAGGGGTACAGTTTAAGTTCCTGGTTTCACCACTTGAGATCATAGAGGAGAATGGAAGGGCGGCCAAGGTTAAGCTGCAGAAGATGGAGCTTGGTGAAGAAGATGCCTCCGGAAGAAGAAGACCTGTTCCAATTGAGGGAGAAATTGAATATATCGATGTTGATTTGGTAATCGGAGCAATTGGTCAGCAATCTGCACTGGAGGGCTTCGAGATACTTGAGAAAACCAAGAGAGGCACCATTGCAGTTGATGAAAGTAGCTACCAAACAAATGTAGAAGGTATTTTTGCAGGTGGGGATGTAATAAACGAAGGTGCCAATATTGCAATTAAAGCCATTGGAGATGCCAAGAGAGCTGTTGGAGTAATCAACTCATACCTTGAGGGGCATGTAATTCCATACAGAAGGCCTTATGTTGTTGAAAGAACCCACTTGACCAGTGACCACTACAGTGACCGAAAGAAGGAATACAGGTCAGCAATGCCACACCTTTCCCCTGAGGAAAGAAGTAATAACTTCAGAGAAGTCAATAAGGGATTCTCGGAAGAGGACGCTGTCAAGGATGCCATGAGATGCCTTGAATGTGGATGTCATGACGTGTTTGAATGCAAGCTCTACAATTACGCAAACGAGTACGATGTTGAACCTGAGAAGTTTGATGGAGAGGTTCACTACAGAGAAGATGACGATAGTCATCCATTCATTGTAAGAAATACTGACAAGTGTGTACTTTGTGGACTATGTGTCAGAGTATGCGACCAGGTAATGGATAACGGTGCACTTGGACTTGTTGAAAGAGGCTTTGACACTATTGTAAAACCAGCATTGGACCTTAAGCTTGCGGAAACGGGATGTATCGCCTGTGGACAGTGTGTAAGTGTTTGTCCGGTTGGGGCAATTCAGGAAAGACTCCAAATAGATAAGTCTGTGCCTGTGGAAACAGAAGTCACCAGGACAGTTTGTTCCTTCTGTTCAGTAGGCTGTAACATTGACCTTGAAACCAGTGGCGATATGCTTTACAGGGCAATTCCAGACAAGGAGTCAGACGTCGACAAGGGATTACTTTGTGTCAAGGGTAGATTTGGATACAACCAGGCAAATCAGAAGACCAGATTAGCCAAGCCACTTGTGAGACGGGAGAACGGCCAACTGGGAAATGCATCCTGGGATGAGGGTCTTAGAATGACTGCCAAAACAATGCAGTCACTTAAACTGCAATATGGTCCTGAGGCAGTGGCAGTTGCAATTTCAGACAGGTACACAAATGAAGAGATCTTCATAGCCAAGGAATTTGCAAGTAGGTTCCTGGGAACTGAAAACATAACATCCTTTAATAGAAATTACGGAGGCATTGAGGAAGTGCTGGGCTACGATGCATCCTCCAGTACCTTCAATGAAATTGAGCATGCAGAGTTTATACTGGTAGCAGGCGCTCACATGATGAAGGATCACACAATAGCTGCACTTAAGGTCAAAAAGGCTGTTGAAAAGGGTGCAAGACTAGTGGTTGTTAATGAGGGATACGATCAGATAAATGATTGGACTGAAGCTACAATTTGTCCTGACAACAATCTTGATTTGCTTAAGGGCATTTTAAAGGTAGTTTTGGATAAGGTGGAAGAACCTAAGAATGTTGTAGGCTATCAGGAGCTTAAGGAAAGTCTGGCTGACTTCAAACCAAGAAATGCAGCGATAGATATTGCTGAAATTTACCTTGAGTCAAAGACATCAATGATAATATTTGATGAAAACCTACTAACAAGTGAGGCAGCAAAAATACTTGCGGAAATAGCAGTAGTGGCTGGAAAGATTGGGAAACCAAGACGAGGCATAATCCAGCTTAAGCCAAAGAATAACAGTCAGGGATTGGCTGACCTTGGAATAAACAAGCCTAGTCAGGAAATTGTTAAGGGAATTGAGGAAGGCACAATTAAAGGGCTTCTGGTATTTGGAGAGGATATTCCACTGGAGTACCTTGATAACCTGGATTTCCTAGCAGTGCACGACCTGTACCTAACACCGACAGGAGAGAAGGCTGATGTGGTGTTGCCAGCAGTCAGCTATGCTGAGTCTACTGGATCAATAACCAACTCTGAAAGAAGAATCCAGAGAACATACACAGCCATACCACCACTGACTGGATACTCAAACTGGGAAGTAGTAAATGAGATGATGTATATACTAGGAAGAACTTCAAGATACAAGAAGGTTGAAGAGTTGACGGAGCAGGTTTCAAAGTCTGTACCGGAATATACTGACCTGTTCAAGTTCAAGGATCCTACCTTCTGGCCAATATACGGCAAGGAGATCCTCTACACTGAAGGATTTGCTTTTGAGGACGGAAAGGCAAGACTTTCCGCTGTCAAAGAAGGAATGATGTTTGAGAAGCGGGTTCCTACAGATTATGTGGAAAAGGAATTTTCAAAAGTAGTGGACGAGATATAAGACAAAGGGTGGGACATGGTTCCCACCTTTTTGCTGCCAATAAACAAATTTTGTGTTAAGCTATACTTGGAATAAAGTTAAGGAGGTGCGGAATGCTAAAAATTGAAGGACTTGTAAAATCCTATAACAAGGGTGAAATAAGAGCTGTTGACAATATTGGTCTAGAGGTAAGGGATGGGGAAATATTTGGATTTCTAGGACCTAACGGGGCAGGAAAGACAACTACAATCAAGATGATTGTGGGACTATTAAGGCCAGATGAGGGTGAAATACTCCTTGATGGAATCAATGTTTGGGAAGACCCAATGAAAGCCAAGTCCATGATAAGCTATGTTCCAGATAATCCTGAGATTTATGACAGACTAAGGGGAATTGAATACTTGAACTTTATCGGGGATATGTATGGTATTCCAACTGAAGAGAGAAATGAAAAAGCAATGCAACTCACCAAGACTTTCAATATCGAGGATTCTCTTGGTGATATCATCAGCAGCTATTCCCATGGAATGAAGCAGAAACTTGTATTGACAGCAGCACTTATGAGCAATCCAGACCTGTTTATACTGGATGAGCCTATGGTTGGTCTTGATCCTAAATCCGCATTTAATCTTAAGGAAATCATGAGGACAATGTGCAACGAAGGTAAGTCAGTATTCTTTTCCACTCATGTTATGGAGGTGGCGGAGAAGCTTTGCGACAGGATAGCAATCATTAACAAGGGTAAAATAATTGCTATGGGAACCATGGAAGAACTTAGAAAAACTGCTCAGGAGAAGGAAAGCTTGGAAAATATTTTCTTGGAGCTGACTGAGAATGAATAACAAACTATTATCTTTGATACGTACAGATTTAAACATCACCTTTGGCTTATCTTCTATTGCATATAATTTAAAGAATAAGAAGAAGTTATTGCCAATGGCCATGATAGGATTGGCCATAATTTCATTACTACCTTCATATTTACTGATGATTCGGGCCCTGGGTTCATTTTATGATGCCTTCAGGCAAATAGGCCAACAGTCTTACTTTCTTCATGTTGGCATTATGTCAGCCCAAATGATAGTTTTTGTTCTTGGCATGATGTATGTTATGAGCAAATACTATTTTTCCAATGATTTGCCCCAGCTAGTGCCTTTGCCAATAAAGCCGTCACAGATAGTAGGGTCGAAATTTGTATCATTGATGGTTAGCGAATACCTTACAAGCCTTCCAATAATATTGCCATTTATTGTCATATATGGCAGGGGAGGGAATGAAGGGCTTCCATATTGGATAATGAGCTTGATAACAGTTGTAACCCTTCCTATTCTACCCCTGGTCCTGGCATCAGTATTGATTATGGTATTCATGAAATACACGAATATTAAGGGTAAAAAGGATCTTATAAGAGTAATTTCAGCAGTATTCTTTATCATATTTATCATTTTTGTGCAGATAAAAATAAATCAGTTGACATCCCAAAATCTGATGGAAAGCGAGAGCTTTATGTTCAACCTGGCAAGGGATGCAAATCTTTTGCTAAACCAAATAGGTATTGCCTTCCCAACTGCAATGTGGGGAGCTTTAGCCTTGTCCAATGGCTTTTCTCCATCTGGAATATTGTATATACTATTGTTTGCAGGAACTGGTGTGGTTGGATATGTACTTATGATTCTTTTGGCTGAGAGAATATTTTTTGACGGATTGATTGGAAACATTGAAGTATCAGCAAGGAAGGGAAGAGGAAGAACTGGAGACTCAGCAGGAAGAATTAGAGCAGGCAATCCAATCATCACAATGGCTAAAAAAGAGCTGTTAATGATTTTCAAGACTCCAGTTTATCTTATGAATTCGGTTGGAGGAGTCATAATTCTACCTGTTCTTTTGGCCATATCCATGCTTACCGGTGGTGAGGCATATGAGCCTATGAAGGATATGATAATGGAAAACAGGGAAGTACTAGTTTTAGGATCCATAGGAATCATAGCTTCCTTTGGAATTCTGAATTCATTGGGGGCAACAACCTTTTCGAGAGAAGGAACAAATATGTGGATACAAAGGACACTTCCAATCAGGCCAAAGGTTCAGATAGTGGGGAGAACTCTATCCTCAATTTCTTTGCAGGTTTTGGGAGGATTACTCCTGGTAGGTGGTATTTACTTTATTGTACCCTTAAGAATCCATGAAGTTATAATAATATTGTTGTTTGGTGTATGCGCCAGTATACCCCTAACCATGATAGGAATGGCTGTTGATATTCTTAGACCAATGACTGGGTGGACCAATCCCCAGCAGGCCATGAAGCAGAATCTCAATGTTATAATATCAATGGCAATAGGCACCCTTTTCATTTTCGGAGCAGGATTCCTGGGATATATTTTGCTGCCAAACTATGGTATTTGGTCCATTTTAGGGGTCTATGCGGTCATAATAGTGACTGCAACAGGACTTCTTTACAAGCTGCTTGAGAATATGATTTCTTCAAAATTCATAAATATGGAATAAAAAAAAGGAAGGTCTCAAATCAGAGTCCTTCCATTTCATATGTGCCTATAAAAGCTTTGAGTAATACTCAACGACAAGCTGGTCTTCTATTTCGATAGGCACTTCCTCTCTTTCAGGAAGTCGCTCAAAGGTTCCACCGAAAAGGTCTGCGTCCTTTGATAAATAGGGAAGAGAGTGTGCTAAAGCATTGTCGAAATTATCCTTGAAAAGCTCAACGCTTCTGGATTTTTCTCTTAAGGTTACTGTATCGCCAGGCTCACAAAGATATGATGGTATATCAACCTTTTTGTCATTTACAAGAATGTGACCGTGAACAACCATTTGTCTGGCTTGTCGAATAGAGGAGGCTATGCCCAACCTGTATACAAGATTATCAAGTCTTGATTCTAGAATCTTCACAAGAGCGTGGCCTGTCTGGTCTTCGCTTTTCTTAGCCTTCACAACATATTTGACAAACTGTTTTTCCATCACACCGTAGTAAGACCTAAGTCTTTGTTTCTCAAGCAGCTGCTGTCCATATTCAGTCAATTTTTTGTCTGCTCTGGATGTGCCCTTTACAGCCCTATCCATAGCCTTCGGATGTCCATAAACATTTAAACCAAGTCTTCTGCTCAGTTTGAATCTGGGTCCTTTCATATTAGCCATTAATTATCATCTCCATAAAGAAATTTGCCGCGATAATTTTTTAAGCCAGGAACATTATAACATATATGGAGGACCATGTAAATGATAATTTATATCATTTACCTCAAGGCATCCTTTGCTTCCTTGTAAGCTATTCTTGATTTTTCTATTGCTTCAATGGCTTCATCGATTCCAGCCCAACCACTAACAATAACTTCCTTTTCCTCCAAACGCTTGTACTCTGAGAAAAAATGTTCAAATTCCTTCTTCATATGGGCTCCCATATCATCCACTGTTTCAATCTCCGTAAATCTTGGGTCGTTTCTGGGAACTGCTATTATTTTTTCGTCCTTACCTTTCTCATCCTTCATAAGGAACATCCCTATGACCCTTGCATGTACAAGACATCCAGGGAATGTTGGATTGGCTATTAGTACCATGATATCAATGGGATCCCCATCCTCAGCCAGTGTATCGGGTATGTAGCCATAGTCAGTAGGATAGAACATTGGCGAAAAAAGCGACCTGTCCAATTCAAAAACCTTGAATTCCTTGTTGTATTCGTATTTGTTACTGCTGCCCTTTGGAATTTCTATAAAAGCCTTCACAATATAATCCATACATATTCCTCCCTTCTGTCATTTAATTATAGCAGGATTTGAAATAATTTCATCTGTTTTCTGTGAAATTATCAAAGTTATACTATTCTTCATCTTCTAAATTTTGTAAATCATATTTGATTAATCAATTCACTTTGACTTTCATTACTGATGTAAAATTGGCATATAAATGTTATAATTAGATGGTATTAAGCAAAATGGTCCGGGAGGGGAAAGTGTTGAAACTTTATATAAGTGCAGATATTGAAGGTGTAACAGGTGTAACCCATTGGGATGAAACATCAAAAAACAAGGGTGACTATTCACAGTTTGCAGACCAGATGACTGCTGAAGTTAGAGCTGCATGCGAGGGAGCAGGTGAGTATGCAGAGGTGGAGATTGTAGTTAAGGATGCCCACGAAAGTGGAAGAAATATTGATCACAGCAAGCTTCCTCACTATACAAGGTTAATCAGAGGTTGGGACGAAGGACTCTATTCCATGGTCCAGGGGCTGGATGACTCCTATGATGGTCTTGCATTTATTGGGTACCACTCAGGTGCGGGCATTGAGGGGAGCCCTCTGTCACATACCTTAACTCCGGGGATTCTATCCATTAGAATCAATGGACAGGCTGTGGACGAATTCATGCTTCATGCCTACATTGCTGCCTACCATAAGGTACCGGTGGTTTTTCTATCAGGTGATCAGGCTCTATGTAAAAGAGTAAAGGAAATCAATCCCAATATTGAGACTGTAGCGGTAAAGGAAGGTAGGGGAAGCTCTACAATTAGCATTCACCCAGATAGAGCCGTCGAACTGATCAGGTCAGGGATTAAGAGGGGCCTTGCAATGGAAAAAAACATGCTGCTGATTCAGCTACCTGAAACATTCCAGGTTGAGGTTGAGTACCCTAGACATTATGAAGCAAGAAGGAACTCCTTCTACCCAGGTGCATCACTTGTAGACAGTACAACTGTAAGCTTTACATCAAACGACTATATTGAGGTTCTAAGATTTATACATTTCACGGTTTAACAACAGGGAGAGAACATGACGACAATAACAATTGATGATAAAAAAGTTAGAAAAAAAATCCTTTCCATGACATTGCCCATAACTGCTGAAAACATCCTGCAAATGACAGCTGGAGTAGTATCGATGGCCATGGTTGGGAGAATTGACTCTGTAGCAGTTGGAGCAATTGGTATGAGCAATATCCTATTTCGGATAATATGGGCAGTCCAAAAAGGTATTGGGACTGGGAACTCGGTTTTTGTTGCCCAGAGCTTTGGAGCCGGTAACCATGGTAAATTGAAGGATACAACTGAACAGGCATTCATATTGGCCTTGGGGATATCTATGATTTTTCAGCAGCTTATATACTGGAATACAGAAAGTCTCATTGGTATTTTCAACCCCACACCAGCCCTCCTGGCAGGAGGTACCATGTACCTGAGGATATTATCCTGGAGCCTGCCATTTACAGCAATTATTCTTCTAACGGCAGGTATACTTCAAGGGATGGGAAATGCAAAGACTCCCATGATAATTGTTGGAGTTCTAAACGGTGTCAATATTGTATTCAGCTATGTACTGATATTTGGCAAGTTTGGATTACCTGAGTTGGGATTGAGGGGAGCAGCAATAGCATATAACATATCATATGGAATTGCTGCATTGATGGGCCTTATTGTATTGTTTGGTAAAAACGGAACATTTGCAAAGCTAGGTGGAGGCTTCAAACTAAGGTTCAACAGGACACAGGCAATTAGACTTATTAGGTTTGCGATACCAACATCATTTGAAATGAGCTTCTGGCAATTTGCCTCAATTATAATCACACGAGCCGTATTGACCTATGGTGAGGTTGCCTATGCAGCATACCAGCTTGGTCTGCAGGCCGAGTCCATATCATATATGCCCGCTGCTGGGTTTGGAATTGCAGCATCAACATTTGTAGGTCAATCTGTCGGCTCAAGGGACAGTGAGATGGGGAAAACATACATGAAACACCTTATAAGGTTATCACTTGTTGTAACCTCAGTGGCGGGAGGATTGATGATAGTATTACCATCTCAAATCATGAGGGCCTTTTCAAATGATCCTGAAATCATAGCTGTCGGTGCAGTTTATTTGTTCATAATGGGCCTCTTGCAGATACCTCAGAATTTTGCAGGACTCCTGAATGGTGCATTAAGAGGAGCCGGCTATCCCAAGGCTTCCATGATCAATGTGGGAGTGGGACTGTGGCTTGTCAGGGTGCCGCTGGTGCTCTTTATGACATATGTAATGGATGCAGGAATTGAATGGATCTGGATTATGATGGGTGTGGATCTTTTGGTCCGTTTTATACTTGCGGTGTTTACCTACAGAAGGAAAGACATATTCAATTCGAAAAAGGAAGCGTTGGGAAGTATTTTTCTATAGGAGGATTTTATGGTTTTAAGGATAAAGAATGTTGATATAGTAACAATTGACCAAGAGAATCGAATAATCGAAAACAGCAATATATATATTGAGGATGGCATTATTACACATATTGGTGATGAAGTCCTGGGAATAGAGGTTAAGGATACAATCGATGGAAGGAACAAGGCAGCCTTGCCGGGACTTGTAAATGCCCACACTCACATGGGGATGAGTCTGTTGAGAAACTATGCAGATGATTTATCCCTTCACCAGTGGTTGACTGAGAAAATATGGCCGGTTGAAGCCAATCTCAATAGCGAGGATATATACTGGGGATCCTTGTTGAGCATGGTTGAAATGATTCAGACTGGAACAACTACCTTCTGTGACATGTACTTTTTCATGGAAGAGGTAGGAAGGGGTGCCCAGGAATCGGGAATAAGGGCAATGCTCACAAGAGGGATTGTTGAGGACAAGAATGATCCCGACAGGAAGCTTAATGAGAGCAGGGATCTTTTCAATCGCTACCATAAGACATCAAATGATAGAATACGTGTCATGATAGCCCCACATGCTCCCTATACCTGCAGTCCTGAGTTTCTGGTGAAGGCAAAGGATTTGGCAGATGAGCTTGGAACAGGAATCAATATTCATTTGTCAGAAACGAAAAGGGAGGTTCAGGAAAGCTATGAAATGCATGGAAAATCTCCCATAAGACATGTTTATGACCTTGGTGTCTTTGATGTCCATACTCTTGCTGCACATTGCGTACATGTGGACCGGAATGACATAGAGCTTATGGCTGAAAAAGGGGTTCATCCCGTTAACAATCCTGGAAGCAACCTTAAGCTTGCAAGTGGATTTGCTCCAGTTCAGGCTATGCTTGAGAGGGGGCTAAGTGTATCCCTGGGTACTGATGGAGCATCATCGAACAACAATCTTAACATGTTCAAGGAATTGAACCTGGCTGCCTTGGTAAATAAGGCTGTGGACCAGGATGCCTTAAGTGTCAAGGCTTCAGACGCTTTAAGAATGGCAACAATAAATGGAGCAAGAGGGCTTCAGTGGGATAGGGAAATTGGATCTTTGGAGGTTGGGAAACGGGCTGATATAATACTGGTGGATTTGGATAAGCCCCATCTGACCCCAAGACACAATCTGGTATCTTCACTTGCCTATTCGACCTACGGTAGTGATGTTAACACTGTTATTGTTGATGGAAGGGTGCTGATGCATAACCGGGAAATGAAGACTATCGATATGGAAAAAGTCAAGTATATGGCTCAGAATAGGGCGATGGATCTTATAAAAAGATAATTTGGTCTCCAATGGAATTTCCATGGTCAATTTATTGACATTGATGTTTAGCAGGAGTACAATAAAGGTGTAAAATAAACATTTGTCATAAATTTGATGCGAAGAGAGTGATTGGATGGAACTGGGGTTGTATTTGGATGAGTTGGAAAAAAAGCTGATCAGAAGCTTTGATATATTCAGGGACCACGAGATAAACGATGAAAAATATGATTTGTTTGCAAGATATCACTTAAGGGCTGAGAAGTACTTTTTGACAAAGTCAGCTAAGATCTATGCCATGGAAAACAATGAATACATATTGGCAAAGAAGTTTGAGAACCTGGATAAGGCTGGGTTGGATAGATTTACTGACAGCATGGTCAGAAGCATAGATGAACTGGTGGAGCTACATGATGAACACATGTCAAGTATTATAACCGGTGTGATATTAGTGGATAAGCCACTTGAGCAAATTGATGCCGACATAAGGAAGAGTATTGAAAAATTCAAGTATCACAAGGGCTTTTCATTCGGATTCAAGGGTTGGGTTGATATTAGAATAATATTGGCTTCCCTTGATGATGGATCAAATATAGCTAATAAGAAAGGAAGGGAGGTCAGCGAGATATACGGTTTCACCAAGTAATAGTTATAATTTCATAAAGGAGGGAAATCATGAATTCAATTTGGTTAATCATTTTTAGTATCATCGCATTTATTATCGCCTACGCTACATATGGTGCATGGTTGGCGAAACATTGGGGATTGGATGCAACAAAGAAAACTCCAGCTCATACCATGAACGATGGTGTGGACTATGTACCGGCCAAGGCTCCAGTTCTATTGGGTCACCACTTTTCGTCAATAGCTGGTGCGGGACCCATCGTAGGACCAATTGGAGCAGCCATGTTCGGGTGGCTCCCAGTAATGCTTTGGATTGTAATAGGTTCAATCTTCTTCGGTGGAGTCCACGACATGGGTTCCTTGTTCGCCTCAGTTAGACATGGAGGTAGATCCATTGGTGATGTAATCGGGCATACCATGGGAAGCAAAGGCAAGAAGCTCTTTGCTCTGTTTGCATGGCTCACATTGATACTTGTAGTGGCTGCTTTTACAAACATAGTTGCATCTGCCTTTGTATCAACACCTGAGGCCGCCACATCATCTATACTGTTTATTGCTCTGGCAATCCTATTTGGAGTTGGGGTTTATAGAAGGGGAGTAAGCCTGGCTGTTGGTACGGTTATAGGTGTTATTCTTCTTGCTGTTGCCGTTTGGGTGGGAGTTCTTTTCCCAATCAGCCTATCCATAAATACCTGGATGATAATTCTGATTGGTTATATTTTTGTGGCATCAGTAACACCTGTATGGATACTATTGCAGCCTAGAGACTATCTTAATTCATTCCTGCTATATGCCATGCTTGCAGGAGGAATAATAGGACTGTTTGTAATGAGACCTGAAATTCAATTACCAGCATATACAAGCTTTAAGGTTGGAAGCAATTACCTGTTCCCAATTCTATTTATTACAATAGCTTGTGGAGCAATTTCTGGCTTCCACTCTTTGGTTGGATCTGGTACAACTGCCAAGCAGCTAGACACTGAGGCAGATATAAAACTAGTAGGCTACGGTGCAATGCTTATTGAGGGTGTTCTAGCTACCCTTGCAATCATCACAGCAGCATATCTTTCAGCAGATAAGCTTGCCGAGGTTACCGCAGCAGGCGGGGCACTGAATGTATTTGCTGATGGTATTGGAACATTCATGGGATCAATGGGCTTTCCACAACTGGTTGCAAAGAACTTCGTAACACTTGCAATTTCAGCATTTGCCTTAACATCACTGGATACTGCAACAAGACTTGCCAGATTCATTTTCCAGGAGTTCTTTACATCTGACAAAGAAGGAGCAGCTTCAAATGGATTTACAAATACTTTGACAAACAAATATGTATCAACACTTATTACAGTTATTATAGGTGGAACTTTAGCATTTAGGGGATACCAGCTTGTATGGCCAATATTTGGATCTGCCAACCAGCTGTTGGCAGCGCTTGCCCTTTTGGCTCTTGCCCTCTGGTTGAAGAGAACAGGAAGACAATACAAAATGGCAGTTTACCCAATGGTATTCATGTTTATAGCAACCTTAGTGGCCCTGGTCCTATTGATGATGGCAAACCTTGCAAATCCAATACTCTTGGTATTTGCGGTTGCATTGTTCATCCTTGCAATTGTTTTGATACTGGAATCCAGAGCAGCCTTTGCAAGTACAGAGGAATTAGACTGATGGCAATCTGAAAAGTATAAGAGAGGAGCCTAGGCTTCTCTCTTTTATATAAGGGGATTTATTATGAGTAGACTAAAGAAGTTTATCACAGATTTTGGACTGTTCTTTAAAGGAGCTACAGATTTTAAAGGCAGGGCCTATGAAATGCTGGAAAGTGAAACAAAGACTGAAATGGATAACTTTATCCTCATCTGTTTTGCCGATCAGCTTGGAATGCCCCTTCCAATTAGCTACTACACATTGGAGCTGCTTCCATACTTGGTGGATGAAATAGAGGATTGGGACAAGCGTATGGGAAAACGGAAGAGTGTATGGGAAGAACGATGGTCAAATTATGACCTGGATCCCTAGGATGACGGAGGAAGAAAATGGCTAAGATTATTTTTTACGGAGGGAAAGGTGGTGTCGGCAAGACAACCTGCTCCACTTCCAACAGTATTAATTATGCGGAAAAAGGTTTAAAGACTCTCCTGGTATCAACCGACCCTGCCCATTCAATTTCTGATGTTCTGGGAATGGATATCGGAAGGAGCATAGTCAGGATAAGGGAGAATCTGGATGGACTTGAAATTGATCCTGAATATGAGGCGGAGCTTTATATTGAAAAAATAAGGGCTAACATGAAAACAATATTGTCAAATGTAATCGTCGAGGAAATCAATAGTCAGCTTGATGCAGCCATGGTATCACCTGGTACCCACGAATCAGCATTGTTTGACAAGATTTCCGACATAATAATAGACAAATATGATGATTACGATATTATAATATTTGACACAGCTCCAACTGGTCATACCTTGAGGATTCTAACACTTCCTGATCTTTTGGAAGGCTGGATGGGGTCTCTTGCCAAGAAGAGAAAATCCATTGTGAACATGAACAAAATGGTCACAAGGAAGTATGATGAAAAGGATCCGGTGCTTGAAATCCTTGAACGTCGTCAGAAAAGATTCGGAGAAATCAAGAAGATATTCAACAATACCAACAACGTTAGGATCCGATTTGTGCTAAATGCTGAAAAATTACCAATAGAGGAGACAAAAAAGGCTTTAAAAATGCTTAAGAAGTTTGATATTCCCGTTGATACTCTCGTAATAAACAGGATTATGCCAGATGATATTGGGGCTGAATTCTGGGAGAAGAAAAGGAAACAGGAACAGGAATATCTAAAGGAGATTGAAATGGAATTTCAAGGCAAGGAATTCATAAAGATTCCCTTGTTGGATTCAGATATGAATAAGTCAACGGTTGACATGCTATCAAAATACTTTGGAGAGTAATTATTTTAGTTTTTGATATTTTAGACTTGCAATTTTCATAAGTCATGTTATAATAATCAAGTAAATATAAATACAACTGATTTGCTAGGAATTGGTAAAGTACATTTTGATTTGTATTCCAGAGAGGCTGTTGTTGGTGGGAAACAGTTATGCAAGCATTGTGGAAGTGCGCCAAGGAGCATTTGACCGAAGGTAATGTAGGTCAACACGGGAGTTCCCGTTACAGAACTAGGGTATGACTGTGCCCGAAGAGATGGGGAAATCCCAAACAGAGTGGAACCGCGAAGATATAACCTTTGCCTCTGTATAATTAAGTTTATACTGAGGCAGAGGTTTTTTGTTTTTTAATTTTAAGGAGGTTGAATATGATGTACAATAGTGTATTGGAATTGATTGGAAATACACCAATGGTTAAATTTCAAGGAGGAGAGAAAGGGACTGCCGATATCTATTTGAAGATTGAAAGGTCCAATCCTGGAGGGAGCATTAAGGACCGCGCTGCCCTTTTTATGATTGAAAATGCTGAAAAGAATGGAAAACTAAAGGCAGGAGATACAATCATAGAAGCTACAAGCGGGAACACAGGAGTGGCACTTGCAATGATAGGAGCAATCAAGGGATATAGGGTTATAATTGTAATGCCGGATACAATGAGTGTTGAAAGACAGAGATTGATGTCTGCCTATGGAGCGGATTTGATTCTGACACCAGGTAAGCAAGGTATGAGTGGCTCGGTAGAAAAGGCCAAAGCCTTGACCGTTGATAATGGGTATTATATGCCGGGTCAGTTTATAAACAAGGCCAATGTTGAAGCACACTATAGAACTACTGCAGAGGAGATATGGAGAGATATGGAAGGTAGAGTGGACGTCTTTGTTGCAGGGGTTGGAACCGGTGGAACAATCAGTGGAGTAGGAAAACGTCTTAAGGAGCTGAATCCAGAAATAAGCATTGTTGCAGTTCAGCCTGAAAAGTCTCCTGTACTCACTGGTGGGGAGCCATCCAGTCATGGTATTCAGGGAATTGGAGCAAATTTCATCCCCCAAATTTACGACCATGAAGTGGTGGACCAGGTTATAAGCATGAGGGAAGAGGATGCTAGAGAAAAAACTCTACAGCTTGCAAGACAATCAGGGATTCTAGCAGGAATAAGCTCAGGATCGAATCTGGCCGCTGCAATTAAAGTTGCAGAAAGCCTTAGTCCAGGTAAAAGGGTGGTTACTGTCCTGCCTGATACAGGTGAAAGATATTTATCTACGGATATATTCAAGAAGGTGGAATAGATGATCAGATGGATTATTGAAGAAGGTAAGAACATAATGATAAAAGACCCAGCAGCCAAGTCCCTACTTGAAGCCATACTGTTTTCACCAGGACTGAAGGCCATGGCATATCACAGGCTAGCCCACAGACAATATAGGGCAGGAAGGTTATTTTTAGCCAGGTTTATTTCACAGAGGGCTAGAAGAATAACAGGAATCGAAATCCATCCAGGTGCAATAATCGGAAATAGACTATTTATTGATCATGGCATGGGGATTGTAATTGGAGAAACAGCGGAAATTGAAGATGATGTAACAATCTATCATGGCGTCACCTTGGGAGGCATAGGGGGAAATAAAGGTGAAAAAAGACATCCTACTGTAAAGTCTGGTACTATTATCGGTGCAGGAGCAAAGATTCTAGGTCCCACAACCATCGGAAGCAATGTCAAGATAGGAGCAAACTCTGTTGTTTTAAAGGATGTTCCAGACCATTATACTGCCGTAGGCGCTCCTGCCAGGTTGATTCCTGAAAAGAAGAACAATCACATCAGAATAGTATAGAAAATCCCCATCCAGATTATGTTTCTTGGATGGAGATTTTTCTATTTCAACAATTCATTGAACTCCTTTAGGCTGAAAACCTTCTTGCCATCAATACCTTTTGAAGGTTCAGAATGAATCAGAGAATTCAGTATGGCTTCCTCAGTAGCTTGGACAGTGGCCAGGAACACAAGATCCAAATAATCCTCGTGTAGTGTTTGAATATTCATGACAGGCATCTCTGGATAGTGACTGATTCTGTTGGTGGTTGTAAAGCCCAGGGCAATCTCACCACTGCCATTTCCGGTATAACCTCCAGTCCTCCCTATACCTGATTGAGTTCTTTTCAATACCCTGTTCAGCTGTCTTGAATCCAGTGGAATGTCTGTGGCCAGGATTACTATGATTGAACCCTTATCAACTGAACTCCCATTATGAATTCGGTCGCTTATAACCTTTCCAACTGGTGCTCCGTAGTAAAGCAAATCTTCCATGGAGCCAAAGTTAGAGAGTACAAGTATTCCCAAATTGTAAACTTCATCAACTATTTGAATTCTTCGTGAGGATGAGCCTATTCCGCCCTTTAAACCATAGCAAACCATTCCGGTTCCTGCTCCAACGTCTCCCTGTTGGAAATCTTCCGATGCACTTTTGAGGGCCTGCTGAAAGTGATTTTCCTTAACAGCCATTGATCTGATACTGTTGATCTTTCCATCGTTACATTCGCACACTACAGAATTTACAGTACCAGTGGCTACCCCAATATCCTCATTGCCTTCAAGCATATGCCTGGTAAGAGCTGTTAGGCCAGCACCTACTGAGAGGGTGTTTGTCAACAGTATAGGAGTCTCAAGTGTGCCAAGTTCCTGAACCTGAAGGATTCCTGCTGATTTGCCAAATCCATTGATAACATGTGCAGAAGCAATCAATTTTTCCTTGAAAATGTTACCATCTGCAGGAATAATCGCAGTAGCCCCGGTTTTAATGCTTTCTTCCTTTAAGCTGCAATGCCCCACCCGGACACCAGGAACATCAGTTATGGTATTTTTGGGCCCTTTTCCTATGTATTGGTGGATGCTTTTACTATTCATTCAATCAGCTCCTTATAGACTTATTCATTGGGATAATTCTTCATTAAGAGGGTATATACTAATCATATGATATAGCCAAAAGGGGGGAGATGCAAGATGAATTATTCAATATTGATAGGTGGTGCTGCTGGTCAGGGAATGGACACCTTGGCTCAGCTGCTTACAAAAACATTAAAAAGATACGGGTATTTTGTTTTCAAGCATAGTGATTACATGTCCAGGGTCAGAGGAGGCCATAACTTCATCCAGATAAGGTTCTCTGACAAGCAGGTCCGTACATACGAAGACAAGGTTGATATAATTTATGCCTTGAACAAGGAGACCATAGACTTACACAGTGAGCGGTTAAAGGAAGGTGGCATTGTTCTTGTGGACAAGGCTGTAAGCCATGATGAAAACCTACTTTTACTTGACCTGGAGGAAACCGCAAAGGAGGCTGGTAATAAAAGAGCCATGACAAGCGTCGGTATGGGAGCGATTATCAAGCTGCTTGGACTTGAACCTGATGTGGCACTGAATGTGATAGGAATAACCTTAAAAGATAGCATAGTTGATTTGAACAAGGAAGCATTTAGCAAGGGCTATGAAATGGTCGGATCCAGATTCGGTTTAAAACAGGAGAAGGACGAGAAGATACTAATTGATGGTAATACAGCTGTAGCAATGGGAGCAGCAGCTGCAGGCTGCAGATATTACTGTGGCTATCCAATGACCCCCTCAACCACTGTTCTGAGCAACATGGAAAAATGGAGTCAGGAACTGGGCATATTTACAGAACAGGTGGAGGATGAAATAGCAGCACTAAATATGGCATTGGGTGCCAGCTATGCAGGTGTGAGAGCAATGACTGGATCTTCAGGCGGAGGAATAGCCTTGATGTCTGAGGCGTTGAGTCTGGCAGGAATTATTGAGACGCCGGTTGTGATTATAAATGTTCAAAGACCAGGGCCTGCAACAGGGCTTCCCACAAGGACAGAACAGGCTGATTTAAGATTTGCAATACATTCCGGGCACGGTGAGTTTCCCAAGATGGTCATCAGCTTAAGAAGTCCAGAGGATGCCTTCTACCAGACTGCGAGGGCTTTCAACATTGCAGAGAAATACCAGATACCTGTAATACTCCTAAGTGATCAGTATCTTGCTGATGGTGAATTAACCATCGAACCATTTGATTTCAGCAAGATTGAAATTGAACGGAATCTGTATGAAGATGAATTGCCTGCTGGCAGATACAAGCGCTACGAGCTTACTGATACCGGTATATCACCAAGAATAATTCCTGGAAAAGTAGAAGACAAGATAATCCTGGTGGATAGCGATGAACATGACGAATATGGAAATATCACTGAAAGTGCCCAAATGAGGACATCAATGGTGGACAAACGGAGCAAAAAGGGTGAACTCCTTGAAGGTGAGGTTGAAGAGCCTTGGCTTATCGGAGATGAAAATCCCGACAATCTTCTGGTATGCTGGGGATCACTATTTGGACAAGTTAATGAAGTTGTAGAGATTTTACAGGAAGAGGGCCATTCAGTAGGTGCACTGGTATATGGGGATATTTATCCCTTCCCAACAAGACTTCTTAAGGAAAATGCTGCAACAGCGAAAAGTATCATCGATATTGAGAATAATTCGGCAGCACAGCTTGATGGACTGATGAGAGAATTTGCACTGATAAAAAGTGATCACAAGATACTTAAATATGATGGAAGAGCATTCAGCGTTGATGAACTGTACAATAGACTTAAGGAGGTTGTTGAATAATGACATGCGAATATAATCTTTACGACCCATCATGGTGTCCCGGTTGTGGCAACTACATGATTAGAACTGCATTGAAACAGGCATTGGAGGAGCTTGAAATACCACCTCATATGGCTGTCATCGTTACAGGAATAGGACAGGCAGCTAAGATGCCCCACTACATTGGAGCCAATGGCTTCAATGGACTTCATGGAAGGGCTTTGCCACCGGCGATTGGTATCAAGCTGTCAAACAAGGATTTGACGGTGATCGCGGAATCTGGAGATGGTGATACCTATGGAGAAGGAGGAAACCACTTTATACACACCATAAGAAGAAATATTAATATTGCACATTTTGTGCATGACAATCAGATATATGGCCTTACCAAGGGGCAGGGTTCACCTACAACTGCCATGGGGCAGGTGACAACCCTGCAGTATGATGGAGTCAAGGTAGAACCTGTAAAGCCGCTGGCACTTTCTCTCACTATGGGAGCGGGCTTTGTCGCAAGAGGCTTTTCTGGAGATATACCCCAGCTTGTGGAACTTATGAAGGAAGCCATACTCTACAAGGGTTATGCCCACCTGGACATATTCCAACCCTGTGTTGTATGGAACAAGGTCAATACATTTCAATGGTACAAGGATAGAGTTTATAAGCTCTCTGAGGATTATGACCAAACTGATTTCAATGCCGCATATGAAAAGGCTTTGGAGTTTGGAGACAAAATTCCAACAGGGATTCTTTACAAGGTGGAGAAGGAAACCTACGAGGATAGGTTCCAGTTCATAAAGGATGGGCCACCCTTGGTGGATGCTGAATTAAACCCTTTTGATGCTGAAAAACTAATGAAAGACTTCTATTAAAGGTGGGGGAAAAATGGACTATACGATATTGGTTGGTGGAGCAGCAGGACAGGGAATTGAGACTGTGGTGCTTCTCCTTGAGAAGACCATAAAGAGAAGCGGGTATAATGTTTTCACATACAAGAATTACATGTCCATGGTAAGAGGTGGACACAACTTCATGCAAGTCAGGTTTTCTGACAAGCCCAATTCAACCTTCTCAACCAAGGTGGACATGATTTTTGCAATGACAGCTGAGACTGTTGATTTCCACATAGGAAACCTGAAAGAGAATGGCTTGGTTATTCTTGATGATGAGCTTCACAAGGACCAGGATTTTATGCACTTGTCTCTTCAGAAAATTGCCAAAGGAATTGGAAATCCCAAGGTTGCACCAACAATAGGTTTTGGAGCAATTGGAAAGTATTTTGGCTTGGATTTTGAAATAGCCAGAAAAGCCCTTGAGGAGACATTTAAGGGGAAAGTCCTTCAGTTGAACATGGAGGCATTGGAAAAGGGATATGGATTGACTGAAACTGTAGTTCCCTTGGAAAGAAAAGAAGACACAAAAATCATAATGAATGGAAACCAGGCTCTAGCCTTGGGTGCTATTGCTGCAGGTGTCAAGTATTACTGTGGTTATCCAATGACACCTTCAACCAGTGTTATGAGCTATATATCAGAAAAATCGAAAGAAATGGGAATTGTGGTGGATCAAATTGAGGATGAGGTAGGTGCTCTCAACATGGCTTTAGGTGCAAGTTATGCTGGAACCAGGGCCATGACCGGTTCATCAGGTGGTGGATTTGCCCTGATGGTTGAGGCATTGAGTCTGGCGGGGATACTGGAACAGCCCGTTGTGGTAGTCAATGCACAAAGACCGGGACCGGCAACAGGTTTGTCAACAAGGACTGAACAGGCAGATCTTAGGTTTGTAATTCATGCCGGACACGGAGAATTTCCAAAGATGGTAATTTCTCTAAGAAATCCACAGGATGCATTCTATCAAACTGCAAGAGCCTTCAATATTGCTGAAAAGTATCAGATTCCAGTGATAATAATGACTGAAGAGTATTTGACCGACTACATGATGACTATGGATCCATTGGATTTTTCCAAGGTTACCATAGAAAGAAATATTGTGGAGGCAATTGAGGATTCAAAGGAAAGGTATAAAAGGTACAAATATACTGAATCAGGGGTGTCTCCAAGATTGATACCAGGAAAATCAAAGGGTGTTGAGATATTGGTTGATAGCCATGAGCACGATGAATATGGAAATATTGATGAATCAATAGAAACAAGAATTAACATGATGAAGAAAAGGATGAATAAACTGGAGGAACTTAAGGAAGAGTTGCTGGAACCGGATCAGCTAGGTGTTGAAAATCCTGATATACTCCTTGTTGGATTTGGAGCAACCCATGGTGCACTATTGGATGCAGTGACAAGGCTTAATGAGGATGGATTATCAGTTGGAGCCCTTGTTTATGGTGACATATGGCCCTTCCCAACAAAACTTATCAACAAACTGGGTAAAGGTGCAAAAAAAATAATTACCGTGGAGCAGAATATGACAGGACAGCTTGAGAGTCTGATTCTTGAAAAAACCAGGTTGGAAATATTCGACAGGATACTCAAATACGATGGAAGACCAATAAACGGTGATGAAATCATCAGCAATCTCAATACAATTCTTGAGGGTTGATTGTTACACCAGATAAAACATGGTAAAATAGTTTCAAGAATAATTTAAGAGGTGTTGAAAATGGATGACAATCATTCCAGTCCTAGATACGAGAAAATAGCATTGGATATAGCGAATGCAATCTACAAGGGACAGTATGAGGAGGGGGAAAAGCTCTATGGCAGATCGACCTTGGCTGGAACCTACAATGTTTCACCAGAGACTATCAGAAGGGCAATAAAGATACTTGAGGATGTTGGCGTGGTTGAGTCCTCAAAGGGGAGCGGCATCACAATTCTTTCCAAGGACAAGGCCTACAAGTACATCAATCGTTTCAAGAATATTGAAAGTGTAACCTCTTACAAAATCAAGATCATGGAGCTTGCGGAGAAGAAGAAGGATATCGAGAACCAGATTCTTGAAATAATTGACAAAATCATTGAAAGGAGCAGCATTTTAAGTCATACCACAGCCCTTACTCCCTTCGAGCTGGAAATTACCAGTAGATGTAGAATGACCGGTAAATCCATAGGGGAAATTAACTTTTGGCAAAACACTGGAGCTACAATTGTTGGAATCAGGAGGGGCGACCAGACAATCCTTTCTCCAGGACCATACGCAACCATAGAGAAGGGTGACATCCTCCTTATCATTGGGGAGGAAGAGGTTTTTGAAGCGGTAAAGGTATTCATAGATGAAGGTTAAATGTTGTAATAAGTGGCTCTCGATAATAATATATCGAGAGTTCTTTATTTGACCGATGCAGTAAAGTTATGTATAATAAAAAAAAGTGTTAATATTTGAATAATTCAAACGAATTCCAATATTTGGGAGTGATCTGATGAACAAGAATGAACTGGAAAAACTGTTTTATGAATTGGTGAAGATTCAAAGTGACACAGGTACGGAGCTGGAGAAGGATATTGAAGCATTTATCTATAACTGGCTAAGTAATCTGGAGTATTTTAAGGACAACAAGGAATTGTTCGGAAAATATCAATTAAGTGATGACCCTCTTGAAAGGGCAGTTGTTTGGGGACTTAGGAAAGGTGAAGGACCCGATACTGTAATATTGCTTCATCATCATGATGTTGTTGACTCATTTGACTACGGAAGAATCAGGGAGTATGCATATAGTCCGGACAAGCTGAAAGATAAGATATCCGAAGCGGACATTAACCAGGAAACAAGGGAAGACCTTGAATCGGGAAAATGGCTATTTGGAAGGGGAACAGCTGACATGAAGGCGGCCGGAGCAATCCATATGCTCCTGCTTAAGGACTACACTGAGCTTGAAGATTTTAAAGGGAATCTTTTATTCTTGTCTGTACCCGATGAGGAATCACTTTCCCAGGGTGCAAGGGAAGGTGCCAGCCTTCTTAACAATCTAAAGGATAAGCATGGACTTAACTATCTGATGTGCATTGATGGGGAACCCCATGAAAGAGATGAGAAGGGAAGGGCAGTATTCTATGAAGGTTCCGTAGGCAAGACCATGGTTGTAGTATACGTAAGAGGGCGAAAGACCCATCTGGGACATATTTTCCAGGGTCTGAACCCGTCACATGTATTATCTGAAATTGTGACCTTGACGGATATGAATCCCCTGTTTTCAGATGTTGTGGAAGGAGAGGTGTCTCCACCGCCATCATGGAGTTTTATGAGGGATACCAAGGAACAGTATGATGCTTCAATTCCAGAATCTGCAGGTGGTTATTTTTCAGTTTTGACTCTGACCCAGACGCCCAAGGAGATTCTAGAGAATGCTAAAAAGCTGTCTACTCAAGCTTTTGACAATGTAATCAAACGGATTAATGAGCATTACAGCAGGTTCAGGATAATGGGCCACCAGCCAATAGAAAATCTTCCCTGGAGTACAAATGTAATGTATTTTTCTGAAGCCTTCCAACAGGCTCTGGATGATTCAGGGGAAGAATTCCTCAAGGCCTACAAAGAGAAGGTTGAAGTGATAAAGAGGGAGATTGCAGAAGGAAAGACAAACATCCCAGACAGCACCCTGGATCTCATAAGCCTGACCATAGACTTTATGATTGATAAGAATCCAAAGGTTGTAATAGCATTTTCACCTCCATATTATCCCCATATTGCAAATCTGGATTTCAAGAATCTTCCAGAAAAAGCCAAGCACCTCGGTCTTCACCTGATTCAATTTGCCAAGGAAGAGCTGGGACAATGCTATGCTAGGAAACATTACTTCATGGGAATATCCGATCTGAGCTATGTAGCTCTCAATGACAGTGAATCAGTGGTACCATATATAGAAAAGAACATGCCTCATTGGAACAGGACATACTCCATCCCGTTCAAGGATCTTGAGGCCATATCAGTTCCAATAGTTAACATCGGACCCTGGGGCAAGGACTACCATAAGTTCACTGAGAGGGTGCTAAGGGAGGACCTGTTGGAGAATACACCCAAGCTGACAAGATTTGCAATAGATTATCTTTTATCATAGTGATTTTAAATGCATAGGGCATTTAGAATATAAAAATTCAAAGGAGGTATTGTATGGAAGCAATTATTAATTTTGTAAACTGGATTACCGGTATTGTGTGGGGATGGCCCATGCTTATCACACTGGGTCTGGGAGGATTTATTTTATCAGCTAGACTTGGATTCTTTCAGATTCGCTACTTCCCGTACATAATCAAGCAGACGTTCGGGAAAATGTTTAGCAAGGCTGAGAAGGGTGAAGTATCACCATTCCAGGCAGCAACAGCTGCACTTGCTTCAACCGTAGGAGCATCCAACATAATTGGTGTACCTGCAGCAATTATGTTTGGTGGACCTGGAGCCATTTTCTGGATGTGGGTTATGGCCCTTATGGGAATGGGATCAAAGTTTGTTGAAATCGTACTTGGATTCAAGTACAGAGAAAAGAATGAAGAGGGCGAGTACGTCGGCGGCCCCATGTACTACATGAAAAAAGGTCTTAAGATGCCATGGCTGGGATCATTCTTCGCTTTGATGCTAATGCTTGAGCTTGTACCAAGCGTTATGGTTCAGGCCAATTCAGTATCAGCGTCTGCTCAGGAAGCATTTGGAATAGCACCAATTATAACTGGTGTTGTAACACTTGTATTGGTAGGTTTGGTAGTTGTTGGCGGAATAAAGAGAATCGGTTCTGTAACTGAAAAACTTGTACCTTTTATGGCAATGGCATATTTTGTTGGGGCAATGATAATTGTATTTGCCAACATCGGTCAAGTACCTAGAGTATTTGGACTTATTTTTACTAATGCATTTACACCTATGTCAGCAGTTGGTGGATTTGCAGGTTCAGTTGTAGCAGCCTCAATCAGATGGGGAGTTGCAAGAGGGGTTTATTCAAACGAGGCTGGTATGGGTACAGCTCCAATGGCTCATTCTGCAGCTACAAATGACCATGCAGTAAGACAGGGTTTCTGGGGACTGTTTGAAATAATAGTTGATACACTTGTAATCTGTACAACGACTGCATTTGTTGTTCTATCAACTGATATCTGGACAAGACCTGGAGCAATGGATAATCCATCAGGATTGCCGGCAGCGGCATTTACTGAATTCTACGGTGCAGCTGGAGGAATGCTGGTTACTGTATCATTGCTATTGTTTGTTGTATCCACACTTATAGTTGTTATATTCTATGGTGAGAAGCAGGCTGAATTCCTATTTGGTCTTAAGTTCTCAAGAGTCATGAGATATGTTTACCTTGCATCAATAGTCGTTGGTGCAGCAGGTGGAGCTCAGACATTGTGGATATTCCTTGATATTATGCTTGCAATGATCATATTCCCCAACATGTTTGCATTGTTCATGCTTCATGGCGAGGTCAAGGACCTTACCAAGGAATTCTTTACTTCCAAGGAATACTATCTTAAGGACGTAGGAAAAGCGTAGAAGGAAGGAGAATGGAGAATGATGCAGAGTGCAATTGATAGGGAAAAACTCGAGAAGCTTTTATCTGAGCTCATCTCCATATACAGTCCGTACTTGAAAGAAGAAAATGCCATGGAGTACGTATTGAAGTGGTTTACTGACAGGGATATCCCTGCCCAATACCATCGTTACTCCGAGGAAAGGATTTTAAAGTATAATGGAATAAATGTGATTGGGAGACTTACAGGTGACCGAGAAGGCCCAAGAATACTACTCAATGGTCATGTGGATACTGTAGAAAAGACCCAGGACTGGGCCACAGATCCAACTGTACCCACCAGGGATGGAGACAAACTCTACGGACTTGGTGCACTGGACATGAAATCAGGAGTTGCAGCAATCATGATGGCTGTGGAGGCATTTAAGAAAAACCACAAGACCTTTGCAGGTGAGATTGTTTACACCATCGTATCAGACGAAGAGGGCCCATATGGATTGGGTACTGATGCTTTGATACTGGATGGAATAACTGATAATGTGGATGCAGCAATTGTACCAGAACCCAGCAGTGGATTTGTTGGCAAACCCTTCCCGGTATTGTGTCTTGGCGCCAGGGGAGGCTGGAACTACTCGGTGTTTCTAAAAGGGAAGGCAGCACATGCCGCTAATCCTGAAAAGGGTTTAAGCGCCATTGTGGAGGCCTCAAAGCTGATAATGGAGCTTAAAGGGACCAAAACCATCCAGGATGACAAGCTTGGGCACGGAGACATATGCATCATAGGTATGAATGGGGGCGGTGCTGCCTGCAGCGTGGCAGAAAAAGCTGTTTTTACGGTGTTCAGGCATGTGGTTAGAGGAGAATCCAGAGACTACCTGGTCCAGGAGGTCATGGACGCAGCCAAGAGGGCTGGAATCCAAGCTGAAATTCAGGTGAAGTTCAGAGACTCCCCCCACGCCCTAAATGGTGGATTTGATCCATATACAGTTGAAGAGGACAATCCATACACACTCAAGCTGAGGGAAAGTATAAGCGAAGTGACCGGTTCACCAGGAGAAATTGAGTATTTTTCAAGTATTGGAGACTTCAATTATCTAGGTACAAGAGCAGGTATACCTACGTTTGTCTTTGGGCCCAGTGGAGAGAATTATCATACTGCGGATGAATACGTAAATTTAAGCAGTGTGGTTCAGACAGCGGAAGTTATTTACAGGTTCCTTGAGAAGAATCTGGTCAAGTAGATTTGAGACCCAGTGTATCTGATACCCTGGGTCTTAAATAATTTAATTATTAAAATGGTATAATGACGGGATCATAGGGGTATATGATTAAGGAACAAAATAAAATACAGGGGGCGCATAGAATGAAAAGAATACTGGTACCTGTCGATGGTTCTGAAGGCTCGGTGAAGGCACTTAAGAAAGCTATGGAGATAGGGATGCTTAATGACAGTGAGATACTTATCCTTTCAGTTGTAAATAGTCAAAGGGACAATCCTTATATAATCGAACAGGATTATTCTTCTGAATTGAGCAAGAAGAACATTGAGAAAGGGAAGAAAATACTGGAGGAATCAAAAAAACTATTGGAGGATTACCCTGGTAAGGTCGATACACTACTTAGAAATGGGGAAGTGGCTGAAATAATTATCGATATCGCCGAGGACGAGGGGTATGACCTGATTGTTATGGGTAGACGAGGTACAAATCTTCAGGCCAGGTCCCTTTTGGGAAGTGTGTCCAACAAAGTTCTGAATTACGCCAACAAGTCAGTTTTGGTAGTGAAATAGGCAGCCCAGGGGGCTGCCTTAATTTTGTCCTTATTTGATGTAGCTGTCAAAATACCCTTGAATATAGATTATCGGCGTACCCTTGTCACCACTACCTGATGTTAGGTCAGAAAGGGATCCGATAAGGTCTGTCAACCTTCTTGGTGTTGTACCTTGGGATACCATTTCCCCAACAAGAGAATCATCCTTGTTTCTGATATATTCCGAGATTGCCCTCTTAAGCGCATCTCCCTCAAGGTGTCCAAAATCATTGTCTGCAAGATACTTAAGCTTGATTTCAGAAGGTGTGCCTTCAAGCCCCTTTGTGTATGCGGGAGATACTACAGGGTCAGCCAATTCCCAGATCTTCCCTACAGGATCCTTGAATGCCCCATCTCCATAGATCATTACTTCAACGGTCTTGCCAGTCATCTCTTTGATTTTCCTTTGTATTCTTTCCACAATAGGTTGTCCATCCCTTGGGAAAAGCTTGATCCTATCCTCAGAAGACTTGTTGGAACCCAACAGTCCATACTCCTGGTTATAGCCATTACCATCAAGTGGAACATTAAGAATATCATCAAGTCCATAGATTTTCTGCCCTCCATACTTCTTCAGAAGACCCTTGGTCCTGAATCTTGTGTGAATGTCACAAGCTATTACATTCTTTGTGTAATCAAGAATTGTCAAGGGATTGTTGGAGAAAATTATTTCATAATCAATGCTGTATTCATCCATAATTGATTTATAGTATTCAATGTAGTCAACTCCTGTAAAGGGATGATTTACATATCCAAAGTAATCCCTGAATTCCTTTTCAGTCAATACGTCAGTCCAAGGATTAACCCCCTTCACATCCAACAGGTCTATGTCCACAAGGTGGTTTCCAACCTCATCAGATGGATAGCTAAGCATAAGATATATTTTTTTCGCTTTTTTTGACAATCCTCGAAGTATTACAGCAAACCTGTTCCTGCTTAGAATTGGAAAGATGACACCAAACTCACTGTCTCCAAACTTATTGGCAACATCTTCAGCTATTGAATCTATTGATGCATAATTACCTTGTGCCCTAGCTACAATTGATTCAGTAATTGTGACAATGTCCCTGTCCTGAATCCCATAACCCTCGCTTGATGCAGCCTTTGTAACTGTATCAACAACAATTTGGGCAATGTCATCGCCTTCCATTATTATGGGTGCTCTCAGTCCTCTGACTACAGTACCTACCATTCTTTCCACAAAGCATCTCTCCTTTTAATCTTGGATATTCATCACTTTACATTAAGTATATTTTATTTTATGATATAAGTAAAATAAATAATAAGTATATGGGAGATAAGGAGGAGTTATATGAAGATTAAGCTAGACCCCTATCGAGTTTTTAATCAGGTGGCTATGGATAAGAGTATTTCAAAAGCTTCAAGAAAGCTATTTATCAGTCAGCCTGCAGTAAGTCAGGTAATCTCACAGCTGGAAAGTGATCTAAAGGTCAGGCTTTTTACCAGGACTCCAAAGGGTGTAGTACTTACCAAGGAGGGAGAGCTACTCTTCGAATACGTCAATGCTGGGATAAACCTGATTGAAAAAGGGGAAAAAAGACTGAATGACAGTAAAAACCTTTATGAAGGGGAGCTTAGGATTGGAGTCGGAGACACCATTGCCAGATATTATCTCATAGATTATCTTGAAAGATTCAACAAGTTCTACCCTCAGGTAAAGCTACGAATAATAAACAGAACTACCATGGAGCTTGCAAACTTATTGAAATCGGGAGAAATAGATATTGCTGTGCTTAACTTGCCCATTGGAGATAACAGTTTTGAAATAATACCAACCTCCAAAATTCAAGATGTACTTGTGGCAGGACAAAAGTATTCATACCTTAAGGACAGGGTATTGGATTTGGAGGAACTGGAGAGGGTCCCCTTGGTGATGCTTGACAACAGATCAAAATCCAGGGAGTATGTTGAAGGTTTCCTAAATACACAAGGTCTTAAGGTATCACCAGAAATTGAGATTGGCTCCCATGACCTGCTTCTTGAACTGGCGAGGATAGGGCTTGGCTTGGCATTTGTAGTCAAGGAGTATTCAAGCCAGTATATGGAAAATGGGGACGTATTCCAAGTTGAAACAAGTTTTGAAATCCCAGCCAGAAATGTCGGGATTTGCCACCTTAAGGATGTAAGCATGACGCCTGCTGCTGAAAAGTTTGTGAAGATTCTACTCGGCTGAATTATTTGGATTGACAGACATCTATTAAATGTGATTGATTGGCTGATATGGGTATAAGTAGTTAAAGATATTTGATGGAGGCTCTCATGAATTATAACTACAATTCTTCAAAAACAGAGACACCAGAAAATTTAAAAGAGAGACTGGAGTACTATAACAGTCTCAGGACCAGTATAAGACCCGGTTATGAAAGCCTGAGGCTTATTTTCATTTATGTTATTTTGGGGTCCTTTTGGATTATTTTCTCAGACAGAATTCTTATGTACATTACAGGAGACCTTGCTCTCTATGGAAGGATGCAGACATTCAAGGGTTGGTTCTACGTCTTTTTTTCTGGACTTGTATTCTACTTTATTGTAAAGAATAGGATGGAACAGTTCAAGAATGCCACAGACGAGCTATACAAAGGCTACATGAAGCTTGACATGTCACATGGGGAGCTTCATGAGGCAAAGGATCAGCTTCAGGATAGGTTTGACCAATTGAATTACTATAAGAATGCACTGGAAGAGAGTCAACTGAAATATGACCTGTCAATACAGGGAGCAAATGATGGAGTTTGGAGTTGGGATATCAGAAATGACAACTACAACACATCCATAATGACAAAAGTCAATTTTGGGTATAGCAGGGAAGACCAGGAGTCTACTGATACCATGTCCAAATGGCAGGCCTACGTACATCCGGAGGACTTGCCCAAGGGCAAGAAACGGCTGGAGGAATACATTGAAAATGGAAACGATGTCTATGAGAACATCTTCAGGGTTAGGACAGCAAATGAAGATTACAGATGGATTTTAAGCAAAGGAAAGGTAATAAGAGGCGAAAATGGTGAACCTCTGAGATTGGCAGGTTCTCATACTGATTTGACGGAACAGATGCTCCTAAAGGAGAACCTACACCAGGAAAAGGAGCTTATTGAAAGCATATCAAAGGAAGCCCCACTGATGATACTTGTCTGTAACAGGATGGGAATAGTTACAAAGATAAACAGTTTTGGTGAAACTTTGCTTGGATATGAAGAGGATGAGATATTGGGAAAGGATGCATATGAAATATTAATAGATGAGCATGACAAAAGTGAGTTGGACAGACATCTCGAGAAGGTGTTCCAAGGCAAGGCCATGACCAATGTTGAAACAAAGATTGCAACCAAGACAGGTGAGATCAAGACTATTCTTTGGAACAATAGCTTTCTGCATGATATGAAGGGTGAGATTGAAGGCCTGGTTTTCGTGGGAGTGGATATAAGCAATAGAAAGGAAATGGAAAAGAAGCTGGAAAGGCTAGCTTATTTCGATCCCTTGACCGACCTATACAATAGGGAGAAATTCAAGGAGGACACATTTAGCCTGATCATCAACAATAAAGGCAAAGACAAATTGTTCGGACTAGTTTATCTTGATGTTGATAACTTTAAGCTGATTAATGATACAATGGGACATGCTGTAGGAGACAAGCTACTTAGACATATTGGAGACATGATGATCCATACGGTCGGTAAGGATGATAGAGTATACAGGTTTGGTGGGGACGAATTTGTAATACTGGTCCACGATGTGCCTGAGGAAAACCTTATTTCGAAAATTGAAGCTTTAATGGATAAGATAAGAATTCCATGGAAGCATAATGATCAAACCTTCCATATTTCAGCCAGTGCGGGAGTTGCAATCTACCCTGAACATGGGGAGGATTATGAACAGCTAATGCAAAATGCCGACACTGCCTTGTCCTTTGCAAAGGACAGAGGTAAGAACACATATGCTCTCTATGACAGGGAAATGAGGGAAAAAGCCTGGAACCATATACAATTGAGCAATGATATCAGGGAAGCAATACAAAAAAATCAGTTTGAGCTTAACTACCAGCCTCAAATTGACCTGGTCACGGAGAGGATTGTTGGAGTTGAAGCCTTAATAAGATGGAACCATCCAGCAAAGGGAAGGATTTCGCCTGTGGATTTCATACCATTTTCTGAGAAGACGGGGCAGATAGAAATGATAGAAGAGTGGGTAATTGATACAGCTTGCAGTCAAAGCAAGGATTGGAACCAGAAGGACCTCAGGGACTTGTCCATATCAATAAACATCTCAGGGGAAATGCTTGGGAGGAGAGAATGGATAGAAAAGATTCAAAGGTATATATCTGATTGTAGCAGCCATGGAAGAATTGTATTTGAGATAACTGAAACTGCCATAATATCAGATTTGGAGGTTAGTCTGGAATCATTGAAACAAATTCATGATATGGGAATAAGACTTGCCTTGGACGATTTTGGAACTGGCTTTTCGTCCTTGACATATCTCCAGAAGCTTCCGGTTGACATCATCAAGCTGGACAAGGATTTCATCTGGGAAATTGGGAAAGATGAAGGCAAGGAATTCATAATAAAGGCTGTGATCGATCTGGCTCATAACCTTGGAATGACAGTGGTGGCAGAGGGTGTGGAGACAAGGGAACAACTGGAGTTCCTAAAGGGAGCTGACTGCGATTATGCACAGGGCTACTATTTCTACAAGCCTACAACTGCTGGAGCTATAGAAGGATTGTTAAGAAACTAGATACAGGGGATTGAGTCTTATGAAAGAATTCAAAAACAACTCCAAATTCTGGCTTTTGGCCTTGATAATTGCTATGCTGTTCTCAATATACTTTATTATTTGAGGAAATTGCATATTTATATTATTCATTACTTGCCCGCTACATATAGTATGACACAAACAACAAAAGCGCTATATATAGTTATGTTTTGTCATTTTAGGTTAGAATTTTCAATTATGCAAGATTCTCATTTATATACATATGGTTAATAACCTGAGAGCTATGACAGTTGAAAACATGCATATGGCTGCCCACTATAAAATGACCATTTTGGAGAGGGATATCAATCAGGCCATGGTTGGAGCAAGAGGGATAAGCACCAGAAGTTTATTGAAGGAAAGTCTGTATAAGTACTCAAATGGAGAAATGGAGCTGGCTGAACTTAAGGAGATTTCCCAAAACAGATTTACAGATGGCATAGATACCCTTGAGGGTTTGGAAAGTGCAATCAGGGTCACTGACGGGGAAATCATCGCCTCATATAATGGCGAAATTGATTATGATGAGGAATTAAACAAGATAGAAGAAATAACATATAGCATAAGTCCTGGAAGCAGCAAGCTTAAGATTGTTTCTCCAGTTGAAAGTGAAGGAAAGCTTTTAGGTCATGACATTTTCTTGTTTGATTTGATTCCAACAATTGAAAAGCTGGATATGGAGAATCTTAAGGGGATACTTATCACAGAGGATGAGAGAAAGGCCTTGGTATCCAATTCAGGGTTTTTTGAGGTGGAAGACAATCATTTGATTGCGGAAGATGAACAATTTATTTATCATATAGAAAGGATTTCAAACACGGACTCATACCTGTATATACCAGCTGATAAAGGATTAATCTATAAATCAGTTAGCCAGGTGACAAAGGCCAACCTTATAAACTTCATAATAATTGGCCTGACCTTTGTGTTCACATCGACGATAATTACTACAAAATTGGCACAGGGTAAGATAGATGAGCTTGAAGTGGGCAGGGATAAGTATAGAAGTCAATATCTAATAGATCCACTTACAGGGGCCTTTACAAGAAGAGCATTGTCAGAGGGGAGAGAAGAAAAGCTTATCTCAGAGGATTTTAAGGGAATTGCAGTCATGATGGACTTGACGGACTTCAAAAGGATTAATGATAGCCATGGGCACAAGGAAGGGGATAGGGTTCTTGTGAAATTGGTTGAAATAATGTTCGAATCACTCAGGGAGGATGATCTTGTCATTAGGTATGGAGGGGATGAGTTCTTGGTATTGCTCCATGATTGCGAAATGGAAGAGGCAAAATCAATAATAAATAGGATCAGACAAAATTTCAAGAAGTCCTCAGAATTCAAGTATAACGTCGACTTTGACTATGGTATGGAGATAATAAACAGCTATGGTGAACTCAATGATAGTATTGCAAAGTCCGATGAAAGGATGTATAGAAACAAGGTTAGGGGTAAGTAGTCTTTTCAAGGATGGAATCAGGAGGTAAATAATGTCAGATAACTTGGATTTAGTTGTTTTAAGGACAATAGAAAGTGAATTTGAAATGAACATGATAACAGCTATTCTTGAAGATAATGGTATTCCATTTATAGTTAAGAACAAGGGCTCTGGGAGCTATATGAGAATAATAACAGGCAGCTCGCCATTTAAAACGGACATACTTGTGTCCAGGGATAGCTTTGAAAGGTCCATGGAGCTAATAATACCTATAATTGGGGATGATTATGAGTAAGGAATGGGGGAATTTACTTGATTGATAAATTTGATTTTACATTGCCAACCACTATTAGATACGGAGCAGGGTCGCTTAACCTGCTGGGAGAAGAACTGAAAAAGCTTGAAGCAAACAGGATTATGATAATAACGGATAAGGGAATAGTTAGGTCTGGTTTGTTGGGCAGACTCGAAGGAATTCTTAAATCTGAGGGATACGAATACCTTGTATTCGATGAAATTGAAGCAAATCCAAAGGATTACAATGTGGAGGAATGTGCAAAGGCTATTAGGGATAATAAAGTTGATACCCTGGTGGCATTTGGCGGGGGTAGCCCAATGGATGCTGCAAAAGGAGCCGCTGTGGTTTCCAGGCAGGGAGGAAGAATAAGGGATTACCAGGGCAAGGATAAGATTGGGAAGGATTGCATGCCATTAATAACCATACCCACTACATCCGGGACGGGAAGTGAAGTGACCTTCTCTTCTGTTATAACTGACACAGAGAGGAATTTCAAATTCACCGTAAAAAGCCCTCATATAGCAGCAAAAGTAGCAATTCTTGATCCAGAACTGACTATCAGTGTACCACCTTTGATAACGGCAGCTACGGGAATTGATGCCTTGACACATGCCATTGAAGGATACACAGCCAATTGCACAGAGCCCTTGGCTGAAGCTTTTGGTCTCTATGCAGTAGAGTACATAGCCTCCAGCATTTCCAGAGCAGTCAGTGATGGAGAAGACTTGGAAGCCAGGGATAAGATGATGATGGGGAGTCTGATGGGTGGTTTGTCATTCAGTCATTCAGATGTAGCATCCGTACACTGTATGGCGGAAGCCTTGGGCAGTCTTTATGATGCCCCACATGGATTGTGCAATTCCATATTGCTTCCATATGTTATGGAGTACAATCTTCCCGAGTGTGAGCACAAGTATGCAAGAATTGCCAGAGCCATGGGGATAAGGGATAATGATGACAAAATTGCAGCAGAGAAGGGAATTGAATACATAAGAAACCTTTCGGAGGAAATAGGACTACCAGGATTGAGCTCCCTGGACATTGACCCCAAGGATTTTGAAAGGCTTGCTGAAATGTCAGTTGAAAATGGATCAAATGCAAGTAATCCAAGAAAGATGGACAGAAGTACCTACACCCAATTATTTAGGATTGCTTATGAGGACAGGAGATAATATTTCCCTAAACTGCAAAATCATCTTAAACCATGAAGTTGCAGCAAATGAGTCTGGATTGATGTTTACAATCATATTTTTTGTAGTATAATATGATATATGGAAGCGGATGGAGATTAGTAGCTGTATAATACCCTTGCAGAGAGTCGATGTTGGTGAAAATTCGATGGGGATAAGCAGTGAATGGACTCTGGAGCATTGCCTGAAATGAGTAGGGCAAGGGTATCCCCCCTTATAGGGAATCAAGCTGGCAGAAATGCAAGAAGAGTGGCAACGCGGAATACCCTTCGTCTCTTTTAAATAGGAGATGAAGGGTTATTATATTTTAGGAGGATGATTGTTTATGGAAAAGAAAATTGTATTCAGTGGTGTTCAACCTTCTGGTGCACTGACAATAGGGAACTATATAGGTGCATTGAGAAATTTCACTGAGTTGCAGGATGAATATGACTGTAACTATTGTGTGGTTGATATGCATGCTATCACGGTCCCTCAAGTACCAAAGAATCTCAGAAAAAACACACTGGATGTTTTGGCCATGTATCTGGCAAGTGGAATCGATCCCGATAAATCAACATTGTTCATTCAGTCCCACGTTCCAGCCCATGCTGAGCTTTCCTGGGTGCTTAATACAGTAACATATATGGGACAATTGAATAGGATGACTCAATTTAAGGAGAAGTCAAGAAAATCTGATGAAAACTTAAATGCTGGATTATTTACCTACCCAGTACTGATGGCTGCGGATATTCTATTGTATCAGGCTGACTTCGTACCAGTTGGAGAAGACCAGAAGCAGCATCTTGAACTTGCAAGGGATGTAGCAGAGAGATTCAACAACAAGTATAGTGACACATTTACTGTGCCTGAGCCATTGATAAAGGAATTCGGTGCAAGAATAATGAGCCTCCAGGACCCAACGGCAAAAATGAGCAAGTCTGACAACGATGCAAATGCATATGTATTGTTGCAGGATGGCAAGGATCAGATTGCCAAGAAGATCAAACGGGCAGTGACCGATTCTGTTGGAAGTGTTAACTATACGGATGATCAGCCTGGAATAAAGAACTTGATAAACATATATTCAGTGCTTTCAGGAAAGAGTGTTGATGAAATAGTCCAGCTATATGGCGGAAAAGGTTACGGCGTTTTCAAGTCTGAGCTTGCGGAGGTAGTGATAGATGCCCTTGATCCAATCCAGACAAGGTATAAGGAATATCTGGATAACAAGGATTTCCTCGAGAAGGTTTACTCTGAGGGAGCCAACAAGGCTGAGGCAAAAGCAAGAAAAACCTTAAGGAAAGTCTATAAAAAAATCGGATTCATACCAAGAGGATAATTGTCCCTCCTTTTAGCATTAGGGCTTACAGGAGAGATGGCTACAGTAGGAAAGGAAGAATTATATGAGAGTGGTCAATGTATCTGAAATAACAGATGTTGTTGAAAAACTTTGCATAGAATCAAATTACTATTTACCAGAAGATGTAAGAATAGCTCTTGAAAATGCCCTGGAAGTTGAAGAATCACCTTTGGGAAAGGAAATAATCCAGGACATTCTGAAAAACCAGGAAATAGCTAGGACAAAAAATGTCCCCATATGTCAGGACACTGGATTGGCAGTCCTTTTCCTTGAATTGGGACAGGATGTGAGACTTATTGGTGGAGCATTGGAAGAGGCTATCAATGAAGGTATAAGAAGGGGATATGAAAAGGGATACCTTAGAAAATCAACAGTGGATGACCCATTTATGGAAAGAAAGAATCTAGGGGACAACACACCTGCAATAATTCATACAAAGATAGTACCAGGAGACAAGGTAAAGATGATTTTGGCCCCCAAAGGTGGTGGGAGTGAGAACATGAGTGCCCTTGCCATGCTAAAGCCATCGGATGGAGTTGAAGGGATAAGGAAATTCGTTCTGGACACGGTGGAAAAGGCGGGATCAAACCCATGTCCCCCTATAATAGTCGGCGTGGGAATTGGTGGAACCATTGAAAAGACAACCTTAATAGCAAAGCAGTCCCTCCTTAGGAATATTGGAGAACACAATCCAAATCCTAAGATTGCTGAGCTTGAAAAGGAGCTGCTTGTGCAGGTAAACAACATGGGTATAGGGCCACAGGGCTTTGGTGGAAGAACAACAGCGCTGGCGGTCCACATAGAGACCTTTCCAGCTCACATAGCAAGTATGCCAGTGGCCATTAATATTCAATGTCATGCAGCAAGGCACCTGGAAGCAACAATATAAATTGGAGGTAGTTGATATGCCTAAACGAGTAAATACACCTTTGACCGACGAAGTGGTCAAGGACTTAAAGGCTGGGGATAGGGTTCTCCTTAACGGTATCATCTACACAGGAAGAGATGCTGCCCACAAAAGATTGGTGGATATGATAGATAGAGGGGAAAACCTCCCAATGGAACTAAAGGATCAGACAATCTACTACGTAGGGCCCTGCCCGGCAAAACCAGGTCAGGCAATAGGCTCTGCAGGACCCACCACAAGCGGCAGGATGGATGCCTACACTCCAAAACTTATGGACCACGGATTAAGGGGAATGATTGGAAAAGGCCTGAGAAACCAGGCTGTAGTGGATTCCATCATAAAGCACACAGGAGTATATTTCGCTGCAATCGGAGGAGCAGGAGCGCTATTGGCGGAAGCCATCAAGGAGGCAGAGGTGATAGCTTTTCCAGACCTTGGTGCGGAGGCAATATATAGGCTGAAGGTTGAGGAATTTCCAGTTACAGTGATAATAGACAGCCAAGGAAATGACCTTTACAAAATAGGGAAGGAACAATACAAAAAATAGGACGGTGTAAACAATGTCATAAATCATAGGGCAACCCCTCAATTGTAGGTAGCCTGCCTTAACCTTGATACGGTTGACCAGAAGTATTAAATAAAGTAGAATAACTCTAAGACCTGGAAAAATGGCATAAGTATAAGGAGAGAAAATATGACACTACCTAATATTATTACCATATTTAGAATTATTCTTATACCTATATACTTGTTTATCTTCTTCTCAGAAGTCGAAAACAAGGTATTTATTCTGGGGATGATATTTATGATAGCAGGTGCATCTGATGTTCTTGATGGATATATAGCAAGGAGATTCAATCTTGAAAGCAAATTGGGGGCGGCTTTAGACCCTTTCGCAGATAAGATGATGAGTTTCACTGTATTGATTACTTTCACAATTATAGGATTAATTCCAATTTGGATATTGATCCCCATGGTAGTGAAGGAAATTGTGATGATAGGCGGAGGCCTTATTCTGTATACTAAGCACGGAAAGGCTGTAATTCCATCAAAGAAATATGGAAAAGTTGCAACATTTTCCTTATATGCAGCTGTTCTTTCCATTATACTCAACCTTAACATGTCACTTTCAGTGATTTTACTTTCGATTACAGTCATCTTGAATCTCGTTGCTTTTTACAATTATTTGAATATATTCAAGAAGTTACTCAATGATGAGAAGGCTGGCAGAGTTTAAGAGAATACAGCATTGACAAACTTCCTCTTTATAGCTATAATTGTGACTATATATTTTGTGATGAGAAAGAGGAGTAATCTGATTCTCTTAATAGAGAAAGGATTCATGGCTGGGAGATCCTAAGCAGGAATCAGATGAAGGTAGCTTTCGAACATTCAGGCTGAACTAGAAGTAGGCTTGAACGGGATACCGTTATCTATGAATGAAGTGCCATGGTGATGCCATGGAATTAAGGTGGTACCGCGAACCCTTCGTCCTTATTTTTGGACGGAGGGTTTTTATAATTTTTGCCAGGGAGGGAAAAATATGAGAGAGAATTTACCGAAGAATTATGATCCAAAGGAATTTGAAGATCGATTATATGGATTCTGGAATGAAAATGGTTATTTCACACCAGAAATTGACCAAAACAAGAAGCCATACACCATTATGATGCCGCCCCCAAATGTAACGGGAAGTCTTCATATGGGACACGCCCTAAACAACACCATCCAGGATATCCTGATCAGGTGGAAGCGAATGGAAGGGTATTCAGCTTTGTGGTTGCCAGGTACTGACCATGCCAGCATATCAACTGAAGCTAAGGTAGTTGAAAAAATCAAGTCAGAGGGCAGAAGCAAGGATGAGTTAGGAAGGGAAGGGTTCCTGAAGGAAGCCTGGGAATGGACGGACATCTATGGTGGGACCATTAAGAACCAGCTTAAAAAGCTTGGGGTTTCATGTGATTGGACAAGAGACAGGTTTACCCTTGATGAAATGTTAAGCAATGCAGTTGAAGAGGTTTTTGTTAGGTTATACGATAAAGGTTTGGTATACAGGGGAGATAGGATAATAAACTGGTGTCCAAGCTGTCATACTGCAATCTCAGATGCTGAAGTAGATCATGAGGATTCACATGGTCATATTTGGCATGTAAGCTATCCCATCAAGGGAAGTGATGAAACTATAACCATAGCCACAACAAGGCCTGAAACCATCCTGGGTGACCTGGCAGTAGCTGTTCATCCAGAGGATGAGAGATACGCCCATTTGGTAGGTAAGACAGTAATACTGCCACTGGTAGGGAGAGAGATTCCCATAATTGCAGACAGCTATGTTGAAATGGAGTTTGGAACAGGTGCCTTGAAGATAACACCATCCCATGATCCCAACGACTTTGAGGTAGGTGCTAGACATGGTCTTGGTCAATGTGTAGTTATTGACGAAGAGGGATATATCAATGAAAATGGTGGAGAATTTCAGGGTCTTGAAAGATTTGCAGCAAGAAAGGCCATTGCAGAAAAGTTGGAGAAGGAAGGCTTCCTTAAGGAGGTTAAGGATCACGAAAATGCAGTAGGTCACTGTGAAAGGTGTAAAACTGTCATCGAGCCAATAATTTCAAAGCAATGGTTTGTAAAGATGGAGCCACTTGCAAGACCATCTCTTGAGGCATATTACAATGGCGAAATAAACTTTGTGCCTGAAAGATTTGGAAAGGTGTACGTCCATTGGCTTGAGAATATTAAGGATTGGTGTATTTCCAGACAGCTTTGGTGGGGACACAGATTGCCCGTTTACTATTGCGATGACTGTGGTGAGGTGATTGTTTCAAGAGACGATGTCAAGGCCTGTAACAAGTGCGGCAGCACCAATATCAGACAGGAGACAGATACTCTGGATACATGGTTTTCATCAGCACTTTGGCCATTTTCAACCCTAGGATGGCCTGAAGAAACTGAGGATTTGAAATACTTCTTCCCTACAGACGTACTGGTAACTGGATACGATATAATTTTCTTCTGGGTTATCAGAATGATATTTTCAAGTCTTGAACAGATGGGAGAGCTTCCATTTAAGGATGTGTTCCTCACAGGCCTTGTAAGGGACTCAGAGGGAAGAAAAATGAGCAAGTCTCTTGGTAATGGTATTGATCCACTTGAAATCATCGATGAGTATGGAGCAGATGCCCTTAGATTCACCTTGATTACTGGAAATACTCCAGGTAATGATATGAGATTTATCATTGACAAGGTGGAGGCCAACAGAAACTTTGCAAACAAACTTTGGAATGCAACTAGGTTTGTATTGATGAATCTTGACGATGATATGGAGAAGGCAACACTTGAAGGCATGGAGCTACAGGTTGAGGACAAGTGGATACTGACAAGACTTAACACAGTAATAGGTGAGATCAAAGAAAACATGGACAAATATGAAATTGGCCTTGCAGGTCAAAGGATCTATGATTTCATCTGGGAAGACTACTGTGACTGGTATATTGAGATGGTTAAATCAAGATTGTATGGTGAGGATGAAAAATCTGCTGAGACTGCCAAGAATGTATTGGTTGTTGCACTAAGGGAAACCTTGAAGCTTCTTCATCCATTTATGCCATTCATAACTGAGGAAATCTGGCAACACCTTCCAGGTGAAAGTGAAGCACTTATTGTTGAATCCTGGCCAACACCTGATACGAACATGATTTACAACAAGGAAAAAGAGGACATTGAGTTCATAAAAACTGCCATAAAGGGAATTCGTAATGCAAGGGCGGAAATGAATATTGTGCCATCAAGAAAATCAAAGCTGATATTTGTGCTTGAAAATGATTCGTTGAAATCAGTTATTGAGGATTCAAAGGTAAAATTCATGACTCTTGCAAGTGCAGAGGAAATAGTATTTGAAAAGGACAAAAAAACACTTGGTGAAGACAATATATCAGTAGTACTGGATGGTTGTGAGGTTTATCTTCCCTTAAGTGACCTCATTGATTATGAGAAGGAAATTGAGAGGCTACAAAAGGAGAAATCCAAGCTTGAAGATGAGATCAATAGAGTCAAGTCAAAATTGTCAAATGAAGGTTTTGTGGCAAAAGCTCCTGCAAAAATAGTAGAGGAAGAAAAGGAAAAGCAGAAAAAATACTCACAGATGCTGGAGAATGTTATGGAACGACTGGAATCACTAAAGAAATAGCAGGAGGAACAGATGAACTACGAAGAGGCTCTTGCCTATATAAATGACAAAGAGAAATACGGTTCAAGGCTGGGCCTTGACTCCATAAGAACCTTGTTGGGTCACTTGGGTGACCCCCACAAGGGATTACAGTATATTCATGTGGGGGGGACTAATGGAAAGGGCTCAACATCCGCATATCTGTCACAATGTTTAAAGGAAGCTGGCTACAGGGCTGGAATGTATACATCCCCTTACCTCGAAAGGTTCACTGAGAGGATCCAGATTAACGGTGAAGACATCCCGCAGGATGTTCTGGGGGAGATAACAGGTAGGGTCAAGAAAGCCGCTGACAGGATGGTACAGGACGGCATGGAGCATCCAACAACATTTGAGTTGGTCACTGCGGTTGGGTTTGTGTATTTTAAAAACAACAATGTTGATTTTGTAATACTTGAGGTTGGACTTGGCGGTAGATTCGACAGTACCAATGTAATCCAGTCATCTGTGGCTTCAGTAATAACTACAATTGATTATGATCATACAGATGTGCTTGGTAATACCCTTGCTGAAATAGCTTATCAGAAGGCTGGGATCATAAAAGAAAAGGGCCTTGTGGTTTCATATCCTCAGCAAATGGAAGCGGAGAAGGTGATTGCGGAAGTAGCCTATGATAAGGGAGCTGATTTTGTGAAACTCCCTGTTGAAAATCTAAAGATTACGAGCAGCACCTACCAAGGCAGTATCTTTGATTTCGAACACAAGGGCACTAAGTATGAAAACTTGAAAATTACGATGCTGGGCAAATACCAGGTAATGAACGCAGCATTGGCTGTTACAACACTCCTGGAATTGAAAAGTAGAGGTATTTTGGACTTTACACATGAGCAATTGAGAAGTGGATTATTGAAGACAAAATGGAAGGGTCGGCTTGAGGTCGTTTCGGAGAGTCCAATATTCTTGATAGATGGTGCCCACAATCTTCAAGGGATTTCCTTACTGGCTGAAGCAGTGAAGATGTTCCCTTATAGGAGGCTAATTCTGGGAATGAGTGTACTGAAGGACAAGGATTACACCCATATGATTGAGAAGCTTGTTCCATTGGCTGCAGAGGTTGTAGTCACTGAAGTAAACATGCCTCGCAGGCTTGAAGCAGAGCTATTGGGGAAAGAGGTCCAGAAATTCACACCTAATGTACACGTTGAAAAGACTTTGGAAGGAGCCGTGAGAAAATCCATTTCTTTGGCTCATGAGGACGATATGATCCTTTTTGGAGGATCGCTTTACATGATAGGTGAAGTGAGGACTCATGCAATAAACCTACTAACTAGATAGTAGGTTTATTGTCTATGAAAAGTTCAATTATTGACTTGTAGTAGTAATCGGGAGATTTTTCCCACTTATCCATAAGGATATTAGCTTGCTCCTGATTTGGTACGCTTATATACATGCTGAACAGTGTTTCTTCCAACTCAATGAGCTTTAGATTTACATTGATTTCCCCATTGTCTCTTGGGTATGAGTTTGCTTCAGTTTGTATGGGTTCTGGCCCACCTGAGGAGTTTAGCTTAAAAATCCCATGTACTTTGGAAATCATGGAATCTGTCAATTTTGATTTGAAATATTCCAGACTATCAAGTCCACTATCTTCAAGGACCAGAAGTTGATTGCTTTCATCATTTCCTATGCTTATAAACCCTCCAGTTGTAAGCTCGGAAAGGTATTGTTGGATTATAAAGAAATTCATATTGAAATTGTCTATTAGAATTTCTGACAGCTTCTCTTTTGTCAGAGCTTCAGGCGATACCTTCAGGATATAGAGCAGGAGCAATTTCTGCTTTGCAACATCTTCAGTATTGTTCTGAAACATTTTTTTTACACCCCTTTTTAAATGAGATTAATTGATTATACCATAAAAAATGTACTAATGAACAGCTTGTACAGGTTAAGGTGACACAAACAGGGATTTAGCCAGTAAATGGCTGATTTGTGTGAGTTATGAACATTACTCGTGGGTATAAGGCATTACAAGGGTATACAGAAGCATTTTAAATAAAGGAATGGTTATTATGCATACACAGTTGCTAATAGGAGCAATAATATTTATAATAGTTGTAAGTATTCAATTGACTTTGAATTTGATTTTAAAGGAATTAAGGGAATTGAAGGATATCTTGAGAAATAAATTCAAATAGGAAGGAGAAACTAGTTTGATAGATAATAAGAAGGAAAAAATTCTATATTCAAGAGATGAAATTGATGTTAGAGTCAAGGAAATGGGAAAAGAATTGAGTCAACAATACAAGGGAAGAGACCTTGTAATTGTATCCCTATTAAGGGGAAGCTTTGTATTTACGGCTGACCTTTCCAGAGAACTGAGCATTCCTGTTGAGATTGAATTTATGACAACAGCTAGCTATGGAAACGAGGAGGTCTCATCTGGTAATGTAAAGATCCTTCAGGATGTGAGAGGTAGTTTGAAAGGCAAGGATGTACTGATAGTGGACGATATAATTGACACTGGACACACTCTTAAGAAGGTCATTGAGCATCTTGAAGAAAAGGAGCCTAACTCAATTAAGGTGTGCGTAATGTTGGATAAGCCCAGCAGAAGACAGGTGGATTTGGAACCTGACTATGTAGGATATGAAATTCCTGATGTATTTATTGTGGGTTATGGACTAAATTATGGGGATTATTTCAGAAATATCCCTTATATATTTACATTTGAGTAAAGTTTATTTCACCTACAGGGAACTGTAGGTGTATTTAATGGATGTGAGATAAAAAACCGGGTGGTGGATTATGAGGACAAGGAGCTTACCAACAATAAATGAAGTCAACATACTATTCCTGGTACTGGGTCTTGTACTATTGATATTTGGATCAATGGCACAGCAAAGAGACCTTTATATTGGAGTTCTCATAACTGAATACATTTTCATACTAGCCCCAAATCTAATTTATCTAAAGCTAAGGGGCTATTCATTAAGAAATGTTCTTGGCTTGAATCCAATTACAATTAGACAATCCATACAAATAATTTTAATCATGGTTTTCGCATATCCAATGGCAGTTTTCCTGAATTACATTGTACTTGTAATGGTCAATTCAGTGAGTCCAGCAATGCCCATAGGTGTGCCGGCACCTGCAAATCTAATCGAGTATCTGATTGGACTTCTTGTGATCGCTGTTACTCCAGGGATATGCGAGGAGGTTATGTTCAGGGGAACCATGCAAGCTGCATATACCAGAATGGGAGAAAGAAAGGCTATTCTAATTTCGTCAATGTTGTTTGGAATGTTTCATTTTAACCTCTTAAACCTGTTGGGACCACTTTTTCTAGGGATTGTCCTAGGGATAATTAGATTTAAGACCAATAGCCTCTATGGGTCCATACTTGGCCATACAATAAACAATGGGATTGCATTGACCTTGGGTTTCTTACTGGCGGGATTCACTGAGAACATACAGGAAATTACTGAACAGGCTCCCTTGATACCGGAGGGACTTCAATTGATGATCACCTTGGTTATGTTAGGTGGTTGGGCCTTGTTTTCATTTGTTGTACTCTACCTGCTTCTGAAAAACCTACCAGGACCAGGGTATAAAACTAGGATTGAGACCAGTATGGATGCTATAGATTCAGTCGAAGGACATGAAGATGCTGCAATGGATCACTACAGTATTTCTTGGGCTCCAATAGTGGTTATTGCGTGTATTTTTATACTTTTGAATTACAGATACTTTTTCCTCATATAAGAAGGGTGTGAATAATATGGACAGTTACGGTGAGTTTGCCTTGCTATATGATGACTTGATGGATGATTTTGATTATGTGTCCTGGAGCAGGTACATTCAGGATATATTGACTCGCAAGGGATTTGGTGAAGTATCAATTCTTGAAATGGCATGTGGTACCGGCAATTTAACAAAGGAATTGTTAAATCTGGGCTACAAGGTTGATGCTTTTGACCTTTCACATGAAATGCTTGCCATTGCCAACAATAAGCTTGCCAATTACAAGAATAAGAGACTGTTTAAGATGGACATGAAGGAATTTAAGCTGGACCGAAAGTACGAGGCTGTCATCTCTGCATGTGACAGTATCAACTATATACTTGACGAGGAATCTCTGAAAAACACCTTCACTAATGTATTTAATCATTTGGAAGATGGCGGGATTTTTATCTTTGATATCAATTCCGAGTATAAGTTGAGAGAAATCCTGGGGAACAACATTTTTATTGAAGATAGGGAGGATGTATTCTACACATGGGAGAATCAATTCCAGGATGAGACTGGGATTTGTGAGTTCTTCCTTACCTTTTTTCAGTGGACCAAGGGAAATGACTACAGAAGGTTTGACGAGCATCACCGGGAGAGGGCCTATAAAGTGGAAACTGTTAAGAGAATACTGGGAGAAGTGGGATTCCATGAAATTGAAGCCTATGAGGCTTTTAGCTTCAAAGATGTAGAGGATAAGAGTGAACGAATTAACTTTGTAGCAAAGAAATTTAAGTAAGGGTGATATTATGAAGGATTATATGATAAGAGGTATGGACAGAGAGGGAAGACTTAGGGTATTTGTAGCAAGAACAACACAAATGGTGGACGAAGCTAGAAAAATTCACAATACATCAGCTACTGCAACCGCTGCAATGGGGAGATTGTTGACAGCCAGTGCCATGATGGGCGCAACCATGAAAAATGACACTGACCTATTGACACTTAAGGTATCGGGAGATGGTCCTGTTGGAACCATCACAGCTGTTGCCAACAACCGAGGAGAGGTCAAGGGATTGATTGATAATCCTGCAGCAGATGCACCATCAACAGATTCAGGAAAGCTTGATGTGGGTGCGATAGTTGGAAAGAAAGGTGTTTTTGTTTCAATAACTGACATTGGAATGAGGGACCCATATATTGGGCAAACAAGTCTTGTGACTGGGGAAATTGGGGATGACATTGCCAATTTTTACAGCGAATCAGAGCAGATCCCCACGGCAGTCGGCCTGGGAGTCTTAGTCGACAGGGACCTTTCCTGCAAGGCAGCAGGAGGGTTTATCATTCAGTTGCTTCCCTTTATTACCGATGAGGAGATAGGTATGATAGAATCCTCTTTGGAGAAAGCGAGACCGCTTTCCACACTGATTGATGAAGGATATACACCAGAGGAGATAATGGAGGAGCTGTTGTCTGAATTCAACATGGAGACCACTGATAGGATTGATGTAAGCTACACCTGTGACTGTTCGGCAGACAAGGTTGAGAAGGTCCTGATCAGTCTTGGTGAAAAGGAGATAGGTGACATCATAGAAGAGGATGGGGAAAGCGAAGTAGTCTGTCATTTCTGTAATACAAAATACCATTTTCACAAGGATGACCTTGAGAAAATCCTGTTGACAATAAAGAATAAATAATGTATACTAGCTATTGTGACATCGGCCAGAAATGGTGCGATTACTTGCCCAGATAGCTCAGTCGGTAGAGCAGTGGACTGAAAATCCACGTGTCGCTGGTTCGATTCCGGCTCTGGGCACCACAATGGTTTTATGGTATAATAATGGTATGCGGGAGTGGCTCAGTGGTAGAGCATCGCCTTGCCAAGGCGAGGGTCGCGAGTTCGAATCTCGTCTTCCGCTCCAAATATAAGGCGCCATAGCCAAGTGGTAAGGCAGAGGTCTGCAACACCTTCACCCCCAGTTCAAATCTGGGTG
>CALGAG010000171.1 GCA_937951995.1 uncultured Bacillota bacterium
TCTTGTATTGTTCTCATAATTTGCGACTGTTGATTGAGCAATTCCAAGCCTTGAAAACAAGTCCTTCTGAGTTATTCCCGTTTTTTTCATGGTTCCTTTAGTCTTGTTTTAGTGGTTTATTTATTATTGTGATTAATTATCTTCTGTAAGTACACTATATTTCATTTAGAGATACTCGCCAACCCCTTTTGAAATATTTTTTAATATTTTTGATTTATATTTCTTTATGTGATTATCGAGGTAAAAAAAAGAGCCCTTTGGGCTCTTTAACTAGCTTCTAACCTAGTAGTGACTTTATTAGTCTGTCCACCATCCTGGGTGTTCTTTCATATAGGTCGACCTTATATACTCTTTCAACATACTTGTGGTAGTCCTTGCCCCATGGTCCAACATTAAGGACGGGCATTGACAGGTCTTTAATTGTGCCAAGGGGAATATAGTAGACATCTTTCCACATTAGCATATTATCCTCGATGTAACCTATGTTTTCCTTGTCAGATTCAAACATTCCGTAGGATAGGTCTGAAATTCCTGTAAAATAGTTTTGAACAAAGCAGTCCTGATTCCACTCATCCTTAACCATCCTCACCATCCCTTCCAAAGCTGAATCTATTCTTTTCTTTCCTTCAGGAACCATAAGGTTGTTCACATTTGGATAATATGGAGGTGCAAGTGCAATGACCACCATTGGTGACAGGTCATTTACATATTCCATGGTCTTTTCTATTATTCCATATGCACCATCTATGAGGGTTAAGCTTTGGTTGTTTATTCCCTCCTTGGTCTCCTCCATATGCCTTTCAATGGCTTCGATAAACTCATCCCCCGAATCCTCTATGGCCTGCTGGTAAAGCTCACCATAAAGCTTCACATTTGTCTTCCAGGGTAGTTTTTTCTGGTCTTCCCCCTTAAGTTCAAGATATTTGGAGTAGCTGATGTTAAGCTCCTCTATGACAGCTTCAAAGGCTTCAACAGATGTTTTTCGCAGGGCTTCGAATATATCCTTTGGCGGCTTTGCCAGTGTCAGGATGCTCATGTAGCCAGCTGCCGACATTGGAAGGCTTACATCGTATACATTTTTCCCATCCTTCATGTATAGCCATGTTGGAGGAGGTGTGACAGTATTCCCTACCTTTTCAAGAAAGTCCGGATTTACCTCTGTTCTTCTGACTATCTCTGAAAGCAGGTTGATTGGATTAAGGCCTTGGAAAATGTGGCCTACATGTGTCAAGGCTCCCCTGACATATACCACTGGCATAAGCTTTCCAACTGACCCGTCATACAAGGTCTGAACATCAGGGTTGTATCTGTCATGGGGTTCAACATTGAGAAGAAGAAGGTAGTCCAGGTCGTGCTTTCCCTTCAGGTCTTCAAGGAGAGTAACAGCTCCCCTCATTCCAGCTGAAAGATTCTCCTCATCAGGAAGTCCCATCAGAATGATGTTTCCCTTGAAGTCTTTATCCTTCATGTACTCCTCAACCAATGCCATATGGATTGAAGCACCACCCTTCATATCGGCCACGCCTCTACCAAAAAGCCAGTCTCCACTATCCAGGTCCTTCTTCACCTCATCAGAGATCTCAACCTTCCCCTCCCTGTACAGCTGTGTAATTTCATCAGGCTTGTAGGCAAGGCTGCTGTAAACTCCATAGGCATCAGTATCAACAATGTCTGTATGGTGAATCAGAATTATTGTATCTCTTCCTTCTCCCTTCAGGAGACACCAGGGAACCTTCCTTCCAAGATGGTCTCCTTCGATGTCATGAAATCCGTAGTTGTCTGGATTTCTTTCTAGATAGTCCTGGTCTTTAAACCATTTCTCGAAAAAGATTTGGTTATTTCTCTCTAGCTCTGTTCCAGTGTGGGTTACGGTCCCAACATAATCCTTAAGTATGCTTTCAATTCTTTCTCTTCTATCCATTTTATCACTCCCAATATCGATTTCTCATCACATTGTATCAGTAAAGCAATAGATTCACAATAACCATCACTGCTTTTTACCACAGTTTGGGCAGTAAGAAAATTCAGGGTCCAAGGGCTGACCGCATCCGTTACAATAGCTGATTCCTCCAAAGCCTTCCTGCCGTATCAAATCCTCTTCGCCAATACGAATATTGTCCCCTCTCTCGATTCTCTCTCCTATCTCCGGATCAAGCTGCAACCTCTCTCCACAGCAGGAAGTAACAACATAATATCTCTTCTTCCACTTTATTATTGGTATGAAAAAGAGACTGAAGGTGTTGTATTCCATGTAAACCTGGTAGCTTCCATACCTTCCGCAGGACTTGCACACCTCCGGTCCTCCTCCATATTCAAGCTTTTTCTGTCTTGGATAGACTCCCGCAATAAATATCATAGACTCAATCCCCTCTATAATCTGGTATAGGATTATTATACATTACTTTGGAACTACAAAAAAGTAAACAAGCCAAAATATAGTCCCTGGCGCTTCCACCAGGGACTGACTATAATTCTATGAGATTCTTTATCTTTGCGACTTGTCGTAGGGGATTCCTTCAGCCTTGGGTGCCCTTGAGTTCTTGGATGTAAGTGCCAGGACCACCATTGTTGCAAGATATGGCAAGATTTTATAGTAGGTCTGGTCGATTCCAAGATTAAAGAGGAATGGAATAAGTGACACTGAATATGCCAGTGTTCTCAGGAAGGCAAAGAACATTGCCGCAAACATTATCCTGATTGGCTTCCACTGCCCAAATATCATAACTGCCAATGCAAGGAATCCAAAACCTGCAACCCCTGTGTGACCACTGACATTTCCATCCATTACACCAACTGCGTAGAAGAAGCCTCCTATTCCAGCCAGTATCCCTGACAGGCTTACTCCAGCATATCTCATTTTGTAGACGTTAATTCCAACTGAGTCAGCTGCATGAGGGTGCTCACCGCAGGCTCTAAGTCTAAGACCAAATCGGGTCTTGTAAAGCAGTATGACCGCTATGGCAAGAATTATGAAGCCTATTATAACAGTAAGGTAGGTCCTTTGAAAGAACATTGGACCAATTATTGGAATCTGACCCAATACGGGAATCTCTCTTATATAGAATCTCATGCTTGTCGTTATACCATCACTGTTGAAGAACATCTTTGAAAATAGAAGTATCACAGCCGGTATAAGCATATTTAGCGCGGTTCCAACGATTACCTGGTTTGCCTTCATGTTTATGGATGCAAAGGAAAGCAAGAGGGAATAAATCAGTCCAGATACTGCAGCAACCAGCATTCCAATAAGCAATACAGTCTGTGGTCCCATGGAACTACCCTGAACATTCAGTACAAATAAGGCACCGAAAAAAGCTCCAAAAAGCATTATCCCTTCAAGAGCGATGTTTATTACACCACTTCTTTCACTGAACATTCCTCCAAGGGCAACAAGAAGCAGTGGTATACCTACAGGAAGCATGTTTTGAATCAAATAATATATAACATCCATTATTCTGCCTCCTTTTCGACTTCTTCCTCATCTTGTGGCTCAGCTTCTTCAACAGGCTCCTCACCGGTTTCAAGTAGAGGCTTTTTCTCTTCTTTTCCCAGTCTGGCCTTTACAAATCTTGCAATTGCAGTATTCATTATCATTGCAAAAGCAGAGAAGTATATTATTACAGCTACTACAATATCAATGATTTCAGGTTTGAATCCAACAAGGCTTGTAAGGGTTCCCCCTCTTTGAATATAGGAAATGAAGGTTGCTGATAATATTGTTCCCAGTGGATGTGCATTACCAAGAAGTGCAACTGCTATTCCTGTAAAACCGTTTGCAGCGATTATGTTGATTGGTTCATAGGTCATGCTGCTTCCTGCAATGGCTGAGGGAGCCAATATTGCGAAAGCTCCACCAAGTCCTGCCATTCCTCCGGCAATCACCATGGTAAGGATTATGTTTCTCTTACCCTGCATTCCTGCATATTCCGCAGCATGCTTGTTGTGACCGGTAGCCTTGAGTTCATATCCAAAGGTAGTCTTCTCCAGTACTATATATAATATTATAGCTATAATTATTGCTAGGATGATACCCAGGTTTACATTGGAACCAGCTATGCCTAGAGCGGGTATCTGTACCCCGGAATCAATGTATCTGGTCCTTGTCATGGATGAGTTATACATGATCCCATTTTTCTGAATCCACATGTCCACCAGGTACATTCCGATGTAGTTGAACATAATGGATGTTATTACCTCGTTCACATTTAGGAGGGCCTTGAATATTCCTGGAATAAAGCCCCAGATCATTCCACCTAGAAAGCCTGCAAGTATTGCAACTATCCAGTGGGTACTTCCAGGCAAATCCCACATGAATGCCACATAAAGGGCAAAGAACATTCCCATTGTATACTGTCCTGAGGCACCTATGTTGAACAAGCCCATCTTAAAGGCAAATCCAACCGCTAACCCCGTCATCAGGATAGGTGTGGCGAAATAGAGTACATCTCCCAGTCTTCTCATGCCCCCAAGTAGTACAAATCTAAAGCCCGCCATGGCGTTTCCAGGACTTGCTACCAGCATTATTATAAATCCAACAACCAATCCCAGAAATATTGCCATTAATGCTGCTCCAAGAGATTTGAATCCACCGTGGGAGGTAATGCTTTTTATATTGAATTTTGGTTTATCTCTATTATTCCCCTGCATGCTCTGTCTCCTTTTCAGTGTTTCTCTTGGCTCCGGCCATGTATAAGCCCAGTTCCTGAGTGGAAGTTTCCTTTGGATCCAATTCCCCAACTATTTCACCTTCGTAAATGACAAGTATTCTGTCACTGACGTTCATTACTTCATCAAGCTCAAGGGATATCAACAATACTGCCTTTCCAGCATCCCTGCTTTCAATTAGCTGGCTGTGGATGTATTCGATAGCTCCTACATCCAGTCCTCTTGTTGGCTGCACTGCCACAAGCAGCTCGTGCTCTTTGTCGATTTCCCGTGCGATTATAGCCTTTTGCTGGTTTCCACCAGACATGCTCCTTGCTATGGTTGTTGGTCCCTGGCTACTTCTTATGTCAAATCTTTCAATAAGGTCCTCTGCATAATTTCTCATTTCATTGAACCTAATAAAATGATTCTTCTGGAATTTTGGCTGCCAGTATCTTTGTAGAATAAGGTTTTCCTCAAGCTTGTAATCCAAAACAAGTCCGTGCTTGTGTCTGTCCTCTGGTATGTGGCTCATTCCTGAAGCAGACCTCTCCCTAATGGATGCCTTTGATATGTCCTTGCCCTTAAGTGAAATGCTTCCAGAAACCAGTTTTTCAAGCCCTGTCAAGCCGTATACAAATTCAGACTGGCCATTCCCGTCTATTCCTGCTAGACATACTATCTCACCAGCCCTAACGTCAAAGGACACGTCCTTAACAGCATTGTTCTTATGGGTTTTTGATGCCACGGTCATGTTCTTAATGGAAAGGATTACATCTCCAGGCTTGCTTGCCTCCTTTTCCACAGAAAAGCTGATGTCACGTCCGACCATCATTCTTGAAAGCTCTTCCTTGCTTGTGTCTTCCACATCAACAGTACCGATGTATTTACCCTTCCTAAGAACAGTACACCTGTCAGCGACTTCCATAATCTCATTTAGCTTATGGGTTATGAATAGGATAGATTTACCCTCCTCAGCCAGGTCCTTCATTATCTGAAGGAGCTCCTTGATCTCCTGAGGTGTCAACACTGCCGTAGGCTCGTCAAAAATAAGGATCTCATTGTCCCTATAAAGCATTTTGAGAATTTCCACCCTTTGCTGCATCCCAACTGATATGTCCTCTATCAGTGAGTCTGGGCTGATTTTCAGGCCATACTGCTCACTAAGCTCCATAATCTTTTCCTTGGACTCTTCCATTTCCAGAAAACCCTTTTTAACAGGCTCAACTCCGAGAATTATGTTCTCAAGAACCGTAAACACCTCAACCAGTTTGAAGTGCTGATGGACCATCCCTATTCCCAAGGCATTGGCATCATTTGGATTGTTTATGGTTACTTTCTCTCCATTTTTCCTGATTTCGCCTTTTTCTGCCTGGTAGAGACCAAAAAGCACACTCATCAAGGTGGATTTTCCAGCTCCGTTCTCACCAAGCAGGGCATGGATTTCTCCTTTTTTCAGTTTTAAGGTAATATTGTCATTTGCAATAATACCTGGGAATTCTTTTGTAATATTAAGCATTTCAACAATATAATTTTCCACGTCAACCTCTTCTTATCCTTTATTTTTTTAATACTGTTTACTTCTTACCCACTGATACAAACATGATACCATAAAAGCTGCCTTTTTTTCGAGCAAAATTTAACCGATTTGCAGTAAATTTCTGGCAGCTTTAATGATTTCTTAATATTTATATTCAAAAACTAAAACAGGGAGAGACTTTCGCCTCTCCCTGGTCTTTTGCTTCCATAAGGCAAAGGCCAATATGTTATGAAGCTATTCTTGTTATCTTGTAGTTACTGATACCTTGGTAAGTCCAAGTGCCTCTGTCAGCTCATCAGCAGTTGCATATCCTGATGCATCAGCAACTTCGATTTCTCTTAGAATTTCCATGTTTCCTGCTGCAAGCTCAGCAAAGATCTCATCATATGCTGCCTTGTCAAAGGATTCGAATCTGTCAAATGCGTCTCCACCTTCTTCCCCAAGAACCTCAGTTGGTAGACCAACACCGTCATTGGATGCGTTGAAGTAGGTTGATTTTCCACTATAAGTGTCCCAGGTATCATTGTAGATTGACTCAAGTACGCTTATAACTGAAGCTGCAAGTCCTTTGGTAGCTGAAGTTATAACTGTTTCACTGTCATATCTCTGGTCTACGTCTACACCGATTACTTTTCCGTCAGCCTCTGATGCTGCTGACATAACACTCTTACCAACTGCTCCACCGGCAGCGAAGATTACCTCTACGCCTTCCTGATACATTGTGCTTGCAGTTGCCTTGTTGGTGTCATTTTCTTCAAAGTTTCCAGTATAGTGGTAGGTTACTTCCACTTCACCATCAGCAAGTCCCATTTCGTTTGCTGCATACTCAGCACCCTGAAGGTATCCATAACCGAATGCCTGAACTGCTGGTACTGCCATTCCGCCCATGTATCCAAGATCTGTCATTCCATCCATTACAGCTGCATAGCCTGCCAGGAATCCTGATTCTTCCTCTGCGTAGAATATGCTCGCAACGTTTTCTTTTGTCTCAAATACTGAATAGTCAGCTGTGTGTGGTGCTCCATCAAGAAGTATAAACTTTACATCCGGATAAGCTGTCTGTGCCTCGTAGATTGGCACTTCGAAAAGGAATCCAGGAGTTACAACTATCTCTGCTCCACCCTGTACAGCAAGATCGATTGCTGCAAGGTAACCTGCATCTGATGCTTCCTCTGGCTTGATATAGGTGTAGATCGGAAGAGC
>CALGAG010000172.1 GCA_937951995.1 uncultured Bacillota bacterium
ACCTAAGGAGGAAATTACATTGAGAAATTCAAGGAAATTTATTTTATTGGCATTTGTTATGGTGCTGACATTTGCACTGACAGCATGTGGTGGCGGAGAAGAGACACCAGCAGATGGTGGAACTGGAAGTGAGCTAGAGGGAGCTGTAATAATAGACGGATCCGGAACAGTATATCCGCTTATGGCTCATATCGCTGAAGAGTACATGACCAATGAGGAATCAGGAGTAAGCGTGCAGGTTGGTAGAGCAGGATCCAGTGCAGGATTCAAAAAGTTCATCTCAGGAGAAACAGACTTCTCAGACGCATCAAGAGCAATAAAGGATGAAGAGATTGCACAGCTTGAGGAAAATGGACTTGTGTTTGGCGAGGACGTAATGGAAATAAAGCTTGCATACGACGGACTGACAATGGTAATAAACAACAACAACGATTGGGCAACAGAAATGACAGAACAGGAAATTGTTGACATGTACATTTCAGGAACATATGCAGACGATGACGTAGTTCTTTGGTCAGACATCAGACCTGAGTGGCCTGCAGAGGAGATAAAGTTCTACGGACCAAACGAGAATCATGGAACCTTCGAGTTCTTCTATGAAGTGATACTTGACGAGCAGGAAATGGTAAAGACAGCCAACCTTCAGCAGGAATACTCAACACTTGTTGACCTTGTGGCAAATGACGAGTATGCAATAGCCTTCTTTGGATTCGGATACTATGCAAGCAACACAGACAAGCTCCAGGCTGTGAAGGTTGACTTTGGAAGCGGCCCTGTTGAGCCAGCACTTGAGACAATTGGTGAAGACCTTCCTTATGCAGGATTCACAAGACTTGTATACACATACCTTAACCTTGAGTATGCAAAGGAGAAGCCACAGGTACTTGACTACGCAATGTATGTGGTGTCACCTGAGGGAGCTGAGAGACTGGCGGGAGAAAACGGATTTGCTCCACTTCCAAGTGACATGTATGCCGAATACTACAATCAGCTAGAGGCATTGAAATAATAGAATATATAAAGCTGTGGGTGGCAACTTATCATCCACAGCTAAACTTCCGTAACAACAAAAATCAGGGGAGATAACCATGGAAAACAAGACAGTAAGGGAAATAATACAAGAAAATATAAAGAAAAAGAACCATTTCTCCGACAGGATCATGCCTAAGATTTTTTTGGTAATGGCCTTGATTTCAGTGATAACAACCTTTGGAATTGTATATACATTGATATTTGATTCAATCAAATTCTTTTCACAGGTGCCAATAAGAGAGGTTTTTTCCACAAACCTAAGCCCTTTGTCGAGAGACCCCTCTTTTGGTTTCCTTCCCCTTTTCAATGGAACATTGCAGACCACAATAATTGCCATGCTGGTAGCAGTACCTGTTGGAATGGCAGCAGCCATATATCTGAGTCAATTTGCATCAGCAGGCCTAAGAAAGGTCTTAAAACCAATACTTGAGGTTTTGGCTGGAATTCCTACTATAGTTTATGGATTTTTTGCATATTCATTCGTCACCCCCCTGCTTATGAAGCTGATTCCATCCCTGGGGGCAAAGAATGCCCTCAGTCCTGGAATCGTAATGGGGATCATGATTATACCAATGGTGGCATCCCTTTCAGAGGATGCCATGAATGCAGTGCCTACAATCATGAAGGAAGGTGCAATGGGTCTTGGGTCCACAAGGCTTGAAACCACGACCAAGGTAATAATACCTGCATCAATTTCAGGAATTATAGCCTCTGTAGTCCTTGCAATCTCAAGGGCCATCGGAGAGACCATGATAGTTACAATTGCAAGTGGAAGCTCGAAGAATTTCACATTTGACATTACACAGTCAATGCAGACCATGACTGCCTATATAGTTGAATTCACAAGTGGTGATGCGGGAAGTGGAACAGTGGGATACTACAGCCTGTATGCAGTGGGACTAATCCTCTTTACCTTTACACTTGGAATGAACCTCATTGCCCAATACATTTCCAGGAAGTACAGGGAGGAGTATTGATGAAGTCACAAGGATCCGAGGATAATATCCTCCATAAGGAAGTGAATCAGATGAATGATAGAATAAAGGGACCTGAAAAAAAACAGGTTACCTTCAATGAAAATAGAATAGCATGGAGAATCGGGCTAAATGACTTTGCCAAGCATGTTTTTTCCTTGTCCACAGTTTTTGCTGTACTGGTTCTTGTCATCCTGCTTTACCAGATCGTGGAGGGAAGCATAGGATGGTTGGATTGGCAGTTTTTGACAAGTAATCTTTCCATATTCCCCGAAAAGGCGGGAATCAAGGGTGCAATCATAGGTACCATGTACCTTATGATGATTGTAATACCCGTAACCCTCATACTTGGGGTTTCCACGGCCATATATCTGGAAGAGTATGCAAGAGATGGTAGAATACAAAGGATCATCAAGGTAAACATCTCAAACCTGGCAAGCATCCCTTCGGTAATTTTCGGTCTTCTTGGCCTGACTGTATTCTCAAGATTGCTGGGACTGGGCTCAAGTATTTTAGCGGGAGGATTGACCATGTCACTACTGGTACTTCCAATTGTTGTAGTGGCAGCCCAGGAAGCACTTAGGGCGGTGCCGGGATTTTTAAGGGAAGCCTCATACGGGATGGGAGCTGACAAATGGACAACAATCTGGAGGGTGGTTCTTCCGGTGTCCATACCGGGAATACTGACCGGAGCCATACTTGCCATATCGAGGGCAATAGGTGAAACAGCACCCTTGGTAGTCCTTGGAATACCAACTTTGATTTTAAAGATTCCAACAGGGATAATGGATGACTTTACCGTAATGCCCATCCAGATCTACTACTGGACCCTGGATACTGTACTGACGCCGGAGTACGCATATCTTGCATCGGCCACAATAGTGGTACTTTTGGTAACACTGTTTATCCTGAACTCAGTGGCAATAATAATTAGAAATAAATTCCAGAAAAAATTCTAGGTGGGGGAGAATATTATGATAGATATAGATCAATACATCACCAAATACGTATATGATGTTAAGGGACTGAACCTCTGGTATGGAGAAAATCAGGCTCTTAGGG
>CALGAG010000173.1 GCA_937951995.1 uncultured Bacillota bacterium
CATTCTCGGAGCCAATGTTGTCAAAGAGGATGGGACTTCCGATTTTGACCTATTTATGGTTTATGAAATGGAAAACGGAATGAGAGTTGGAGTATTTGGCATAGCCACTGAAGAGACAAAAACAAAGTCACATCCTAACAATACAATAGGAATAGAGTTTGCAGATGTGATCGAGACGGGAAATGCTGCAGTTGAGGCCCTAGCTGAGATGGATGTTGACCTTGTGGTTGCACTAATCCACCTTGGAATTGACGGATCATCAGCTGACACAGCTTACACCCTTGCTGACAACGTTGAAGGAATCGACCTGATAGTAGACGGCCATAGTCACCACGTAACAGGCGAGGAAAGAAACGGTGCATATATCGTACAGGCTGGAAACTACCTTAGCCATATTGGAGTCGTAAATGTATCCATGGTTGATGGAGAACCTGTATTTGAATCAACTCAGCATCCTTATGAAGAGCTTAAGGATCTTGAGGCCGATGAGTATATCGCTGGACTAATTGCAGAAACAAATGCACCAATTGAGGAAATGCAAGAAGAGGTAATTGGATTTACCACTGTGGCTCTTGACGGCGTAAGAGAGAATGTAAGAGCTGGAGAAACCAACCTTGGCAACCTGATTACAGATGCGATGATAGCTGCATCAGGAGCGGATGTTGCCCTTACAAACGGTGGTGGAATAAGAGCCAGCATCGATGAGGGAGATATCACTCTTGGTGAGGTACTGGAAGCATTCCCATTCACCAATGTATTGACAAACATTGAGGTAACTGGAGCAGACCTTATGGCAGCCCTTGAGCATGGAGTAAAGGACTATCCTGCAGCTGCGGGACACTTCCCACATGTAAGTGGAATGAGCTACACTTTTGATCCCAACCAGGAAGTTGGATCAAGAATTACAGAGCTTATGATAGGCGATGAGCCTGTTGATCTGGAAGCGACATATATGCTGGTAACAAATGACTTCCTTGCAGCAGGTGGAGACGGATATGAAATGTTTGGCGGAGAGATCCTTGCATACTCAGGACTTCTTTCAGAGGTACTTGAAACCTATCTAAGAGCCAACCCTGAAATCAGTCCACAGGTTGAGGGAAGGATAGTAGCCCTTCCATTGGTTGAGGTTCCTGAACCTGAGCCAGCACCAGAGCCAGAGCCTACACCGGTTCCTGAGCCAACACCAGCACCTGCTGACATAGCATATACTGTCAAGTCAGGAGACTGGTTATCAAAGATTGGTATGGCCTATGGAGTGGACTGGAGAGTTCTTGCAGACCACAACAATCTTGCGAATCCAAATCTGATCTTCCCAGGTCAGATCATAATGATTCCACAATAGAAGATACCAGTAGAATACCTGAGGGGCGAAAGCCCCTCTAATTTTTTTTGACTTTTTTTAATATTACATAGGTACATTTTCCTCCCATCTGCAATGTAATAGGTAGAAGGGGGGTGAGACAATGGCGATAGCAGTTATGGCAGAAAAGAAGACACTGAAGCTTGAGCTTGATGCAGGGGTTGTTGATGGCAGACAAAGGATTTCTTCAAAATCCTACAGCAATGTGAAGCTGGATGCTACTGATGACAACATCCACGCATCAGGGGAGGTCCTTGCAGGGCTTCAGACCCTTCCACTGATGAAGGTCAAGAAGGTGGAGGAGTCAATTATTACAAACGAGGGTTAATTCGTGTGAAATCTAGAGTGGAGGTGATTAGATGGTAAAGACAAAGCTTGAAATGGATTTTCTGGATGACCAGAACAAGAACCATAGGATCAGCATGGCAGATCCAAGGGCTGACCTTTCAGATGTGGAGGTATTTGAGGCTATGGACACACTCCTTGCAGCAGGTATCTTCCAGTCCAGGAACGGAAGCCTTGTTGACAAGGTGGGAGCTAGGATAGTTACAACTACTGTTGATGAAATGACCGTGTAGAGATTGGGCCTTAGGGCCCTTTTTCTTTTTAAGCAAAGGAGGGGATGATATGGAGGACATCTATTCCAGTGTTGCCAATCTGGGCTTTCCAATAGTAATCTCTGTCTATCTTCTTGTGAGGATAGAGGGGAAGCTGGACGAGCTTACAAAGAGCATCACTGAGCTGGCCCACGCCATAGCAAAATAGGCAATGAGAAAGGCAGAATCCAAGTGATTCTGCCTTTCAGTACATTATATGGAGTTAAAGTGTGTCCCTTGTTTGAATTGGTGATGATGGCAGGACCAGATTTCCTGAAAGGTCCCTTATATATGATGGTGAATCGATCACCCTTACTGCGTACTCTGATTTTACGGCTGTACTCTTTACTGATATCACCAGGGTGTCAGGATAGCTTGACAGAAGACTTGTTGAATAATCCGCCTCGCTCAAAACCTTGTTGTCAGCCAGCCTAATAACCTCGATGTCCCTTCTGTATAGGCTTGCACCGTCATCCTCAAGGTCTTCGCTGAATTCTATCTCAAGATTTCCATTTCTGATGTCAACCCTGTTGCTCAGAATCATTGGAGCCACTTGGTCATGAACCTTGAAGGACCCGTGGACAACTCCCGTGTCAATGGAGGTTCTGATGTTGTTTCTCCTTACTATGGATGCATCCCCATCCTCAATCCATGTAACCGATTCCCCAAGAATGATCGTTACAACATTTGTCCCGTCTGCAATTACCCTTGAAATGTCAATTCCATCAAAGTCAAAGTCATCTACATCGGCTTCCACTATTGGCATGTTGAACTTGACCTTTACCACTTCAGGTTCTGTCAAAACTGCCTGCTTTCCAGGTATTGAGCTGTAGTAATCCACAACATTGGCTTCACCTGTTGAGCTTTCGTCAAACTTAAGGCTCAGGAGCAGTGGGTCGGTAAGGTTGCCTGCCTTGCTCCTTAGTCCCACAACATCAAGCTTTGTAAGGTTGTTCTTCATGCCCACCATTGTCTCTTCTCCGGATATGGTGTCGGGAAGGGTCAGGGTCAGGGTCTTTCCTGTATCATCAAGGAAAATGTTGGTTCCAGATGAAAGTGGAAGCTCTGATCCATCGAAGGTCATAACGTAGTTTGAAAGGTAGCTTACACTTTGCCTGTCCATTTCCTTGTCAAACTCCAATACTATCATGTTTCCATATCCTGTGAAGTTGAGTAGTCTTGGTCTTTCAAGGTCCTTCATTTCCAATGTGGTCCTGTAGTCCTTGATGGTTGTACCTGACAGGTCCTTTACACCTTCAATATCCAGTCGGATGTCGCCTGCTGGAAGAGTTGTGTAAAGTTCAAGGGTAAACTCCCTGCCTTCACCTGTGACCTGTCTGATGAAGATGTTCTTTCCTGCAGAATCCCTCAGGCTGTAGTAGGAGGTCTCACCAGCCTCTACCCTCTTGTTGAAGGTTATTCTGATAGTCTTTCCATCCTCTGAAACTATTGCACTCAATACCTGTGGATCTACTGTTTCGTCTTTTGGTGTTACCCTGAATTCCTTTATCTCCATCCTGTTTCCCCAGTAGTCAGCAAAGGTATTGACATAGAGGGAGATTTCCTTGGTTGGGAGGGGTTGCTTTTCAAAGAGCCCTATTACCCTGTTCCCATCGATTAAGATCTCATCGGCATAGTTAATGCTGGTTCCTTCCCTCTGGAAGATATTGCTGCCCATCATTGTGCCTGTGGGGTCGATGTTTTCTGAGAAAACAAGGGTTACCCTTTCAGTTGTAACATTTATGCTGTCCACCTCAGGTGGAACCTTGTCCCTGTCAACCTTGAACTGCCTGTAGTCTACACTCATCCTCTTTCCTGCATAGTCCTCAAGTCCCGATGTCTCTATTGAGTAGGTTCCTGAAGCCAGGACAGAGCTTGCTGAGCTGTAGCTCAATGTAATGTGGTTATCCTTTAGGACAGGATTACCCAGTGTATTTGAAGTGTTGAAGCTGAAATTGTTCATTGTTGGGATTGTTCTGATTGGCTCTGAGAAGTATATTCTGATGCCCTTGTAGCCAAGAACCTCAATGTCTGTAACCCTAGGTGGAGCGTCATCGTTTGCCCCAAAGGCCTCGTTTACATCAAGTGCCTCGCCTGATTCTGAAAGAACTTTTGAAGCCTGGACCGTATACTGGTTGCCGTTTGTCATTGTTCCGTTGAGTACAAGGACAATCGTCTTGTCGCTGTCCTCAAATCTGACATTGTTGATTGTTCCTGCGCTTGTTGAGTAGTTGAAGGTTGAACCAGCAAGGGTTGTATCAACCGCCTTGTTGAACTCCAGCTTTATTTCCTTTAGATTGTCTGCATATACATCATTAAGTTCAAACTTTACGCTCGATATTCTGAATGTCTTATATGATGTGGCCTTTGTATCCGTATAGTATCTGTATTCGTATTCACCCAAATCCAAATCGTCAACATCAAAGCTGAAGTCTCCGTCCAGGTCCAGTGGTATGTCGTGGTCTTGCGGGCTCCCCTGTGAGCTTGATTTGGGTCTGATGCTGAGGCGGAGTTCATCTACCCCTTTATCATTGACCCTTCCGCTAAAGGTTACCTTGTCACTTCTTACAATGTAGGACTCTGTCATATCGATTGGATTAAGCCCAAGCATAGCAGCAAGGGGAGTAGAACTCCCCTTAATGTTTAAGCTTAATGCATTTACAACCATTGCAGCCACTTGTCCTCTGTTGAGGGTGGCATCCTTTGAAAAACTAAGTCCCTTCATTATTCCTATACTCTCTGCAAATGCGGGAATTCCGTGCCAGTCCTTTGCTTCTTCGTTATAGCCAAGGGCCCTAAGAAGAACCGTCTGGAACTGCTGTACTGTAACCCCCTGCTCAACGCCAAACTTGCCGTTGTTGTCACCCTGGATCAGCCCTTCATCCCTTGCCCATAGGATATATGGGATGTAGAAGCTGTGATCAGGCCTTAGGTCCGGGAAGGTTTGGGCTGCCACATATGTTTTGGCCTCGTCCTCTTCTCCGTAAAGCCTTGAGATAAGTACCACCATCTGCTCCCTTGTAAGACCCTGCTCCAACATCAGGTCTCCCTGTAGGTTTCCCTGTAGTACCCCAAGATCCTTAAGGAAGTCCCCCTCCTTCTGGTAGGGGCTTGCTGCTGAAACCGGTGCTGCCATGCCCAGAAGCATTGTTAGTGCAAGGGCTAAAGACAATATTCTTTTCATGGAATCAATCCTCCTTGTTCTTTATTCCTCATGGATATATTATACAATAAATATGGGGTTAAAGATATTACAATTGGGTTAAACAGTAAGTGGAGCTGATTAAAAAGCCGCTATGATTAAGAAATAATCCATAATATATCCAGTGACAAAAAAATATAATAGTTTTTCGACAAAACGAATGGAAATTGGTTCCATTACAGAATATTTGTGATATAATATATAGTGTATTCACTTATTAATATGAAAAGGGCAAACTTATTGAAAGATAAGGACGCAAAGCTTCGGACCTAAAGAGTTTTCCATGGTGGCTGAGCTGCATGATGCGGGTAATCAAGATTGTATCTTTCAAAGATACAGTCTTTTTATTTTAAGAGAATCAATGAGGACTTACAAAATTTTAGGAGGGATTCTATGACAAAGAAATGGATGGCGCTTGCACTATCGTTTGTAATGGTATTCACAATGATACCAGTTGGTGCATATGCCGAAACAACAACTTTCAGCGACATGCCAAATGACTGGTCAACGGCTGCACTTCAAAATGCGGTTGACAATGGTCTTTTGAATGGAGCTGACGGAAAGATCATGCCAAAGGACAACCTGACAAGGGCTCAGATGGCAACAATAATCAACAGGGCTTTTGGGGCAGAAAAGACTGCATCCCTGGCAGGGTTTGCAGACGTGGCGCAAAGTGATTGGTTCTACGGAGAAATGGCTAAGGCAGTTGCCATGGAAACATTCCAGGGCAGCGGTAGAAGCCTGAATCCAAACGACCCGATTACCAGGGAGCAGGCATTTGCAGTAATAGCAAGAGCCTTGAACCTTGGAACATCAACAGTTGCACCTGCAGGATTTACTGACCTGTCAGAGATTTCATCATGGGCAACTGGAGAAGTTTACTCACTAGTCAACAATGGTTATATTCAGGGATCCAATGGAAAATTGAATCCACAAGGCTACATAACAAGGGCAGAATTCGCTCAGGTTATGGATAATATTCTAAAGCAGTACGTAAATGTAGCAGGAGAGTATACAATTAATGTAGCAGGAAACGCAATGATAAACACTCCTGGTGTAACACTTACTGATTCAACAATTACCGGAGACCTTGTAATAGGTGATGGAGTTGGAGAAGGGGATGTGACACTTGAGGATGTAGTAGTAACCGGAAGACTCCTTGTAAGAGGTGGAGGAGAAAACTCCATTATCATCAAAGGAGACTCTGTTGTAGGTAGCATAACAGTAGCCAAGATAGACGGAACAGTAAGAGTCTTTGCTGAAGACGGAACGGAAATTGGCGAAGTTACAGTGGATGGAAAAGATGATGTGGTATTGGAAGGATCATTTGCTGATATTATTGTATTGGCAAATGACATAACAGTATGGGCAACAGATGCAACAATTGAAACAGCAACTGTAGAAGGAGACGACTCCAGAATAGTAATAGGAGCAGGATCAACAGTTGAAAAACTTGTTGTAAAGGGAGCAGGAACAGACCTGGAAATATCAGGTAAGGTTAAGGAAATAACTGTTGAGGAATCAGCAGAAGATACAGTAGTTACAGTCGAAAAAGACGGCGAAGTTGATGAGATTACTGTAAACAGTGCTGGAACCCTTATTGAGGGTGAAGGAGAAGTTGATGAAGTACAAGCCAATGCTGATGATGTAGTGGTGGAAACTGAAGGAACAAAGGTTTCTGCCGCAAGAGGAACAGAAGGAGTAATGGCAGGAGATGAGGAAGTAGAATCAGGTAAATCAGGAGTTGTTGGTGAGGAAGAGGAAACAAGAGATAGGAGACCAAGCTCATCAAGTGCAATAACAGTAAGTGCTATTAGTGTGGAACCGAAAGAGTTAATGTTAAAAGTTGACGAAAC
>CALGAG010000174.1 GCA_937951995.1 uncultured Bacillota bacterium
AAGACAGGGTTTCCTTGTGGTGGAGTTCCATCATTCGGCTACCATGCCACCTTTATTGTGGATCCAAGGGTTATGGAAAAGGAGTATGTCTATTCTGGAGGCGGGTCTGAGTATTCCCTGGTACGTATGAGTAGTCAGGAGCTGACCAGGGTCAACAGTGGAATCATAACGAGAGTGAGGAAATGATTATATGGAGGGTACAACCCGTAATAGCATTATGTTAGGAACGAAAGTAAGTATTGTCCAAAAACAGGACCAGAGGTCGGGAGCACTCACCCAGGGAGTTGTAGCTAAGATCTTGACAAAATCCCAAACCCATCCTCATGGTATTAAGGTTATGCTCCAGGATGGAACTGTAGGCAGAGTGAAGGAAATATTGGAAGACTAGGCAGGTGATGATTTGAATATACAGATATATGGGGCTAACAAGTGCTTTGATACTAAAAAGGCAGAAAGGTACTTTAAGGAAAGGAAAATAAAATTCCAGTACAAGGACCTGTACAGGTACGGACTGAGCAAGGGAGAGTTTGATAACATAAAAGCTGCCGTTGGAATGGAGAGCCTAATAAATACAAAGTCAAAGGACTACGAGAAGCTGAATCTGCACAAAATAAGAGGGAATGCAATTCGCGAGGAGATTATCCTTGAGAACCCCAAGCTTTTCAATACTCCAATTGTAAGAAACGGCAAGCAGGCAACAGTGGGTTACAAGCCTGAAATATGGGAGGACTGGGAGTAGTTGGGTATGATTATTAAAAAGGAGAGGTGATCTTATATGAAATTAACCTATCTTGGACATTCTTCATTCTTGGTGGAGGAGGGAAAATTCAAAGGAGTAGTGGACCCCTTCCTGTCTGGAAACCAGGCTTCCACCACAAGGCCTGATGATATAAAGGATTTGACCCATGTCTTTATAACCCACGGGCATGGGGACCACATTGGTGATGCTGTCCAGCTTGCAAAGGCAAATGATGCTCTGGTTATCACCAATGCCGAAATAGCTGATTATCTTTCATCAAAGGGATTAAGGGTCCACGCCATGCATATTGGGGGGAGATTCAGGTTTGATTTTGGAACGGTCAAGATGACACCAGCCCTACACGGGTCTGGGATAAAGACTGACAAGGGGATGCTTTATGGTGGAAACCCGGGGGGATTTGTCATTGAGGTAAATGGCAAGAAGGTATACCATGCAGGTGATACTGGACTTACCATGGATATGAAGCTGTTGGAATCAGAGAAAATCGATGTTGCAATGCTGCCAATAGGTGGGAACTTCACAATGGATATAGACGATGCCATCATCGCAACTGATTTTATCAGGCCCAAAATACTTATTCCAATGCATTATGGTACCTTCCAGGTAATAGAGGCAGATCCCAAGGAGTTTAAGGAGAAAAACAAGACCTGTGAAACAGTTATACTGGAGATTGGGCAAGGCTACGATTTTTAGTCCAGCAAGGAAAAACAATGATTTTGATTTATAACCCCTGATGCGCAAAACCTATAAGGTGCATCAGGGGTTTTCTGCAATAGCTAAAAAGGGGCCTTTGTGATAGAATACAAGTTATTATTATCAAATTAAGGAAGGTTGAAGAGCATGTTTAATAAGGAAAGTATAATTAGGGGAGTTAAGTCAGTAGCTCCATTGATTCTTGGAATAGTACCCTTTGCAATGATCAGTGGAATCACAGCTGCAAACACAGGGATATCACTTGGAATGGCAATGCTTATGAGTGTAGGGATTTTTGCCGGGGCTTCCCAGCTTGCTGTTCTCCAGCTGGTAAGTGACAATGCCCATATGCTTGTAATCATATACACAGCATTGATCATTAATCTTAGAATGATGATCTACAGCCTGTCAATTGCCCCTTATCTTCAGGGAATTAAAATGAGATTAAAGGCTCTTCTCGCATACAGCATGACTGACCAAAGCTATGCAATCTCCACGGTTCATTTTTTGAACAATCCGGAGGAGGATGCCAAGAGCTTTTTGCTTGGTGCATCTGCCACCCTTTGGGTAGTGTGGCAAGTAAACACAATAATCGGATACCTGATGGGTTCTATCATACCACCTGAGCTGGGTCTGGACTTTGGAATTCCCCTGACCTTTATTGCAATCCTATTTAAAGGGGTTGTTGGATGGCCAGGTTTGATTGCCATAATAACAAGTGGGTTAGTTGCGGTTGCCGGGGCAAGGCTTCCAATGAATATAGGATTGGTTTTGGCGGCAATTTTTGGCATAGCCGCAGGAGCCCTTAGTGAAGTCTATCTTACAAGAGGAAGGGGATAGGGAATCGTGAATAATTTACAGCTTATTCTGACAATATTGATAATTGGGCTTGGGACATTTGCATTCAGGTTCTCCTTTATATTTCTCTATGGGAAGATGAAGCTTCCAGAGTGGGTCCACAGAGCCATGAGATTTGTTCCTCCAGCAGTCCTTTCCGCATTGATTTTTCCTGCTATATTGATCAAGGATGAAGCACTGTGGGTTTCATACGAGAACCCAAGGCTGATTGCGGGTATGGTTGCTATTGCAATAGCATGGAAGACCAAAAATCTATTGCTGACAATAGCGACAGGTCTGGGTATATTCTGGTTGATAATATTTGTGTAGGTTTTACTGGCATTAAATGAAGCAAGGGAGAGGGAGATCATGAATGAGAAGAGGTTGATTACAAGAGCAGGTTCAAAGATAAGGTATTGGTTGGATGGAGAAAGCAATAATCCTGTGGTGGTCCTTACACATGGGGCCACTCTGGACCACATGTCCTTTAAGGATCAGATACCAGCATTGGCTAAAAATGGCTACAGGGTCCTGACATGGGACATGCGTGGTCATGGGGCTTCAGTCCCAATGGGTAGGAAGGCAACATTACAGGTTCATGTGGAGGACCTTCTTGCTATTTTGGACCATGCTGGAGTGGCTAAAGCCACATTGGTGGGGCATTCCCTGGGGGGATTTGTGTCCCAGCTATTTACTTATCAACACCCTGAAAGGGTGGAGGCCCTTGCAGTACTGGGATGTACAGACATATCCCAAAAACCTAAGCTGTTCTACAGGGGTATGTATCTGATTATGCCAAG
>CALGAG010000175.1 GCA_937951995.1 uncultured Bacillota bacterium
ACCAGCAGCAAAATAAGTAGGTTGAATTTGTTGAATTTCACATGATCATCTCCTTAATTTTAGCTTGTTTTTGTGATTTTGAAAAGTACAAATGCCTGGAGTTTTCTAATTATCACCTCCGACAAAAAAACTCCTATTAATGATAAAAGGAGTTGTATGAACACAAGGCAATAAAACCTGCAATGCCCTAACACTCTCCTTTCCACAATGGGAGGCAATACGGTTTCCCATATTACCCTTCCGGACCCTGTTTCATGGCATGGAAAACTTTAGAAGCAAGGACTCGGAGCATGCTAAATACTTGTTTAATTACTTGTTATTATAATTAATTCATACCGATATGTCAATGAAAGCATAACGAAAAGTATTGAATTACCAAGATTTGAATGAAATGAAAACTGCCGGAAACCTATTGATTTTACTTGCTGAATGGCATAGAATCAAATAAAAGAACTGGTTGGAGGTGAGGAGAATGGACAGGGACCAACTTGATGGATTTCAGCTATATATTCAGCTTAAGAGCAAGAAGCAAATCTCCACTGACAGGCTATTTTCACTGTTGGAGACCATAGAAAAGGAGGGCTCCATATCCAAGGCAGCCTCTGATTTGAAGATCTCCTATCGTTATGCATGGGGACTTATAAACGATACTGAGGAATTCTTGGGAATAAGACTTCTTGATAAAAAGGTGGGAGGCTCTGAAGGAGGTGGAGCAAGCCTGACTAAGGAAGGCAGGGAAATGCTTGACCACTATTACGCAATAAAAGACTCTGTTGACAGCCAGTTGACTGCCCTTATCCAGAACAAGGGTGAGGATGAAGGCGGGAAACAGGATTCAGAGGAGAATGATTCATTCAAGTACCTATTGATGGCTAGCACAATGGAGCCAATCGACACAGGACTGATGGACCTGCTGGAGAAGGAATATTTCATAAAGACTGGAACCCTGGTGAGACACATCCCTGTAGGTAGTGGCAAGGCCCTTCAAATTGGGAAATCAGGTAATGTGGACCTTGTTTTTGTTCATAGTCCCAGGGGGGAAGAGTACTTTATGAGCCAAGGATTTGGAGGCTTCAGAAAAGAGATTATGGGAAACAGATACTACCTGGTTGGACCGGAGTCTGATCCTGCAGGCCTCAAACACATCAAGGAGGATGCTGGAGTAGAGGTCTTCTTCAGACAGATAGCCCTGACCAGATCAGTTTTCATAAGTCGTGGTGACCATTCAGGGACCCATGAGAAGGAGCTTGAGCTTTGGAGTCACGCAAAGATTGGTCCAGAAGAAAGAAATACAATAGTTGGTGGAAGCATATCAAGCAACAAGGATTGTCTTGAGATTTCCCTTGAGAAGTCAGCATACACCCTTGTGGACTCAACAAGCTTCATGCTATCGAAACACAAGATTGATTTGAGGGTTTATGCAGGGAACAGGAGTGGTACAGATCCTATACTTGACAACATTTTTTCTGCAATAGCAGTCAGTAGACTTCCACAGGATTCTGCCAGGTACAGTGAAGCTGTAAGGTTTATAAACTGGCTAACTGGTCCTGAAGCAAGAAGCATAATTGAAGGGTATCGTGACAGGGAAGGTCAGGAGCCTTACTTTAATTTGATATATTAAAAAGGACCAAGGATGCAAGAATCACATCCAAGGTCCCTGATAAACTGCTATAGTTTTGTTGTGAAAATTGACAGGTCAGTATTAATCATCCAGCCCAATCATTACGTTTGAAGCTTTAACCAGGGTTACAACTTCCTTGCCTACCTTCAGGTCAAGTGACTTGATGGAGTCCATGGTAATGGATGATGTTACAATGTTACCTCCGCCGATATCCACAGTAACTATTCCTGTTACAACACCCTCCTTGATATCGGTTATTTTACCTTTGAATTGATTTTTGGCACTTAATCTCATATAATCCCTCCCATATATTTTACTGGTTATATACCCTTAAGCATAACGGGTATTCAACCCTTGATTATTTTGATAGAATATCCTGTAGATACTAGTGAAAATAAAGCAAAGCACAATCCATTTTGTCAGGAGTGAATATCATGAGAGAAAAGGACTTTAGATTTACATTGGATGAGGCGGCAGGAGCCCTGGGAGATTTTGGAACCCTGCTTCCAATTGTTGTTGGCGTATCTGTAGCAACTGATATGGACCTGTCCAGGATGCTCTTCTTTTTTGCCCTTGCGTATTTTGGGACTGGACTCTATTACAAAATGCCAATGCCCGTGGAACCCATGAAGGCCATAGGGGTAGTCGCCATAGCAGAGGGATTGTCAGCAGCTGAAATTGCAGGAGCCGGCATAGGAATGGGAATAATTTTATTTATTATTGCAGTCACCGGATTGATGGGCTGGATCAAGAGGATAATGCCTACACGATTAATACGTGGAATACAGTTTGGTCTGGCACTAACCCTAGGCTGGCAGGCAATCAAGATGGTTTGGGGAGACCCTATTATGGGTGTGGTCTCAATGATCATAGTAATATTCTATGCCAAATCAACCAGACTTGATATTTCAGCCCTTGTGGTCTTTGTCCTAGGTATAGGAGTGGGCATTTTTCGGTTTGGTCCACCTGAAATATCAATCATGACCATGCCAGAGCTTATTATACCGGATGCTGCTTCAATGGTTAATGGTATTGTGAAAGGGACCCTTCCACAGGTAGCCCTAACCCTTGGAAATGCAGTTCTTGCAACAGCCCTGCTAATAACAGACCTGCTTGATAGGAAGGTCAAGGAAAAGGAGCTTCTTCTTAGTATGAGCGCAATGTGTTTATTGTCCACACCTTTTGGGGGATTTCCAATGTGTCACGGGGCAGGTGGCCTTGTTGCCCAATACAGGTTTGGAGCAAGAACGGGCGGGTCCAACATAATCTCTGGAGCAGTTCTCCTTGTGGTTGCAATACTTTTTGCCACACCACATCTGGAATTGATCATACCCTTTGGTGCCCTTGGAGCCCTGCTTTTTTATTCAGGGATTTCTCTCTATAGAACTGCCACAAAGACCGAAGATATCACTTTTACAGCCTTGACAGGTGTCATTGCATTTGTCTTTGGAATGGCATGGGCATTTCTGATCATGCTCCTGGCACATAATATTCAAAAGAGAATAAAGGGAGTAGACTCCCATTGATAGTGGTATATAATCAAAATAGATAGAATTAGATGCATCTAGGAGGAGAGGTATGAAGTTCTTAAGTGTTAATAGGGAAAATATAAATATTGATGGAATACCAGCTATTGTCCTAAAACCTGAATTGGAGATGGACAGGTATCCTACTGTGGTATTTTACCACGGCTGGAGCTCAAAAAAGGAGTACCAGGAATTTCGGGGTTCAATAATTGCAAGCCTTGGATATCAGGTAATAATACCAGATGCAATACACCATGGAGATAGAGGAGACCTCGATTATGCTGCTTCTGAAAACTCAGGCTTCTTTTGGAGGGTTGTTCTTACGAACCTGGATGAGTGGTCAAAAATCAGAGCATACGCAGTTGAAAAACTACAGGCTGATCCAGACAGAATTGCAGTGTCGGGTCATTCCATGGGGGGCTTTACATCAGCAGGTATTTTCACAGAAAATCCTGATATCAGGACCTGTGTGATCCTCAACGGATCCTTCAATTGGCTTGGTAGCAATGAGGAGTTCAAGAGGAGGCTCAATGTCCATATGACAAAGGAGTTTCAGGTCCTCCAGCAGGAGGTAGAGAAGAGGAATCCAGCAGCTAGTGTGGTCAATCTCCTTGACAGGCCCATACTCATACTCCATGGAGAGGCTGATTCAATGGTTGAAATAAGTCCCCAAAGGGATTTCTATGAGAGACTCCGTGAGCTTCATAGGTCTGAGGGTGACCTCAAGATGATTTCCTACAAGAATCTGGATCACTTTGTTACAACAAACATGCTTGAGGAAATGGGAAATTGGCTGGATAGTAAAATGGTGGAGGAGTAAAATGAAAAAGCCCATAATTGGAATCACATGCATTCAGGCAAATATCAAGGGAAAGAAAGTAAATACCATCAACGACTACTATTTTAATGCTGTCCTTAAGGCTGGAGGAGTTCCTATAATAATTCCTTCAGTAACAGATGAGGAGACCATAGGGGAGTATGTAAAGATCCTGGATGGTGTAGTATTCACAGGTGGTCATGATGTTTGGCCACAAAGGTTTGGTGAAGAGCCTGTGAAGCAGGTGGTTGAGATAACCCATGAAAGGGACCAGCTTGAGCTGATCCTCTTTGAGAAGGCATACGGGGCAGGAGTACCCATTCTTGGGATTTGCAGAGGCTTGCAGGTTGTTAACATCGCTCAGGGAGGGACTCTTTACCAGGACATCTACAGCCAGGTGGAGAGTGTTGGCGGTCACTCATTTGGGTACAACCCTGAGGATGTGTATCACTCAATCCAAATTGAGGATAGTTCAATAATGAAGGAAATCTATGGGGAAAAAATTGCATATGTCAATTCAGAGCACCACCAGGCAATTAAAGACCTGGGCAGGGACCTTAAGGTCACATCGAGGGCAGCAGATGGAATTATTGAGTCAATTGAATCAACCAATGACAGATTTGTATTGGCAGTTCAGTACCATCCGGAGGCAATAGCGCCCAAATACCCTGAGCACCGGGAAATCTTCAATCATTTTATAAGGAAATGTGCAAGAGAAGAATAAGATTTAAACTGACAGGATACTTCCAAAGTGGACAGTCTAATCAATAATTAGAATATCCACCTGGAGGTATTTTTTTATTAAGATGTTGAAAGAGTGGCAAAAAAATAAAAATCAAGGCTTGTAAAGATTATGGGAAAGGAGCTCTTGGTTTTGGAAGAATTGCAGATGAAATTGGTGTCAACACAAAGACAGTGCGTTAAGGGTATCCCTCATATGGGGAACTTGGACCTGGTATTTAGGACCAGATGATTGTGAGGGGAGAGTTATTAAAAAAATTTAGGGTAAAAAAGTGATGATTGGTTAAAAGCACTTTTACAATCTAGTATAAGATAAAAAGAAGAGGTGTTATAAATGATTCAATGGATAAGCCAATTTGGACCAGTTCAACAAGCTTTGATAGCTACATTTTTCACTTGGGGTGTCACCGCATTGGGTGCAGCACTGGTGTTCTTTTTCAAAGCAATAAACAAAACAGTATTAAATGGCATGTTGGGGTTTGCAGCGGGAGTTATGATTGCTGCGAGCTTTTGGTCTTTGCTTGCACCTAGTATCGAGCTGGCTGAAGAATTAGGTCAAGTACCGTATATCACTGCAGCCAGCGGATTCTTAATGGGTGGTGGATTTCTCTATCTGGTTGACAGATTACTTCCACACCTCCACTTGGGCCTTGATACTTCTGAAGCGGAAGGGATCAAGACTAATTGGCAGAGAAGCGTATTGCTGGTATTGGCCATTACCCTTCATAACATTCCGGAAGGCTTGGCTGTTGGAGTTGCATTTGGTGCTGTTGCTTCAGGTGTTGGCACATCTGCATCGCTGGCAGGTGCAATTGCACTGGCTATTGGTATTGGACTGCAGAATTTTCCTGAGGGGGCAGCTGTATCCATACCACTGAGACGGGAAGGATTCAGCAGGACCAAATCCTTCCTTTATGGACAGTCCTCGGGAATAGTTGAGCCTATTGCAGGAGTTCTTGGAGCGTATGCAGTCATAAAAATACAGCCAATCCTACCGTATGCCCTCGCATTTGCTGCTGGAGCAATGATCTATGTTGTTGTGGAGGAACTAATTCCAGAAGCGCAAAGAGAGGTCGGAGGTTCAACGACAGATATTTCATCAATAGGTGCAATGCTGGGATTTGCAGTGATGATGGTACTGGATGTGGCGTTGGGATAATAGATGGAGTCAACTGGGCCTTGGGCCTGGCAAATCAGAAGAAACAAGAAGTGTATTGAATGATTGATAAACGGCAGTCCTTAAGGAAAGCCGTTTTTTTCATGGGCTTGCCAGTCGCCGGGAGGGTCTCTGTCTGTCTTTGGAAATTTATTTTTAACTATTGAAGAAAAATTCCAAAGCACCCTTGACCTTTACGCTACGTAATGGTTTATATTAAATGCAGGAGGTAATATTATGGAATACACAATCAAAAAACTGGCCAAGCTTGCAGGGGTAAGCACAAGAACCCTGAGGTATTACCATGAGATAGGGCTTTTGAAGCCAGCCAGGAAAAGCACCACTGGCTATAGGATATATGGTCAAAAGGAGGTTGACCTGCTGCAGCAAATTATGTTCTACAGGGAGCTGGAGGTTCCTCTTGATGAGATAAGAGCTATCATTTCAGCATCTGATTTCAATGGTCTGGATGCTCTTAAGAGTCACAGGGAATCCTTGATAAGAAAACGCAAC
>CALGAG010000176.1 GCA_937951995.1 uncultured Bacillota bacterium
GCTGACGGAAAGATCAGGTATGATGGAATTAACATCAAGAAGATCAGGAAGGCTGACCTTAGAAGGTCCCTTGGAATTGTACTGCAGGATATCAACCTCTTTACAGGTACGGTAATGGACAACATCCGTTACGGTCGGCTGGATGCAACGGATGAGGAGTGCATTGAGGCTGCCAAGCTTGCCAATGCCGATGGCTTTATAAGGATGCTGCCTGACGGCTACCAGACAGTCTTGACCGGGGATGGCGGGGGACTTTCCCAGGGACAGAGACAGCTTCTTTCCATAGCAAGGGCTGCGGTTGCAGACCCACCTGTCATGATTCTTGATGAGGCGACATCCTCAATAGACACCAGAACTGAATCTATCGTTCAAAGGGGTATGGATGCCCTGATGAAGGGCAGGACAGTGTTTGTAATTGCCCACAGGCTTTCAACCGTACAGAACTCAAATGTCATAATGGTCCTGGAAAAGGGAAGGATCATTGAGCGGGGTAGCCACGATGAACTGGTTCAGGAAAAGGGTAAATACTATCAGCTCTATACAGGTGCATTTGAGCTTGACTAGGAAAATATGCAGCTTCTGCCAATAAAATGGTATTGGCTGCTTTTTTGTGTCCAAAAATTATTCCATAGGGGTATATATAAATATAAAGTCTTGTAATAAAAACCTAGGAGATGAAAAATATGGATAGAAAAAACAGGCCTTCAGGTAGAAAAAAGAGAGTCGGTACAGGAAGCTCCAGAGTGGAGAAAAGGGGAAGCGGAATTGGAAGGAAGACATCGGGACCTACAGGTGGGCTTGGTGGTTTCTTTGGGAGACAGTCATCTTCAGGCTCATCCTCAAGCAGTCAATCATCTGGACAAAGCTTCTTTCCATCATCAAACTCTCAGCAATCGGGACAGAACTACGCCTCCACAGGTGGAAGAAGACCATCTGGAGGAATTATCAAATACATTATCATTTTTGTTGTACTTATGGTCCTTTCCTCCCTTATATCAAGATTCCTGGGTGGAGGGTCGGATGCTCCAATATCAACTCCTGGACCGGGAGTTTCAAATGGAGGCTATGTTCAGGAGACTGAGGGACCAAGCTATGACAGTGGAGCCTATTCAGTGGACAGGACTGTTTCAGACCTGGCAAGGCCTAAAAGGACCACCCTTATTGGAGGAGGCAGGGACAGGGCAACAATTATGGTGTATCTTCTAGGTACGGATCTTGAGTCCAGAAGCGGAATGGCAACAATGGACCTTCAGGAAATGCTGGAGGCGGACTTATCGGAAAATGTTAACATTGTAATAGAAACAGGCGGAACAGCCCAATGGAAGAACGATGTAATGTCAAACAGGACAAACCAGAGGTATCTGATTAGTTCACAGGGCTTAAGCAGGTTGGAGGATAACCTTGGAAGAAAATCAATGGTTGATCCTGACACCCTAACTGACTTCATAAGATACTCCCAGCAGAATTTCCCTGCTGAAAGGTACTTCCTCATATTCTGGGACCATGGTGGAGGATCCGTAACCGGATATGGCTATGACGAGTTCGTAAAGGGAGAAACAATGACCCTGGATGAGATTGAGAGGGCCCTTTTCAACTCCGGTGTTGAATTTGACATGGTGGGCTTTGATGCATGCCTTATGGCAACCCTGGAAACAGCATTTGTAGTTGAACCATATTCAGACTACCTCATAGCATCTGAGGAGCTTGAGCCTGGTATAGGTTGGTACTACACAGGATGGCTAAACGAGCTTTCAAGAAATCCATCCATTGAGACAATTGATCTAGGAAAGAAGCTTATAGATGATTACGTAAGTGAGGTCAAAAGAAGGGTTCCAAAGTCACAGGCGACCCTTTCCCTGGTTGACCTGGCGGAGCTTAGTGCAACTGTACCTCCAGCCTTCAGTGCGTTTTCCCAGTCAACTGCTGAGCTCATAGACACTGAAGACTACAAGAGGGTATCAGATTCAAGGGCAGGTACAAAGGAGTTTGCATCATCATCGAAGATCAATCAGATTGACCTAATACATTTCGCCAACAGGCTGGGAACAGATGAAGCTGTAGGCTTTGCTAAGGCACTGGAAGGAGCGGTAAAATACAACAGAATGAGTGACAACATCACAAATGCCAACGGAGTATCCATATTCTTCCCTTATGGCAAGCTGAGCGATGTTTCTTCAATGCTTCAGACCTACGAAGAAATAGGAATGGATGAAAACTATTCAAGGGCCATAAAGAGCTTTGCAAATGTAAATGCAGGTGGACAGATGGCATCTCCGGGAGGAGGACTTCTGGAGACACTTCTCGGGGGAGGACAATCAGGTGGAAGTCAGGGAATAGGGACTGATTTGATAGGCTCCCTCATTGGAAACTTCCTATCACAGGGTAACTTTTCATCAATAACCGGTGGAGTCCAGCAGGCGCCTGACTGGATTGACGAAGACCAGATAACCCAGTCCACCGAATACTACAGTGGAAACATGCTTGATCCAGCATCCATAAAGATTACTGTCAAGGATGGACAGAGGGTCCTGGAACTGACTGAAGAGGAATGGGACCTGGTCCACAATATGGAGCTTAGTGCATTTATCGATGATGGAGAGGGCTTCATAGACCTGGGCAGGGACAATGTATTCGAGTACAATGAAGACGGAGACCTGATACTTGAGTTTGATGGAACATGGATGGCCATAAACGACAGGATTGTAAGCTACTTTATGACCAGCTATGACTACAAGGGAGACGATTACAAGATTTTGGGCAGGGTTCCTGCCATGCTTAACAATCAGCTTGTGGATATAATCATATCCTTTGACCAGGACAACCCATATGGGGAGATACTTGGTGCAAGGATTGTCTATGACAGGGAAGAAGAAACGCCCAATCTTCCAAAGGGTCTGATTGATATTGAACCCGGGGACAGTATTGACTATCTCACTGACTACTACACCTATGGTGGAGACTTTGATGATACCTACTATCTTGGGGACCCATATAGGGCAACAGGAGACTGGTATATAGAGAATCTTGCCATTACAAACCTGGACTATATGATGACCTATAAGATTACAGATATATATGGAAATAGCTATTGGACTCCAGTAATTAC
>CALGAG010000177.1 GCA_937951995.1 uncultured Bacillota bacterium
GCGACCACCGAGATCTACACTCTTTCCCTACACGACGCTCTTCCGATCTTGCCAAAGGATTGCTCTTAACTGCATCACGAAGTCTGTCATCATCAAGGTGGGTGTAGATCTGGGTGGTGGAAACCGACTCGTGGCCAAGTATTTCCTGAAGTGCTCTGATGTCTACGTTGCCATACTTGTACATAAGGGTGGCTGCAGTATGTCTAAGCTTGTGAGTGGAGTATACCTGGGGATCCAGTCCTGACTTTTCCAGGTACTTGTCAATCATATGCTGTATTGCTCGGTTGCTCATCCGTAGCTTTCTTTTACTGAGAAAGAGGGCCTTTTCACCTGGAACCACAGGTCGTAAGGAGAGATAATCGTTGATTGCCTGTACGCAGGCTTCATTTAGAAAGATTGTGCGTTCCTTGTTGCCCTTACCAATAACCGTTAGAGTGTCTTCGCCGTTGATTTTATCCAAATCAATGCTAGAAAGTTCAGAAAGACGCAGGCCACAGTTTAGAAACAGCATTATTATGGCGTAGTCCCTGGAACGAAACAGCTCATTTGGGTTTGAAAGCACCGTATTAAGGAGCTTTTCAGATTGGTCCAGGGTTAGGTAGACCGGATGTCTTGCATCTGTCTTGGGGAACTCAAGGTACAAGGCTGGATTCTCATCCAACAGATTGACCCGTGAATGCAGGTATTTAAAGAAGGACCTGACAGAGGCAACCTTGCGAGCTCTGGTGGAGCTGGAATTGGCGCGTTTCTTGTCAGTATACGAAATATAGGCATGCAGGTCTTGGATTGAAACTTTCTTAATGAGGTCTAGATCAATATCGTCAATTTCTATTTCATCAAATTCAACATTGGGATCGACTAACTTAAATCGAATCTTAAGGAATCTTAAAAAAGTGCGCAGGTCAAAGAAATATTCTTTGACAGTATTGGAGGAGGTGCCTTTGATTGTTTCCATATAATCGAGATAATCTTCCAACATTAATGGTATTTTCATAAAAATCCCTCTTTTTGCCATATTTTTGGTATATTAGTCACAAAATAACTATTTTGTGACTAATAATATTTTACCATATAGGTCTATTTTATGCAATCTATTTAACTGATATTTGTTTTAACGCTAAATTTAATTATTGAAATCAGACCTGTATTCTCAAAAGAAATTCTACACGCCAATTTAAAAATCCAAATCCAAACCAACCGCTTCTATTGGAAGATAATTTTTAACAGCCTAACTAATGGTCTTTTTCAAATATGGCCCTCCAAATGGCCTGAAAGTCTCGGTTTTGATCCTGACGCAATCCACAATAGGCCATTTATATCCTTGTGTGGACTCAAAGGCTCTGTGTGGCCGTATAAGGCACTTTATGCCCCGAGACATGTAATTCCATTAACATTTTATTTAAAAGCCCTTAAAACGCAATATAGAGCCTGGATAAATCGCAAGATCCCTGCTGATGTAACTTTCACCTAATTTTACAACGTAAGGCAGGAATTCTACATATTGGATCCAATAACTCCTTTAATTTGTGTGTGGTTAGGCTAACTGTTTTATTTGAACAATCCTTTTTCATAGCAATTATAGAATGTAGGATCTGCAAAACAAAAAAACCCAAGGCTGGTATACATAATTATATTACGTAAACCTGCCCTGGGTTAAATAACTTTTCAACTGTAATTCTAGTTTTATAATCAATTACATTATTTTTACCAACAATAACTCAGCCTATCATCTTCAGATTCATATTGACAATTTTCATTCTCATTAATTTGTTGGTCATTTAAATAATGTCTATTTTGAACCTAAAAGTTCCTTAACACGATTTAAGCCTTCATTGATATTTTCAACTGAAGTCGCATAGGATAATCTTACATAATTGTCATCCCCAAAAGCTAGTCCAGGTACAACAGCTACCTTGCACTTCTCAAGTAAAAGATCAGCAAAATCGACGGATGAATTTATTTTGACACCCTCCACTTCTGCCCCAAGTAATTGTGAAATATTTAACATTACATAGAATGCACCCTTTGGAGTAGCACAGCTGACTCCCTTTATACCATTAATAAGATCTACCATGACCTTCCTACGTTTGTCAAACTCAGCCTTCATTTTCATAATGCCATCCTGGCTTCCACTTAGGCCTTCAATGCTTGCGTATTGGGCAATTGAATTTGGGTTTGAGGTTGTATGACTTTGCAGGTTACTCATGATTTTTATTATTTTCTCATCACCTGCAGCATAACCGATTCTCCATCCTGTCATTGCATATGCCTTAGCCATTCCGTTAACAACTATGGTAAGGTTCTTGATATCTTCATTAAGGGAAGCTATACTAATATGCTCATATCCATCATATATAAGCTTTTCATAAAGTTCATCAGATATAACTATTATATTGTTTTTTACAGCCCAATCTGCTATGTCTTGAAGCTCCTCTTTGGAATAGACCGAGCCAGTTGGATTACTTGGACTGTTTATAATTATTGCTTTGGTCTTATCTGTTTTAGCAGCTTCCAAATCAGCTGAACTGAACTTGAATTCATTTTCTTCCTTTGTTGGTAGCTTCACAGGAACACCACCTGCTATCATTACAAGTTCTGGGTAGCTTACCCAATATGGAATACTAAAGATCACTTCATCTCCAGGATTTAAAATAGCCATAAGTGCATTGTAAAGAGAATGCTTACCTCCGTTGGAGACAATTATCTGTGAAGGCTTGTATTCTAGTCCATTCTCATTCTTGAACTTCTTACAGATTGCCTCTTTGATTTCAGGAGTACCTGAGGCAGGAGTATATTTTGTTATTCCTGTTGTTATTGCTTCAATACCTGCTTTTTGAATGTTTTCTGGAGTATTGAAATCAGGTTCCCCTACACTGAAACTGATAACATTCTCTCCAGCCTTTTTCATTGCGCTAGCCTTGGCTGAAATAGCCAGCGTAACTGATGGTTCAATAGACATCCCTTTTTTTGATAATTCCAAAGCCATAATTAACCCTCCTAGTTGTTAGTTGTAATATTGTAAATATCCTTCAAAACATTGTTGATAATATATAATGAATCGTCAAATGCTGACTTGTTCATTCTCCTTATGGTTTCGTAGTGCTTACGCCCTTCTTCAGTTATGCTATAGATTCTTTTGGTTCTCTTTGTGGGTTCTTCCCAATGGCCAACTATGTAGCCTTCCTGTTCCAGGGTGTTTAACATGGGGTATATCATTCCTGGACTGGGAGTCCACTTCCCACCTAGCCTTCTGCTAATTTCATCCTTGAGCCTGTTGCCATAATAGTTCTTCTGATTGAGCAAGTGAAGGACATATAGCTTAACAAAGGATGTGGTACTTATAGTCGTTGGGAATTGTCTTTGCCTTTCACCCTTGTACATTATAATCTCTCCCTGAGCGTAGGTATAGTACTAATATCGGTGGAATAGTCCCCCAATATATCCTTCTCTCCATGGAAATCAGATCCTCCGGTTTGGATTAATCCGTTTCTTTCTGCGAAGGATTTAACCATTTTTTCATCACTTTTGGTGTGCTTGGAATGGTAACATTCTATTCCCATTATACCTCTTTTAACACAGTATGTCATGATATCTTTATTTTTAAGGATGCCAGGATGGGCTAGTACCGATACTCCCCCACAATCATGGATTAGATTGATAGTATCACCGACTGATAGCTTATACCTGTCTACGTAGGCTGGCTTGCCTACATCCAGGTATTTATCGAAGGCTTCATTGATATCCCTGACATGGCCGTTATTGACAAGCTCCCTTGCAATCGTAGCCCTTCCAATAAATCCAGTTTCTCTTGATTTTTCCAGTATTTTATCCTTGGGAATGGACAGACCTAACTGTATAAGCTTATCAAGGATCAGAATACCCCTATCCCATCTGGAATTTTTTAGTGATGAAAGAGTATCCCTAAGCCTTACATCCTTATAGTCAATAAAATAGCCAAGTATGTGGACTTCCTCTTCATCGTAATTACAACCCATTTCCACACCAGGTATAACTAAAAAACCCTTATAATCCATTGATTTTTCAATAGCCTCCTCCAGCGCGTCAACTGAGTCGTGATCGGTTATGGCAATTCCATCAAGCCTTTTCTCAAAAGCCTTCTTCACCAATTCTGTCGGCGTCAGTAATCCATCAGAAGCTGTTGTATGGGTATGCATGTCAATTCTCATTGCTGACCTCCTTGCACCTATAGTTAAAGCCTGCCGAAATCGGCAGGCTTTATTTAGCATCAATACTAGTTGTTAAGGAAGTTCTACTTTGCGTATTCCACAGTCCTAGTTTCCCTAATAATATTGACCTTAATCTGTCCTGGGTAATCCAATTCAGATTCAATCTTTTTAACAATATCACGTGCTGTGTGAATCATTTGTGCTTCACTTATATCTTCAGGTCTTACCATTATTCTAATCTCTCTACCTGCCTGAATAGCAAATGATCTTTCTACTCCTGTAAATGAATTTGCAATCTCCTCGAGTTTCTCAAGTCTCTTTATATAAGATTCCAGAGTTTCTCTTCTGGCTCCAGGTCTAGCAGCCGATATTGCATCAGCAGCCTGTACCAGTACCGCTTCAACAGTTTGTGGCTCTACATCTCCATGATGAGCTTCCATGGCGTGCAGCACTTCTTTGCTTTCCTTATACTTTCTTGCAATATCCACACCTATTTCAACATGTGGTCCTTCAACCTCGTGGTCAATGGACTTTCCTAGGTCGTGAAGTAAACCTGCTCTTCTTGCAATTTTAACATCTGCACCTAGCTCAGTAGCCATAACCCCTGCCAAGTGAGAAACCTCGACTGCATGCTTAAGGACATTTTGACCATAACTGGTTCTGTATTTAAGTCTTCCCAGCAGCCTTATGATTTCTGGATGCAATCCGTGAACTCCAGCATCAAAGGATGCCTGTTCTCCTGCTTCTCGAATGGTGTTCTCAACTTCCTTCTGAGCTTTTTCAACCATCTCTTCGATTCTTGCAGGATGGATTCTACCGTCTACAATAAGCTTCTCCAGTGCTATTCTGGCAACTTCCCTTCGAATTGGGTCAAAGCCCGATAGAACTACAGCTTCTGGAGTATCATCAATAATAAGGTCGATACCGGTTAAGGTCTCAAGAGTCCTAATATTTCTACCTTCCCGACCAATGATTCTACCCTTCATCTCATCATTGGGCAATGCTACAACTGTAACAGTGGTTTCTGCAACATGGTCTGCTGCAACCCTTTGAATCGTAGTAGAAATAATTTCTCTAGCCTTCTTGTCAGCTTCTTCCTTTGCTTTGGATTCCATTTCCTTGATCATCATTGCAGATTCCTGAACGATTTCCTTACGAGTCTCATTCAGTAAGAGCTCTTTAGCTTCATCTGAGGTTAAGCCTGATAATTTCTCAAGCTCATGAGTTTGCTTCTCATACAATTCATTGATTGTTTCTTCTTTTTCCTCAAGGTTTCTGAGCTTTTTCGCTAGGGTATCTTCCTTGCGTTCAATTGATTCGTTTCTTCTATCAATTGTTTCTTCCTTGTTTTGAAGTCGTTTTTCCATTTTCTGGATTTCGGTTCTTCTCTCTTTGATTTCCTTGTCAAGATCACTTCTTGTTTTGTGGATTTCTTCTTTGGCTTCTAATAGAAGCTCCTTCTTACGAGCTTCACCATCTTTAACAGCATCTTCAGTAATTTTTTTTGCTAACTCTTCAGCGTTTTTTATCTTCCCTTCGCCTATATATCTTCTGATAAAATATCCAGCGACAATTCCAATAACTAAGCCAAGAATCGCATAAATTAAAGATTCAATAGGAAACACCTCCATCTTATTAAATTTTCAAGTTCCATATCATAATTATACTTAATCAACTAAGACCATCCAGTTTTAATGTCTGGTCATCCCATTCCACCAATCTGTAACAACAGATTTTACTGATAGAATACAACTCCCAAAAGGGATTAGATAAAGTTGTATATTTTGTATGGGTACATACAACCTAATTTTATTACTTTTGGCTATTTCTGTCAAGCTGTTTGTATCCCAGTCAAGTATGGCTATTGATTCCTAACTTGGCTTACAGAGCTTTCCGTACCTGACAGTTCTACCCTATATGCATCTTCTGACAACTCTGCCAAGTGGGAATTGTGTGTAACCATGATAATTTGTCGATTAAACATTGTTGAGGATTGCCTTAGGAAATCACCCACATTATAAATATAATCTTCACTTACATGCTTTGCAGGCTCGTCCAGTATCAGGGGGCCCTCAATTGTTGGCTTGTGAGTCTGCATAAAAGAGATTCTCAAGGCAAGCGATACAATATCAACAATTCCTCCTCCTCTTGATTGTTCAGGCTTTGTCTTGAGGAAAAAGTCCGGATTATCATTTATAACATAAAATTCAGCATTTGCCTTGTTTCTTAATTCTTCAATTTCAATCCTGAATTCAATATTCGACTCAAATACGTATTGGAGGCATTTTGTGACAAGATTTTCAATTTGGTTTTTTGCCTGGCTTCTGGCATATTCTGAGGTTTTTTGAAACAATACCATAACCTGGTCCAATAGGTCTACTTCTTTTATAATATTTGCTAAGTCCTCTTCGTAGGTGGATTTCAATTCAATCAGTTGATCTCTTTTTCCTTCTTGTCTACTTATGAAGGCAGACAGATCCTTTAACCTGTCATCAATTAGTCTGATATCATCTTTCATGACTATCCCTGCTTGTCCAATAGGTCTTTTGGCAATAGTTGGTTTACTTCCTTCAACATGCTTTCTATTTCACCCTTCAGCTTAGTTATCTCATCATCAAGCTCGTCGGGTTTTACACCAAGCTTATTAAGTTCTGATATAATTTCATCCTCTTGTTTCTTTAGCTGTTCCATTCTTGCTTCTGCTCTGTACTTAAGATTCTTAGCCTTCTCCATGCTTTCCTTCAAATCTTTAAGTTCCTTTTCGTAATCCATAATCAACCTCCTAAGTGGTGAGTTATTATATGTTCAATTGTATTTTCATCAATATCTCCAAGGCAATAAGGACATTTTTCAACCTGCTGGAGTAGATTTCTATATTTTTCTAAAATATTTTTCAAGTTCTCATCATTCTTATCCATGGCTGACTGCAAATCAAGGGTTTCTTTCTTGATTGAACTGTATTTTAGTTGATACAAACTCAATTCCTTCAAAAGTGTCGATCCATCCTCAAGAACTTGCAGTTCCTTTTTGGCATCCAACAATGGCTGGATTTCTCGAAGATATAAAATCCCTCTTTCCTTGCTGTTAAGTATCTTATAAAACTTGTCACGCATGGATTTCAGTTCCTTGTATCTCAAGCTCAGAATATCTGCCGAATTGATCAAGTTAGTTGTATGTTCGATTTTTTCTAGTTTCTTGGCAACTATGTTAATTCTTTCCACCTCACCATCAACCTTCTTTACTGAAGCTGCTAATCGTTGAAGATCCGTAAGCTTATAGACCCTTAGCTCAGTGGTAGTAACCAGTGGACTTTTTTCAACAAATTTCGATAGAAGCCTTATGGTGTTTTTAAGCTTGTCCCTATTGATCATGTTTTCCCTGTAAAGCTTTGATATCCTATCATAGGTACTTAGTATATCAAGTTTTGATTTTAAACTGACCAATATGGTTTCAGCTTCAGTTATGTTCTCCAAATCCTTCAAAACGGCATTATTATTAAATATTTCAACAGATAGGCCTGTAAGATTCCTATTGATTCCCTCAAGTTTTTCAATTCTTCCATTTAGGCTATGGACTTGCTCCATTAGAGAAGAGGCCTTACTATATGTTTCCTTTATTTCATCAATATAATCAAACTGAGAAAGCTTGTCATTTGTTATCTGGAGGGTTTCCTCCTTCTGTTTGCGAGTTTGATTAAGGGACCTGATATCCCTTAAAACATCCCTCAAGGCATCGTCAACTATGTCAACCCCTACCAGTCTACCAATTGCATTTGCTCTAGTCGATGCCTTCTCTGTCAATAAAAAGGCACCCTCCAGCTGTTCTCCAAGATTGATTGCATTCTCAGAATCAGTATCAAGCTTGATTTTTCTAATACCGGTTACATCAATTATTTCCTGTGGTACAGTTAGGCCTATACCTTCATAGATGTTCTCATTTCCACTGTTGTCGATTAACTTGTACCCATTTTTGCTTTTTGTTCTATACCTCTGGAGGAGTGTCCCATCACTTAATTCCAGTGTCACCCTGCACTCCTTTTCGCCTTCCCTAATGAAGAAGTCTCCTGAAGGTTCATTATACATAACCCATTTTAGACCTCTTATTATGGCCGATTTACCTGAATCTGACGGTCCCACTATTACATTCAGGTCCGGACCAAATTCCATCTCAGTATTTTTGTGACTTTGAAAGTTCTCAAGAATTATCTTTTTAATGTACCTCATGACACACCTAATATCCTTTCATCTGAGAATTAGCAATTCTCCTCAAAGCCTCCTCCTTCACCTTGTCAGAAACTCCTTCTGAAAGGGTGACTTCCACCAGTATATCGTTTAGATCCATTTTTTCAAAACTCATGGCAGAGTCAATTGATTGTTTGAATTGTACTATCCGTTCACTTCGTAGTGTAGAATTCTCCATTTCAGTGCGATCCAGCACATCTTCACCAGGTTTTGCGGATTTTAAAGGGAGCATGTCGATTTTGATTTGTGAGTCCATTTGGATTATGGCAACCTGGGGCATCCTTTCAATTTCCTTTAAACTGTTTGTGACTCTCACAAGACTGCCTGGATTAACAAAGTACTTCCCATTTTTTTCAATGGTCTTGAAACCAGCATGATAGTGTCCAGATAATGTTATATCTGCGGCTGTTTCCAGGATATCATCCACTAGGGTATAGGGAATACCCTTTACAAAAGGTCTGTCCAATAGCATACCGTGTACCACATGTATTGAATAGTCAATATCTTTTGGGCTTTCCTTAAGTATATACCCATCAGGTGTGGAATCTATGTCATAAGCATAGGGCAGACTAGTAAGACTAACACTAATTCCCATTTTCTCAATAATAACAGGTTTATCCCTGGGTATAACCTTTATGAAGTCCAGACTCCTCAAGAGACCTAGCATTGTTCTGTCAATGGTTGCAGGATTGTGCCCAAAAATATCATGGTTCCCGCTAACTATATAAATTGGCTTATCAATCTCTTTAAGTATTGTTGTAAATCTACTGACCACAGATATGGAGATATCGGGCCTGTCAAAGAGGTCACCCCCATGTATTACAAAATCGATGTCCTTTTCCTTAACAATTGAGACAATTTCCCTGAACTTATCTTCAAGACTTTCAATATAGTCATCTTTTCTGTTCTTGGGGTTTGTTCCCTTAATGTGTGTATCTGTGAAATAAAGTATTCGCATAAAAACCTCCATATACTTCAAGCCCCCTATTCAGGAGGCTTGATTTAACTATTTCTCAGGAGCTACTTCTTTTTCATCATTTATTTCAAGACCAAATTCCTTTTTTATCTTCAACTCAAGCTCCATTGCCAATTCAGGATTCTCCCTAAGGAATTCCTTGGAGTTTTCCCTGCCCTGACCAAGCTTCTGGTCATTGTAGCTAAACCAGGATCCTGCCTTGTTTACAATGCCACAGGTAACACCAGTGTCGATTATGCTACCTTCTCTGGAGATACCCTTCCCATACATTATATCAAATTCAGCCTGCTTAAAGGGTGGTGCAATCTTATTCTTTACAACCTTGACCCTGGTCCTGTTTCCAAGTATCTGGTCCCCCTGTTTGATGGATTCAATTCGTCTTACGTCCATTCTAACGCTGGCATAGAACTTCAAAGCCCTACCTCCAGATGTTGTTTCCGGATTTCCAAACATTATACCAACCTTTTCTCGTAGCTGGTTGATAAAGATACATGTTGTGTTGGACTTGTTGATTGCTCCCGCCAACTTCCTAAGGGCCTGTGACATCAATCTTGCCTGCAAACCCACGTGACTGTCTCCCATTTCACCTTCAATTTCTGCCTTGGGAACAAGGGCAGCAACAGAGTCAATAACTGCAACATCAACAGCTCCACTTCTGACAAGAGCCTCTGTTATTTCCAGGGCTTGCTCACCAGTATCCGGCTGTGAAATTATAAGGTTTTCTATATCAACGCCCAGCTTCTTTGCATATCCAGGGTCCAGTGCGTGTTCTGCATCAATAAATGCCGCTATTCCCCCCTTTTTTTGGGCTTCTGCTATGATGTGAAGGGCTATGGTGGTCTTACCGGAAGACTCTGGCCCATAAATCTCTACAATTCTTCCTCTTGGAACCCCACCGATACCGAGAGCGATGTCAAGATCCATTGACCCGGTTGGTATGTAGTCCAGGTTCAATTTAGCATCCTCTCCAAGTCTCATAATCGATCCCTTGCCAAATTGTTTTTCTATCTGACTTAGTGCCAGGTCTAATGCTTTCTTTCTTTCGTTATTCTCCGCCATAATATCTCCAGTTAAACTGGATTCACCCCTTTCGCATATTCGAACATTAGTTCTTTTATATATATGTTACACTACCGCTTAATTGAAGTCAACTCTTTGTTTAAAAATTTATATACATTCCAAAGGGCAAAGTTTGTGGCCCTTTCCTGGATAGTATCTCTGTCTCCAGAAAATATCCTTTCATATACTTCGTGATTGGTTCTAGACATTATACAAACATATATCAGACCTGTTTTAACATCAATATCATGATCTGGGCCGGCATAACCAGTAGTTGCAACCACTATATCTGTGTTGCTCTTCTTTAGCAAACCCTCAGCCATCTTACAGGCAACCTCCCTACTGACTGCTCCGTACTTGTCCAAATCTTCCCTGGAAATGCCAAGCTCCTGTCTCTTGGCCTGGTCACTGTAGGTTACAAGTCCTCTGTCAAAAGCTTTGGATGCCCCAGGTATACTTGTTAATCTCCTGGAAACATTTCCTCCGGTAACAGATTCACATGCCGCAATTTTCATTCCATTCAGTGTAAGTGTTTCAATAATTGTACTTTCCAGTGAAGAAATTCCATATCCATAGATGTGGTCCCCTATTTCACCTCTTATTGATTCAACGATTTCCTCAGATTCTTTTTCAAGTTTAGACTTGTCCTGTCCCCTACCAATTACTTTTATTTCAACACTACCAGACCCTGCATAGGTGGTTATTGAAAAATCAGGGTATGACAGGTCCAGTTTTTTCAATTGTGTTTCAAGGGTTGATTCACCCAAACCAGATGTATTTATTGACTTAACAATTATGATATGATCATCTTTGATTAAGTCAACCACACTGTTCTCAAACATTGGTTTCATTTCCCGTGGCGGTCCCGGCATCATGACAATTTTTCTGTTTTTCCACTCCATATAAATCCCGGGAGCCGTTCCCCGTGGATTGTCTATGAACTCCGATCCCTCCGGTCTCATGGCCTGCTTTAGATTGTTCACTGTCATTTCCCTTTGGGAATATGCAAAAAAGTGCTTGATGTGGTGCTCCATGTTGATATCAGAAACTAGTGTCTTTCCAGTTACATGGGCTAGGGCCTCCTTGGAAAGGTCATCATCCGTTGGCCCCAGTCCACCTGTTGTAATAATAATGTCCGCCCTTTCAATGGCCAATGACAGAACACCCTCCAACCTTTCATAATCATCATCCACCGATGTGTGGTAGAGGGTCTCAATCCCCAGTTCCATAAGGCGTCTGGACAGATATGCCACATTGGTGTTCAGAATGCTTCCAAGCATTATTTCAGTTCCAATGGTAATTATCTCAGCTTTCATCAATACATCCCCAATCAAATGTCTTTCATGTTCAAGGTCCCGATATTGCGCACTATGTAATCAACACCGGATATAATGGTCAATATAAGAGCAATATAGAGCATTATCTGGTCCATTGGAATTGATAGGTGGTTAAATGGAAAGTTTCCAATTAAAAGCAGTACTATTGCTATTAGCTGGGTTATGGTCTTTAGCTTCCCCCATGGACTGGCTGCAATTGTGACACCCTCTGAAGCAGCAATTATCCTAAAACCTGAAATTGTAAATTCCCTAGTTATGATAAGGATTACAACCCATGATGGTATGGCTCCTGTACCTACCAATAGAATCAAGGCGGCAGAGGTCAACACCTTGTCCGCCAATGGATCAACAAACTTTCCAAAGTTTGTCACTAGATTTCTACTACGTGCTATATATCCATCCAATGTATCCGTTAGGGAAGCAAATACAAATATCAAGGCAGAAATATATGTGGTTCCTGGACTTTCAATTATAAATGAAATCATAAATATCGGTACAAGAAACACTCTGAATAAGGTTATCCTATTTGCCAGGTTCATCCGTCAACTCCCCCAATAGATCATATTCAAGATACTCGTTTGTCCTAACAAAAACCATATCCCCAGCTTCATGTTCCTCCTCGGATCTGAAGTAAACAACTCCATCGATCTCTGGGCTGTCCATATAGGTTCTACCAACATAGAGTCCCTCTTCTGCCAACTCCTCCACCATAACCTTGTATACCTTCCCAACCTTATGGCTCATTAGCTTTTCGGATATTTTCCTTTGCAATTCCATCAACTTGTCCCTGCGCTCTTCCTTGATATTCCCATCAATTTGGTCTGGCAAATGGAAGGCTGGTGTATTCTCTTCCTTTGAGTAAGTGAAAACTCCAAGCTTGTCAAATTTCACTTCTTCAATGAATTGGTAAAGGTCTTGAAAATCCTCTTCTGTTTCCCCTGGAAAACCAACTATGAATGTTGTTCTAAGAACTATATCAGGAATTTCTTCCCTTAACTTTTCAATTGTAGTCAATATGCTTTTTTTGGTGGTTCTTCTGTTCATCATCCTCAATACATTGTCACTTGCGTGCTGAAGTGGAATATCTAAGTAATGTGCAACCTTTGAATTCCGCTTGATGCTGTCTATCAGTTGTTTGTCGATATTGTCAGGATATAGGTATAGTAGACGTATAAACTCCAATCCCTCAATCTCATTCAGTTTATCCAGCAGCGAATGCAGGCTGAATTCACCATATAGGTCCACTCCGTAATCCGATGTATTCTGAGCGATTAGGATTATCTCCCTTACACCCTGATCTGCAAGGTACTCAACCTCAGATACTATATCCTCCATCTTTCTGCTCCTATGTTTCCCACGTAAAGCAGGAATTATACAATAAGTGCACAGGTTGTCGCAGCCTTCTGATATTCTCACATAAGCCGTGGGTGAAGTGACTATTCTGTCAACACCTTCCAGGTATGAGCTGTCCACATCCTCTGACTGAATTATTCTTCCTTCCTTTTTTAAATCATTCAGTATTCCATTCAGGTCCTTGATATTGCCGGTACCCATTATGGCATCCACCTCAGGCATTTCATCCATAAGCTCGCTGGAATACCTTTGGGCCAAGCATCCAGCAAGAATGAGATGCTTGCACTTGCCTTCAACCTTATACTTGGACATTTCAAGTATTGTATCAATGGATTCCTCTTTTGCGGCTTCTATAAAACCACAAGTATTCACAATTATGACTTCAGAGTCCATGGGGTTTTCTGAGTAGATGAAGTTTTCCTTGTCAAGTATGCTCTGCATCAGTTCGGAATCCACTTCATTCTTGGAGCAACCCAATGTTACTATGTTTACTGTTTGCTTATTCATTTAATCTCTCCTAATCCTCTTCAAAATCCTCTTCACTGACAAGTACTTTTCTGGGCTTGCTTCCTTCGAAGCCTCCAACTATTCCTCTGGTCTCCATCTCGTCTATCAATCTAGCGGCTCTGGCGTAGCCTATGCGCAGCTTTCTTTGCAGAAGTGATATGGAGGCCACCCCTTCATTCATAACAAGGCTTACAGCCTCAGAGAGAAGCTCATCGGTTTCGTGCATATCAATATTTTTGGTGTTTTGTACAATCTCAATAACATCCTCATCGTACATGGTCTCATTTTGATTTTGTAGAAATGAAACAACTTCTTCAACTTCCTTGTTGGATATGAAAGCCCCCTGCAATCTCACCGGTTTTGAATAGCTTGAAGGATAGAAAAGCATATCCCCCTGGCCAAGTAGCTTTTCAGCTCCTGCCATATCAAGAATTGTTCTTGAGTCAACCTGGGAGGAGACCGCAAAGCTAATTCTTGATGGAATATTGGCCTTGATTGTACCGGTTATTACATCGACAGATGGTCGCTGGGTCGCCACTATAAGGTACATTCCAGCAGCCCTTGCCATCTGGGCCAATCTTGCAATGTAGTCTTCAATTTCCTGTGCTGCCACCATCATCAGGTCAGCTAGCTCATCTATTATTATTACAATCTTTGGAATTTTTTCTCCATCTTCTCCATGTTTTTCGTTGTATGATTTGATATCCCTAACATTGTTCTTGGCAAAAAGCTTGTATCTCTTTTCCATTTCACCCACTGCCCAGTTAAGGGCGAAGGCCGCCTTTTTTGCATCAGTGACCACAGGTATTAGCAAGTGGGGGATCCCATTATATACGCTCAACTCAACAACCTTTGGGTCGATTAGTAATAGTTTCACATCATCCGGTGAACTCTTATAGACAAGACTCATGATTATGGTGTTGATGCATACGCTTTTACCTGAGCCGGTTGCACCTGCAATAAGAAGATGTGGCATTTTATCAATTGACGACACCACCACCTTGCCATTGATGTCCTTTCCCAATGCAAGGGGTATGTCCGTATCTGTATCAGCAAATTCCCTGGATTGCATAAGCTCCTTGAAAAGCACCATATCCTTTACCTTGTTGGGTACCTCTATCCCAACGGCAGCCTTGCCTGGTATGGGTGCTTCTATCCTTATATCAGAAGAAGCCAGACTCAAGGCAATATTATCTGATAGGGAGACTATCCTACTAAGCTTTATTCCAGGTGCTGGAGACAGTTCATAGCAGGTTATGGTTGGACCTACGTTTATATGGGACACTGAGGCCTCTATTCCAAAGTTCTTCATGGTTTCCTCAATCATTCGGGCATTGTCCAGTATATGCTTCCGGTCGTTGGATTCACCCTTCTTGCCAGGAGAGTTCAACAGAGACATAGGTGGTATCCGGTAAACAATCTTTTGAGCCTGCTCCTGCTTTTCCTTCACCTGAGAATCAATCTGCACAGCCTCTTTTTGTACAATTTCCTCATCCAGCTTTATTGGCTTTTTCTTGGGTGTTTTCTCTTGCGGCTCTTCCTGGTTCTCAGCCTGAAACTGTGAGGAATAGTCTGATATCCTTATTTGCTCATCATCAATAGTCAGTGCCTTTAGATTCTTCTTCCCATCTTCTTTAGATACTTCCTTTTGCCTTCTCTTGCCCGTAACGGCATCCATTTGAGGTGTGATCTTCTTTGCCTTTGAGATAACCTCCTTCACAGTCAGGTTGGTGATTATCAACAAGCTTACTGTAATTGCAAACGCCACTACCACATATGTACCGATGGATCCGAATAATTTATATAGGAAGAATCCAAAAAAGCTTCCAAGTAATCCTCCCCCCCTGTTTGCTTTCGATATTTCGACACCCTGCCTTATCCGTTCAAGGAAAGTAAGGTCAAGAGGGTTTATACCATCAAGTACTATTAAGAATCCAATGAAGATTATTGACAGCGATAAAATTATCCTAAGCTGTATCTTGTCAAATCTTTCAAGTAGCAGTACTACCCCGGCACCTATTATAAATAGTGGAAAGAAGTATCCTCCAAAGCCCATCATTGAAAAGGTGGTCCCATTTATCACATTGCCAATTATGCCCATCCTTGAACTGAATAGACTTATAAGCACTATTACACCCACTGCCAGGATAATCATCCCCAGGATATCAGTGTTCATTTTACTAGGAGCCTTCCCTTTGCTTTTTTTGCTGTTTTTGGTTGTTGTCTTTTTTTTCATCTGATTCACCTCTGTCATATTAGCTGACTGATTATTGTTACAGCCCCAACAATCCATAGGTAGTATGAAAAGTAATGGAGTTTGTTTCTATTTAATATTTTTATAAGTGCTTTTAATGATATTATACCTACAACTGTTGACAGTACAACTCCAACAACAAGTGGCATATTTACTATTACTCCGTTGCCACCCCTTATAACCTTGATTATCCCCAATAGAAACGCTCCAAATGTGGCCGGCAGTGCCAATAGGAAGGAAAACTCAGTTGTAAGTGGCTTCTTCAGGCCTCTAAGCAGTCCCGCCACTATTGTAGAGCCTGACCTTGAGATTCCCGGAATAATAGCCATACCCTGAAAGGTACCAATTATCAGCGAGTCAATAAATGTCATCTTCTGGATATCCTTGCTTTCGGAACCTTTCCTTTCTGCAAACCATAATAGGAATCCTGTAAACAGCAATGCAATTCCAATAGGTATCAAGGAAGTGTACAGGGATTCGAAAAAGTCCTCGAAGGTTATTCCAATGATCGCTGTCGGTACAGAACCTGCCAGAATCAGAAGACCAAGTCTTTGATGGTCGGTCAGGTCTCCACTTTTCTTGCCTGTCAGCAGGTTTCCAACCAGACTGAGAAATTCAATGATTATTTTCTTGACATCTTCAAAATAAACTATGATAATTGATATTAATGTTCCAAAATGCAACATTTCAGTAAAGAACAGGTTCCCTTCAGTTATTCCAAACAAATGTTGTAGTAGGGCCAAGTGTCCTGAACTACTTATGGGGAGGAACTCTGCTACACCCTGAAATATGCCAAGTACTATCGCTTCTATCCAATTCAATTTATGACCTCCTCATGCGTAAAAACTATCCAGTATTTTCTACTGCGTAGTTGAATTAGTGTAAATGTATTTTATGCATAACTTGATTATAACACATTTAAAGTTACATATCACCTTGCTGCTGTGGCTGGCAGTAGACATTATTTACCTGTATGCCCAAAGCCCCCACTACCTCTATCGGTTTCCTCCAGAGAATCCACTAGGGTAAATTCAATTTTTTCATACTTAGCAAGAATCATTTGAGCAATCCTATCTCCATGCTTGATTTCAAAAGGCTCATTTCCAAGATTTATTAGAATCACCTTGATTTCACCCCTATAATCACTGTCGATAGTCCCCACACCATTAGCCAGACTAATTCCATTCTTTGCTGCCAATCCGCTCCTGCCTCTAATCTGGGCTTCGTAGCCTTCAGGAATTTCAACAAAGAGGCCCGTAGGGACCATGAACCTTTCCATAGGCTTTAGAACGACAGTACTTTCAAGGTTTGCCATCAGATCAACTCCTGATGCTCCTGCTGTCTTGTACTCAGGTAATGATAGACTTCCCATGTTTACAACCTTTACATTCATATTAAATTCCTCCCATCACTTAAATATCCCTACCAGTTCCTTATTGAGTTTATTGACGTCCTTGACTGGACCCACGTAGGATAGATTCATCTGATCCCATAAAAGGTACTTTTCAACCACTCGTTCTATGTCCACAATCCCAATATTGTTTATATGGTCCAATACGATTTCTGGAGTCTCTATGGGCTTGCTGTGCAATAGGTTCTTACCCATTTCATACATTTTGCTGAAGGTGCCTTCAAGACTCAATATATAGCTGCCCTTTAAGTGTTCCTTTGATTTCTCCAGCTCTTTCTCAGATATGAGCCTATTCTTGAGCTGGTCAACTTCAAGCTTGATCAGCCTGGACACTTCCAGTAGGTTATCCTTGGTCAAACCAGCATAAATTGAGAACATTCCCGCCCCGTTGTAAGACGTGAGGGAAGACTCTATTGTGTAAACCAATCCTCTGTTTTCCCTGATTTCCTGAAACAGTCTGGAGCTAATTGTACCTCCCAATATATTGTTTACAATCATCATAGGGAAAATATCATCAGAGTAACTTGATGGCCCTTGAAATCCCATGGCAATATTCAACTGCTCAATATCCTTATACAAGCCCACAATTGACTTGCCAGCTTCAAATTCGTAGGAGGGTAGGTTCTTGTTCCCCTTGCCATTTATGTTGAAGGTCCCAAGCTCCTTGTTAAGAAGCTCCATAACCTGGTGTTCGGAAAAGCTACCAACCACTGAAACCACCATTTGATCAGGACTGTATTTATCTTTGAAATAGGAAAGTACAATATCTCTATTGAAGGTGTTCACCGTGTCATTTGTACCTAGAATTGGATAGGCGAGGCTTATATCCTTGTAGGTTTGCTCCGTTAGCATTTCAAATACCAGGTCCTCCGGAAAATCCTTATACATATTGATTTCCTCAATTATTACCCCCTTCTCCTTTTGAATTTCACTTTCCCTGAAGCTGGAGTTGCATATCATGTCTCCCAGGACATCTATGGCTATAGGCAGGTGTTCATCGATAACCTTGCCATAAAAGCAAGTGTGTTCCTTGCTTGTGAATGCATTTATCTGCCCACCGATGTCATCCATTGCTTCAGCAATTTCCCTTGCTGTCCTATTTTGGGTTCCCTTGAAAAGCATGTGCTCTATAAAGTGAGACACCCCGTTGTTTTTCTCATTCTCATAAAAAGATCCACTGTTGATAATAATCCCAATGGTTGCAGATTTCAAGTAGGGTATTTTGTGCATTATGACCCTTATTCCATTGTCTAGACGATTTATAGTATGCATATTTTCCTCCGAATGCTGATCTCAAATTCTATTTTATCAATAATTGGTATATTTGTTAACAAAAATAAACATGAACCGGTTTAAGGTTCATGTTCTGGTTCTACTTATCCGTGTTTTCTGTCTCTGTCTCTGTCTTTGGTTCATCCTTAAGGAGTACTTTTCTTGAAAGGTTGATCCTACCCTGCTTGTCAATCTCCATGACTTTTACCATAATCTCATCTCCGACAGCCACAACATCCTCTACCTTATTGACTCTTTCCTTGGCAAGTTGTGATATGTGAACTAGTCCCTCTTTACCTGGTAAAACCTCTACAAAAGCTCCGAAATTCATAAGCTTGGTAACTTTACCCTTGTAGGTCTCACCGGCTTCAACTTCCTTGATAATGGTCTCTATCATTTCAATGGCTCTTCTGCTACCTTCTCCATCGTTAGATACAATGGCAACCTTTCCGGTATCATCAATATCGATCTTAACCCCAGTTTCATCAATAATCTTATTGATAACCTTTCCTCCAGGTCCGATAATCATCCTGATCTTATCTGGATGTACCTGCAGCGTCTGTATTCTAGGGGCATATGGCGACATCTCTTCTCGAGGCTGTGCAATGGTCTCAGCCATTTTATCAAGAATGTACAGTCGGGCAACTCTAGCCTTCTCAAGTGCCTCTCTCATGATTTCTTCGCTGATGCCTGAAATCTTGATATCCATCTGGATAGCAGTAATGCCTTCTCTTGTTCCGGCTACCTTGAAGTCCATATCTCCCAGATGGTCTTCAAGACCTTGAATGTCGGTCAATATGGCAACATTGTCATTTTCTTTTATCAAGCCCATAGCAATTCCAGCTACTGGTGCCTTAATGGGTACCCCTGCATCTAGAAGTGCCAGGGTGCTTCCGCAGACACTTGCCTGTGAAGATGACCCATTTGAGCTAAGAACTTCAGATACAAGCCTTAGTGTATATGGGAAATCGTCCTCTGAAGGAATTACTGGCTCGAGAGCTCTCTCAGCCAATACCCCATGTCCGATCTCACGCCTGCCTGGTCCTCTCATAGGTCTGGTTTCACCAACAGAGTAAGCTGGGAAATTGTAATGGTGCATATATCTCTTGGATGCATCATCGCCAAGACCATCGATTATCTGTACATCGCTTGAGGCTCCAAGAGTTGCGATTGTAAGGACTTGAGTCTGGCCCCTGTTGAACAAGCCGGACCCGTGTACCCTTGGTAGAAGTCCAACTTCAGTGCTGATTTTTCTAATTTCATCCAATTCCCTGTTGTCCGGTCTCTTTGATTCTTCTGTTATCAACCGTCTTACATTATCTTTGATTATGTCACCTATTACTTCCTTTATGTGTTTCTCACCTTCAGGAAATGACTCCAATGCCTCCAGGAGAATTTCATCCTTAACCAATGATAATTTTTCTTCTCTCTCAACCTTATCCTCGGTATTAAGGGCTTGAGCAAGCTTGTCCCTGCCAATCTCTTCTACCTTGTCACGTATTTCCTCATCAGGCAGGAAGACCTGGTACTCTACCTTTTCCTTGCCTACTTCAGCAGCAATACCTTCTATGAACTCGCATAGCTTCTTGATCTCAGCATGACCAGCAAGTATGGCCCTTAGCATTGTCTCCTCTGAAACAAACTTGGCACCCGCTTCAACCATCATGATAGCATCCTTTGTTCCTGATACAACCAAGTCCAGTTCTGAAACTTCCCTTTGCTTGCTGTCTGGGTTTATGACTATTTCACCATCAACCAAACCAATGTTTAGTGATGCTGTAGGTCCGTCAAATGGAATATCGGAAATTGACAATGCAATCGATGACCCAATCATAGCAGAAACCTCAGGACTGCTGTCCTGATCTACTGATAGAACTGTTGCAACAACCTGCACTTCATTTCTGAATCCGTCTGGGAACAAGGGTCTTATTGGTCTGTCTATTAGTCTTGATGTCAAAATGGCCTTTTCGCTTGGCCTACCTTCTCTTTTGATGAATCCGCCTGGAATCTTTCCAACTGAATAAAGTTTTTCTTCATAATCACAGCTAAGCGGGAAGAAATCCAAACCTTCTTTTGGTTTCTTGGATTGTGTAGCTGTTACAACCGTAACGGTGTCCCCGTATTGTACCAGGCAAGCTCCGCTAGCTTGCTCAGCTACTTTACCGGTGGTTACAGTCAACTCTCTTCCTGCCAAGGTGTAGTGGAATTTTCTTTCCATAAATTACCTCCTTGTAAATTCTTAAAGTGTGTGTCATATTATATAGTCAAATAAACTAATAGAGCGGGAAGTCCCGCTCTAATTAACCTCTGATGCCAAGTTTTTCAATTAAAGAACGATATCTTTCAATATCCTTATTCTGTAAATATCTTAGTAGATTTCTTCTCTGTCCAACCATTTTAAGTAGACCTCTTCTTGAGTGATGGTCTTTCTTGTGTGATTGCAAGTGTTCGTTTACAGAATTAATCCTGTGAGTAAGCAGTGCAACCTGTACTTCTGGTGATCCTGTATCACCCTCGTGCATTTTATACTCTTCGATAATGTTGTCTTTTTCTTCTCTTGTTAACATTTTTGCACCTCCAAATAATTTATTGGTCCACCATCAGCTATGCAGGCGCCGAGGAACGACAAGCATTGCCAAAGGTAATCCTTAACATATAAAGTTTAACATACTTTACTATAATTGTAAATCTGATTTTTGTTTGACATACCTTATATCTTCTTTCATTTGGCTTTTAAGGTCCTCCACTGAATCAAACTTCTTTTCAGGTCTTATATATTCAAGAAAGAAAATCTCTATTTGCTTGCCATAGATTTCATCATCAAATCCAATGATGTGATTTTCTATCTTAAGGTCCACCTCATCAAATGTTGGGTTTACACCGATATTTGTTGCACTTGGATATGTCTTTCGTTCTATGATCGTATAGGTCATGTATATCCCCTTCTTAGGTATTACATATTTATCCATTGGCCTGATGTTTGCAGTGGGGACTCCAAGCTTTTTACCCAAACCTTTACCGTGAATGACCTCCCCGATTACACTGAAGGGTCTTCCCAATAGTGTGTTGGCTTCGAGAATTTCCCCGTCTGTCAAATGTTCTCTCACCCGGGTGCTGCTTACAAGTATGTCATTATGGTAAACAGGTTGGATAATATCAGTTTTTATGCCCAGTTCCCTGCTCAATGAAATCAGTTGGTCAACATTCCCTTGAGCCTTGTAACCAAATCTATAGTCAGGTCCAACGGTTATTGCTCTGCAGTTTAACTTCTCATATAAGATGGACGTGACAAATTCCTCAGGACTAAGAGTCATTATTTCATCGTCAAATACCATAGTATAAAGGGTTTTAACACCAAGCTTTTCAAGAAACCTATTTTTCTGATCATTGCTGCTTATCAGTCTAGGCCCATTCTTAAACACAAATGACTTGGTGTGGTTTTCAAATATCATCATTGAAGGCTGAAAACCAGATTTGTTTGCGGTTTCTATCATTGATCTAATAAGTTTTTGGTGGCCAATGTGAACACCGTCAAAGTTACCCAAAGCAAGGGAAGTCTGGAACCTGGTTTCATTTGTATTGTCAATTCTTATTATTTCCATTTTCTCACCTGATCAGTACTTTTTCCATTTTTAGTGTTTTTCTGCCATTTTCTTCAAGGATGCTTCCAATGCCGATAAATTCGTCAGAAACATATATTCTATGGAGCTTGTCTGTATCTACTTTCAAATTTTTGTCCAACTCAATTCTAACACCATTGGTCAGTGGTTTATAGAACTTGGAGTCCAGATTGATGCCATCCATGAATTGGATTGCATTGTCAATTGGCTGGATTATACTTAAAAGGCCTTCCTTGTCCATTTCATTTAGGGTATCCATTCCATAGGAATCCTCTACCCTGAAGGTCCCAACCCCTACTCTAAGTAGGTATGACATGTGCCCATAGGTTCCAAGTAGTTCTCCAATATCATTGCATATTGTTCTGATATATGTTCCCTTGGAACACTTGGTATAAAAGATAATTTTACGGTTGTCCTGGTTGTTGAGTATCCTGATTTCCTTTATGTTGATTCTCCTTGGTTTTCTCTCTACCTCAATGCCACTTCTGGCAAGTTCATACAATTTTTTTCCTCCTATTTTCTTTGCTGAATACATAGGTGGAATCTGGTCGATCTCGCCCTGGAAGGAATGAAGTGCATTTTCGATCTGGTCATTGTCCACAACTTTATCTGAAGAATTTATAACAGAACCCGTACTATCCTGGGTATCTGATGAAGTCCCCAAGGTAAGCTCAGCTATATACTCCTTATCAACTCCAAGGAGGTATTCCGAGACCTTTGTACCCTTACCAACACAAATTGGGAGAACGCCTGTTGCCATTGGATCCAATGTTCCAGTATGGCCAACTTTTTTTGTGCCCAACAATCTCCTGAAGTAAGCAACAGCATCGTGAGAAGTCATACCAGCTGGTTTGAAAAAGTTAATTATTCCATTCATCCACTCACCCTGCTTATCTATAGATATTTATTTATTTCGTCCAGTAGTCTACTCTCAACATTGTCTATTGTATCCTCCACCGTGGCTCCTGATGCCCTGCTGTGTCCACCGCCATGGAATACACTGCAAACCTTGTTTGCATCTACTATGTTTTTTGTTCGTAGGCTAATCTTTACTACACCATCATCAATTTCCTTTAGAATGCATGCAGCCTCTACAGAATCTGTATCTCGTATGAACTCCACAATGCCTTCAGTATCTTCCATTGATGATCCGGTTTCATCCAACATGGATTTTGTAACCCTGACAATACCAATCCTGTTGTCCTTATACAACCTGATATTTGACACAGCCCTTATGAATAGTTTTGTTCTTTCCAGACTTCTCCTTTGGTAAAGACTGTTATTTATTGCATATGCATCAATACCGTATCCATATAGCCTTGCAACTGTTTCATGAGTTTTGCCAGTAACGCCCTGATAGGTGAATCTACCAGTGTCAGTGCTCATTGCAACATATATTAGTGAAGCGATCTCACTATCAATTGGCATATCCATCTGCAGCAGCAATTCAAATAATATTTCACCGGTAGATGACATTTCAGGTTTTACTATGTTGATATCTCCAAACTCAGAGTTACTTACATGATGGTCAATATTTACAACCTTCTGTGATTTGTCAATTAGAAACCTGTTCTCCCCAAGTCTGTCTGGATCACTGCTGTCCAATACCAAGAGTAGGTCAAGCATGTCAATTGTTTCATCAACAGGTGATAGTCTTTCCACACCTGGAAGGAACCTGTAGTCCTCAGGTATTATGTCAGCTTTTACGAAGAGGACGCCTTTCCCCATCTTTTCAAGAGACAGGCCAGCAGCCAAAAGGGAGCCCAGGTTGTCTCCATCTGGATTCATATGGGAGACAACGGCTATCCTTTCACTGGTCCTGATAAGCTCTTTAAAGGCCTCAAGATTATTCTTCATTTTCATCAGAGTCCTTCTTTGAGCCCCTGTTAACTTCTTCAATCAGCTTGGACATATATAAAGCCTGCTCTATACTTTCGTCCAGAAGGAAAATCGGTTCCGGCACATGCCTAAGGTTTATTCTGTTTCCGATTTCCTTTCTCACAAAGCCTTTTGCATTTTGAAGTCCTTCTATGGTACTTTCCTTATCCTCTTCACTTCCCAAAACAGATATATATATCTTGGCAAATCTTAGGTCCTTGGTGACGCTGACCTTGTTGACACTTGGCATCCCACTGATCCTAGGATCCTTGATCTCGTTTTGAATAAGGTCTGATACGACTTTTTTAACTTCCTCGGAAATCCTGTTTATTCTCTTTTCGTTCATCTATTACACCTCTAATCTCTTTTGACTTCCTTAAGGACATATGCCTCAAGATTGTCTCCCTCTTTGATGTCATTGAAGTTTTCAAGACCTAAACCAGCTTCAAAACCGGTCAGGACCTCTCTGGCATCATCCTTGAATCTCTTTAGCGATGATACTGAGCCATCGAATATAACAACATCATCCCTTAGGAGCCTAATATTTGCATTTCTGGTGATTTTTCCACTAACAACATAAATACCTGCAATTGTGTTTCCATTGGGCAGTCTGAAGGTCGCCCTAACCTGAGCTCGTCCAAGGATCTCCTCCACTATCTTAGGCGCGTGCATTCCCTTGACTGCAGCCTGGATGTCTTCTATGGCCTCATATATGATCCTGTAGGTTCTAACATCAACATCCTCTTTCTTGGCAACCTCTATGGCATTAAGGTTAGGTCTTACGTTGAATCCAATAACAATGGCGTTTGAAGCCGATGCCAGCATAATATCACTTTCAGTGATTCCACCGACCCCACCATGGATAAGATTCACCCTTACCTCTTCAGTGTCAAGCTTGTTCAGTGATTGGCTTAGGGCTTCTATTGAGCCCCTTACATCACCCTTTACGATAATGTTTAGGTCCTTGATCTCACCAAGTTTTATCTTTTCAAAAAGGTCATCCAGTGAAACCTTTGATGACTGCTTCATTTGCGCTTCTCTAATCAGAGTCTTTCTTGCATCTGCAATATTTCTTGCAGCCTTCTCATTTTCAACTGCAAATAATAGGTCTCCTGCATTTGGAACTTCTGATAGACCCAAAATCATTACAGGTATTGAAGGAGTGGCCTTTTTGACGTTTTTGCCCTTTTCATCAAGCATTGCACGGATACGGCCGCTTGAAGTACCTGATACAACCATGTCCCCAACATGAAGTGTACCCTTTTGAACAAGTACTGTTGCCAAAGGTCCTTTCCCCTTGTCAAGCTGTGCCTCAATGATAGTACCAACTGCTCTTCTGTCTGGATTGGCCTGCAATTCCTGCATGTCAGCCACCAACAGTATCATTTCAAGCAATTCTTCTATACCTGTTCTTTGAATAGCTGAAACAGGTACAATTATTGTATCCCCACCCCAGTCCTCTGGAACAAGTCCATTATCAGCAAGCTCTTGCTTCACTCTATCGGGATTTGAATCCGGTTTGTCAATCTTATTGATTGCTACTATTATTGGAACACCGGCAGCCTTTGCGTGTGATATGGCTTCCACAGTCTGAGGCATTACTCCGTCATCAGCTGCTACAACTAGAATTGCAACGTCCGTTACGCTTGCACCTCTCGCTCGCATTGAAGTAAAGGCTTCATGACCAGGTGTGTCCAGGAAGACGATCTTCTTATTGTTGATGTTTACTGCATATGCACCAATATGCTGGGTTATTCCCCCGGCTTCCTTATCAGTGACATTGGTGTGTCTAATGGCATCCAGCAAGGATGTCTTACCATGGTCTACGTGACCCATAACGGTTACAACAGGTGGTCTAGCCACCATGTCCTCAGGTTTGTCGTCATAATCCAATAGGTCTTCCTCTGTTAGCTCAACCTCAGGCTCAAGGGTCTTTACCTCAACGTTGAAATCATCTGCCACAATGGCAGCAATCTCACTGTCTATTGCTTGATTTTGATTAACCATAACACCCAGTCCGATTAGCTTTGTTATGATTTGGGAGGAATTAACCCCAATCATTTCAGCCAGGTCTTTTACAATAACTTCTGATTCTATTTCAATAGTCTTCTTTTCGATAATTTTTTCCTCTTTTTCTATTGGAGTCTCTTCTATTTTATGCTGCTTTTTCTTTGGTTTTTTTGACTTAGGCTTTTCGTCCTCGTCAAAAATCTCAAGCTCATCTTCAATTACAGCTTTGCCTTCTGTCTTGTCCTCAGTCAACAGTTCCTTTATAAGCTGTGCTTCTTCATCCTCAATAGAACTCATATGACTATTGATCTTCAATTCAAGTCCTTCGATTTTTTCCATTAAGGCTTTGCTGGACATATTAAGTTCTTTCGCTAGTTCATAAATTCTTACTTTTGTCATACCTTGCACCTCCTGTTTGTTTAAGGTGATCCTTTATTTATCTATGACCTTCTTCAGCCCGGAGTACACTTCTTCAGTTATTTCAGTCTGTAAGGCCCTTTGGAATTTTTTATTCCTGTAAGCCTCCTCAAAGCACTCAATGGTTGGACAGATATAAGCTCCTCTTCCATTGGCCTTTCCGGTTAGATCAACACTTACTTCGTTTTCCTTGTTCTTAACCACTCTTACAAGCTCTTTTTTAGGCTTCATCTCATTACATGCTATGCATTTTCTCAATGGGATTTTTCTTGCGCTCATGATATTCCTCCTATCTACTCTTCATCTGAGGATTCGTCAGAAGTTTCACTTGATATTTCATCAAGACCCTCCTTTGAGTTTTCATCTGAAGTCTGGTCAGGATAAGTAGCTGATCCATCAACAAGTAAATCAACTTCAACATCTTCATCTACAGCAACCTGTTCTTCCTGAGCGGCCTTCTTTTCCATGAATTCCTTGTACTGGGTTTCTGATTTTATGTCAATCTTCCAATTGGTAAGCTTTGCTGCCAATCTGGCATTCTGTCCTTCTTTTCCTATGGCTAGGGACAATTGGTAGTCAGGTACAACCACTATTGCCGATTTCTCTTTTTCGTTTGGAACAACCTTGACCACCTTTGAAGGACTCAGGCTATTGCCTATGAATTCTGCTGGCTCTTTACTCCAAATTACGATGTCGATTTTTTCACCATTGAGTTCATCCACTATTGCCTTTACTCTTGCCCCCTTAAAACCTACACATGATCCCAAGGCATCAACATCTGGGTTCTTTGAGAATACTGCTATTTTCGTTCTTGAACCTGCTTCCCTTGAAACTGAATAGATTTCAACAATCCCCTCAGCTATCTCAGGAACCTCCAGCTCAAACAACCTCTTTACAAGTCCAGTATTGGCTCTTGAGAGTACGATTTGAGGTCCCTTAGTAGTTTTCTTGACCTCCAGAATCAAAAGCTTCTTTCTGTCTCCCTGGCCGTACTCCTCACCTGCAATCTGCTCGGATGGTGGAAGTATTCCTTCGGTTTTACCCAGGTCGATATACACATTATTCTTTGCAATCCTCTGAATCTGGCCAGTAATTATTTCATTCTCCCTGCTTATGAACTCATCGAAGATCACGTCTCTCTCAGCATCTTTGATTCTTTGGATTACAACCTGCTTAGCAGTCTGAGCTGCGATTCTTCCAAAGTCCTTTGGTGTGATCGCTATCTTCACCACATCTCCAACCTCGTAGTTTGGATTGATCTCTTTGGCTTCTTCAAGGGCCATTTGTAAAAGTTCATCTTCTATATGGTCATTCTCTACCACGTCTTTTGTTGCAAATACCTCCACATCCCCTGATTGTCTATCCATTTCCACTATAACGTTTTGTGAAGAACCAAAATTCTTCTTATAACTGGATATCAAAGCTGACTCTAAAGCGTCAAAAATAATATCCTTAGAAATGCCCTTCTCTCTTTCAATTTCCTCAAGAGCATTGATGAAATCAACATTCATCCTTATATTCCTCCTTAAAATTTAATGGTTAAACGAATCAAGGATACGGTATCCCTGGGTATTTCAACCACTTTATCTACGGTTTCCAGCTCTACTGAATCTCCCTTATATGACTTTAAAATCCCTTCAAACTTCTTTACTCCGTCTACAGCCTTATAAAGGTTAACCTCTACTTCCTTGCCGAGATTTCTTTCCAAGTCCCTGTCTGTCTTCAGTGGTCTGTCAAGTCCTGGGGATGATACCTCGAGATAATAAGCCTTCTGTAGCATATCACTGTCATCAAGCTTTTCACTGAGCTTTTCACTGACAATCTGGCAATCATCAAGATTCACTCCACCAGGCTTATGGATGTACACCCTTAGGTAGTAGTCGCCACTTTCCTTAATGTATTCCACATCGACAAGTTCATAGCCCAGCTCTGAAGTGACATCCTCACATAAATTTTCAATGCTTGTCATAAAACCTTTTTTACTCATCATACACCTCCATATCAGACTCCCTGACACAAACGAAGAGTGGGAAAAACCCACTCTTGCCGGAAATCACTCTAATTGTCTTGTCTATTATAACACATTAAAGTCATTAAATCAAATGTTAAATAAGCTTATTTGATTGCTCTCAGGCAGTGAATCCAAACATCCATGACCCTTTAGAGCATCTATAACCGGTCTTGTTGCTTTACCCCTTTTCACCAGATCCTCTATGGACATAAACACTTTTATCTCTCTTTCCTCAGCTATCTTTCTTGCGGCGTTTTCACCTACTCCATCCAGTGCCTTAAGTGGTGGTAAAATACCCTTTTCATTTATGAGGAACCTGTCGCTGTCAGATCTGTACAAATCAACCCTGTCAAAGGTGAAGCCTCTGGTATACATTTCCAGAACTACCTCCAGCACAGTTATCTGGTTTTTCTCCTTTGTTGTGGCACCCATACCTTTTTGCTCCAGTTCCTTAAGCTTTTGTCTGACAGCTGCCTCTCCCTTTAGTATGAGATCTGCATCGAAGTCAGTGGATTTGGTTGTGAAATAGGTTGCATAGAAGGCTTGAGGATGGTGAACCTTGAAATAGGCTATCCTGAAGCTCATCGTCACATATGCGGCAGCATGTGCCTTGGGGAACATATACTTGATCTTATTGCAGGATTCAATGTACCATTCAGGTATCCCCAGACTTCTCATGGCCTCCTCTTCATCCGGCTTAAGACCCTTTCCCTTTCTTACCTTTTCCATGATGAAAAAGGATTGCTTCTTATCCATACCTGCCTTTATCAAGGAAAGCATTATGTCCTCACGGGTGGATATAACCTTGGCCAATGGTGCAACTTTGTTTTTTACAAGCTCCTGAGCATTGTTGATCCATACATCAGTTCCGTGAGACAGTCCACTTATCCTGACAAGTTCAGAAAAAGTGGTTGGTTTTGTTTCAATTAGCATCTGTCTTACAAATTTTGTCCCAAATTCAGGAATCCCCATGGTGCCCACTGGGCAGTTAATGGAGTCTGGGTCTACTCCTATTGATTTGGTGCTTGTAAACAACTCCATGGTATCCTTGTCATCAAGAGGGATTGTTGTTGGGTCAATTCCGGTTATGTCCTCAAGCATTCTTATTATACTTGGAACATCATGACCTAGTATGTCCAGCTTCAGTATCCTGCCACTTATTGCATGGTAGTCAAAATGGGTTGTTATCACTCCTGATTTTTTATCGTCTGCAGGATATTGTATCGGTGAGAAATCATGAATATCCTTGTAATCTGGAACTATCATAACTCCTCCTGGATGTTGCCCAGATGTCCTCTTTATGCCCGTACACCCTCTTAAGAGCCTATTTATTTCTGCTTGGCTGACGTTCATTTCCCTTTCCTCAAAGTACTTTCTGACAAAGCCATAGGCAGTCTTGTCTGCTATTGTTCCTATTGTTCCAGCCCTAAAGACCTTTCCTTCACCAAAAAGCTCCTCAGTGTACTTATGAGCTCTAGGTTGGTATTCTCCAGCGAAGTTAAGGTCAATATCAGGCTCCTTGTCCCCTTCAAATCCCAAAAATACCTCAAATGGAATATCGTGTCCTTCCTTGATGTAGTCTTCATCGCATTTTGGACATCGCTTATCGGGCAAATCATAGCCTGATGCAATTGACCCGTCTGTGAAGAACTCACTATTCCTGCATGAGGGGCAGACATAATGTGGCGGAAGTGGGTTTACCTCTGTTATTCCACTCATTGTTGCAGCAAAGGAAGATCCTACAGACCCTCTTGAGCCGACCAAATATCCGTCCTCCATGGATTTCCACACCAACTTTTGAGCGATGATGTACATTACTGCGTAGCCATTTTTTATAATTGAGTCCAATTCCCTCTCCAATCTCTTTTTAACCAGGTCGGGAAGTGGGCTGCCGTAGGTATCTACAGCCTTGCTTATGGTAATCTCTCTCAATTCCTGGTCTGAGCCCTCAATTTCTGGTGGGAATGTACCATCTGGAATTGGTATGCACTTGTCTATCTGGGAATTAATTTTGTTGGGGTTTGTAATTACAACCTCCTTGGCGATTTCTTCACCCATATAATCAAATTCCCTTAGCATCTGGTCTGTGGTCCTAAAGTATAATGGTGGTTGATTATCTGCATCCTGGAATTTCTGACCAGACATTAGAATCCTTCTGTAAACCTCGTCTTCAGGATCTAAAAAGTGAACATCCCCAGTTGCAACAACTGGCTTGTTTAAGCTTTTACCCAACTTATAGATCATCTTGTTTATGGATTTCAGCTCATCCTGGTTCTTCACAATTCCTTCTCTAACCATGTACTCGTTATTTCCCAAAGGCTGTATTTCCAGATAATCATAAAATTTTGCAATATCTCTTATTTCCTGATCTGGCTTATTCCTTATTATTGCCCTGTATAGTTCTCCTGCTTCACAGGCACTTCCAACAATAAGGTCCTTTCTGTGACTTTCAATTAGTGACTTGGGCATCCTTGGCTTCCGGTGAAAATAGTTCAGATGTGATTCAGATATCAACCTGTATAGGTCCTTTAAGCCAGACTGGTTTTTTGCAAGGAGTATGATGTGATGCATATCCCCTTTTGTGGAATCCGCATTGCCTGTCAGGCCATTGATATCCTCCAAATTTTTCAAATCCCTATCACCTAACAACTCCAAAATCTTCAATAGGATATTTCCTGTTGCCAGTGCGTCATCCACAGCTCTGTGATGGTTCTTAAGCTCAACCTTAAGATGTTTAGCCACCAGGTTTAGCTTGTGGCTCTTCATTGTTGGAAACATGGCTCTGGAAAGCTCAAGTGTATCCATAACAGGGTTGTCCAGATGAATCTCGATGCTTTCATATGCTTCCCGAATAAACCCCATGTCGAAGGATGCATTATGGGCAACCAAAACACTATCCTTAATAAACTCAAGGAATTCTGGCAGAACCTCCCCTATTGAAGGCTTATCCTTGACCATCTCATCTGTTATTCCAGTTAGCCTTGTTATTAGGTCGGGTATGGGTATATGAGGGTTGATCAATTGGCTGAAGCTATCGATTATTTCTCCATTCTGAATTTTCACGGCTCCGATTTCAGTTATTCTATCATTTTTCGGCGAAAGTCCCGTAGTCTCAAGGTCGAAAACAACAAAATCATCAAGTGTTCTTCCTTCGAGATTTCCTGTTACAATCTGCTTCTTATCATTGATCATGTAAGCCTCGACCCCATAGATGATCTTAATGTCCTTGCTCATTTCCATGGCATCAGGAAAAGCCTGTACTACACCATGATCAGTAATGGCAATGGCTTCATGCCCCCACTCTATGGCCCGCTTTATCAAATCCCTGGTGTGTGATACCCCGTCCATTGAACTCATCTGAGTATGTAGATGAAGCTCAACCCTCTTGTCTTTTGCATTATCCTTTATGATCTCCTGTTCCTTAGCCTGGATGGACTTAAGCATTATGGTCATTTCCTTAGCATAGGTGTCGTATACCACATCCCCACTTAGAAGGACAAAGGTTCCCTCCTTAATATTGCTTGTGAACTCCTCAGTCTGGTCTCCGTTTAGGAAGACCTTGGATGAAATGGAATTAGTCCCATCTGACAAGTAGAATATTACCAGTGTTCGGTTATCCTTAATGGATTTTGTTTCAACCTGAAAAATTTCACCCTCGATTATTGCACTTCCAGTCTGCATATCGATGTCAATTATCTTGATTGGGTCACCCTTAATTCTCTTTCCAAAGGAATAATCCTTGTTTCTGGCTTTTTTCTCTGATTTTTCAGCAGGCTTTTTTAGCATCATTTCCTTCAGTATCTTGCGCTCTTCCATTTCTGCATCAAATAGGAATCCTTCGTGTTCCTTGGTATCCATGAAATCCACATTCAAATTCTTCCCTGTTGACTTTTTGGAAATCTCAGTCAACTCTTCAAGCAGACCATTTCTGGTCACTGATCTGTAGGGCAGGTCACCTGGCAATACGAGGTTTATAAGATCTCCCTCATTCAAAACAACATCCTCTAACCACGAAGAGCTAGAGGGTATGTTCTGACTTATTTTTCTTTTAATTATGTCCAGGAGTTGATCCTGGTTAAGATTAGCTTCTATCTTTGTATAATCAATATCAAGAGCTAATCCCTTGAACTTCTCCTCCAAAACAGATGCTATCGATGCTTTGTCCTTTTGGGTCACCCAATGCCTGTCCTCCATCTTGATTGACAATTTCAAGGACTTATTATCAAGAACTACGGAAATGATACTCAAATCTTCCAGAAAAGACTTGATCTGAGTATCGTCAGAGAACAATGATTTTATAGTTCTATTTTCTGCCATGCCTTAACTCTCCTTAATCAACTCTCAAACTCCTCAATTTCTTTCATCAATTCCTCAAGCAGCCTGTCTTCTGCAACCTTTCTAACAATGACACCCTTCTTGAAAATGAGTCCTTCACCATTTCCACCAGCTATGCCGATGTCAGCTTCCCTAGCTTCTCCAGGACCATTTACCGCACACCCCATCACAGCAACCTTTATTGGTTTTTTGATGTGGTCCAATCTCCTTTCAGCCTCCTGGGCAATCCCTATCAGGTCAATGTGAGTACGGCTACAGGTCGGACAAGAAATAAACTCAATCCCGTCATTCCTCAAACCAAGAGATTTGAGAATCTCCTTTCCTACCTTGACCTCATCGACCGGATCACCGGTCAATGATACCCTGATGGTGTCCCCAATTCCCATTGCCAGAAGAGCACCTATTCCTACAGAGGACTTTATGGTTCCCCTCCAAGGTGTGCCAGCTTCTGTTACACCAAGATGCAATGGGTAGTCACATTTTTCAGATATCAAAGCATAGGAACTTACGGTCAGTGGTACAGAGCTTGCCTTTAGGGATATCTTGATATCTCTAAAATCCAGGTCCTCCAGCAGTTTGACCTGGTCCAGGGCACTTTCCACCATTGACTTTTCATTGACACCATTATATTTTTCAAGATACTCCCTTTTAACAGACCCAGAATTCACACCTATTCTGATTGAAATATTCTCAGATTTGCAGGCCTTGACAACTTCCTTGACATTCAGGTGACTGCCTATGTTTCCTGGATTAATTCGAAGACCATCAACACCTTGTCTGATGGACTCAATGGCTAGTCTATAGTCAAACTGGATATCTGCTATTATTGGTATGCTTATATGCTTTTTGATTTCCCTGATTGCCCTTGCGTCCTCTGCTGATGATACAGCAGACCTTACAATATCACAACCAGCTTCCTGTAATTCCCTCATTTGTCCCAAGGTTCTTTTCACATCAGATGTAGGGGTATTTGTCATGGACTGTACACTAACCGGCGCATCCCCACCTATATATACATCTCCTACCCTGATCATTCTTGTTTTCTTCCTATTATTCATATAATCCACCTTATACTCCATTTTAAAATATTATCCATCAGCGGTTAAAATCAAAACTAAAATAGATTGATCCTGATAAGATCCTTGTAGGTTACTATCAGCATAAGGGAAATAAGGAATACAAATCCTATAAAATGGATGAATCCCTCCTTATCTGCGTCAATTGGCTTTCCACGTAGGAGCTCGATCAGGAGAAATACGATCTTGCTACCATCCAGTGCGGGTATTGGTAACAGGTTAAAGAATCCCAGGTTAATACTGATAAATCCAAGGATATAAAGAACACTTGTAAAGCCCATACTGGCAGCATTCCCTATTTCATTGATAACACCAACAGGTCCTGCCAGATCATTTGTGGAAACATTTCCCTGAAATAGCATACCTAGGAATTGAAACATAAGTTTTAAGAAATACCATGTTTCCTGGAACCCGGATTTTATAGCTGAGAAAAATCCAGTTTCATATGCTGGAACAATTCCTATTACAACCCTGCCCTCGTCCAGGGTAGGCTTAACATCAAGGTTTACTATTTCGCCGCCTCTCTCCACCTGGACCTGAATAAAGGTCCCAGGATCCTGAGAATTTATTGTAGAAACTATATCTTCCCAATTATTTATTGGGTTACCTTCAATCTGAACAACTCGATCTCCTTGCACAATACCATATTCCTGTGCTGGGCTACCTTCTATGATCTCGTCAATGGTAGTTGAAGGTACACCTACATTAAAGGCCACTAGTGATAATACAACAATGGCCAGGACAAAGTTCATTATTGCACCGGCTGAGATTACAGCGATTCTGGAACCTACTGAGACGTTGGCAAAGCCTCTTGGATCGTCTGAGGATTCATCCTCTCCTTCCATCTTTACATAACCACCTATGGGTAAGGCCCTTAAGGTGTACTGTGTCTCGCCCTTCTTTCTTTGAATAAGCTTGGGGCCCATTCCTATGGCGAACTCGTTGACTTTGATTCCAACCATCTTCGCTACTGTAAAATGGCCGGCCTCATGAACAAGGACAACCAGTAAAAATACAAATATTGCAGCTAATGCTGTTATCATTTATTTCACCTCTGTTTTTCTACATAAAAAAGTAATGTGCATAA
>CALGAG010000178.1 GCA_937951995.1 uncultured Bacillota bacterium
TTTCTGAAGTTTTTTATGTCGTTTCCCTGGTGATCCTCTGAAAAGAGACAACTTGAATATAATACACCCTAATGGATCTCATGTCAAGGATAATAGTGAAATTAAAATCTACTTTTTATTCTTTCAAAGACTCCTTGCCATGACAGCCTGTCAATTTCGCTTTTAAAGGGTGCAAAACTATTATACCCCTCATTACAGATATTAATCTGTTTATTCAATGTTTTTTTCAAATTAAATACGAAGTGATTGTAATCCTCCTGCAAGGGTGTGTCAATATCAAGCATTCTTGGTAGTTTAACAAATTGAACTAGACCTGATGATGCCAATTTCTCTCCCATGTAGCCCTTTAGTCCTGGAATGTCAGTTGTCACCACCATAAGCCCACAGGCAAGAGCCTCCATTACAACAAGTGGCAGGCCTTCATAGTATGAGGGAAGCACAAAAATGTCTGAATCCCTGAATATATCAGCAAGTTTCTCCTGGCTTACAGCTCCTGTAAATCTTACGCCAAGCTCTTTACCTCTCTTAATTATCCTATCACTTTCCTCACCCTCGCCGCTTCCAACTATTGTCAGATCCACTTGTCGTGATTGTATAAGGTGCTCATAGGCTTCAAGAAGTGGCATAAGACCCTTAGCATAGCTCAGCTTACCAGCATAGACAAGCTTGGGTGTTTCAGTCTTCTTCCTGTTTTGGACCGGATGGAATATCCCTTCATCATAGCCTCCGCCGGATACATGTATCATTTCTATGGGAACATCGTATAGCCTTTCAATGATAGCCACCTGGTCCAGGGTGAGGGCAAAAATTCCATTAAGCTTTTTTATTCCATCTACAACCTTGTCTTCAAGCCAGGCTACCCTGTGAAGCTGCCTTATGTCTGTGCCGTGACAAATCCCAAATACGGGTATATCCCCTGCCACCTGTGCCGCTGTTGATGTTGCAAGCCAAAGGTGATTGGAAAGGATGATGTCTGGCTTAAACTCTTCCAGGCTCTCTCTTAGTTTTTCGGCGAACACCTTTTCCCACCTTGATATTTGGTCCAAGGTCATATCCTTGTAGATACTGCTCTTGTATGGCATCTTGTCGCTCATTCCCATTATGGGAAATGGAAGGTCAGGGGTGTTGAAACGGACCATTTGGGAATATTCCAGCAGGGGGTTGCTGTAGTCAAGACCTTCCTGTACTGCTCCAAGAAGCCCCTGGCTGTACCCCTCCTTGTGACCTTCGGTTATCATTGCCTTAAGATAGGTTCCACTACCTGTCTTCCCCGGGTATTGACTTGTTATGTGCAGTATTTTCATAGATTACCTCCGTGTATGAAAAGAGACCCGCAATTTTGGGGGCCTCTTATGCATCTCTTCTATTTGTCGGTGAAATGTTTGAATCTTCAGATTGCCAATTAGTATAGTTTTGCTCCTGCCGGAATATGTGAGTCTACAATCAGAAGATTCAATCTCTCATTTCCATCCTCTTCATGGATTGCACTTATTACCATACCGTTTGATTCTATTCCCATCATCTTTCTGGGTGGTAGGTTTGTGATTGCAATAAGTGTTTTCCCCACAAGGTCTTCTGGCTTGTAGTATTCGCTGATTCCGCTAAGAATGGTCCTTTCTGATTCTGAACCATCATCCAGGGTGAACTTCAATAGTTTTTTGCTCTTGGGTACCTCTTCGCAATTTATGACCTTGACAGCACGGAAATCTGACTTGCTGAAGGTTTCAAAGTCCACAAACTCTTCAAAGAGAGGTTCTACCTTAACCTTTGAAAAATCTATCTTTTCTTCAGTCTCTTTGACAGGACCTTCCTCTGCATTTGAACTCCCCTCTCCACCTAATGGCTTCATGGTTGGGAACAGCAATATGTCCCTAATGCTTGGCTGATTTGTAAGAAGAATTATCATCCTGTCGATTCCTATGCCAAGACCTCCAGTTGGTGGCAATCCTACCTCTATTGCATTTATAAAGTCGGTATCCATTGGATGGGCTTCATCATCTCCGTATTCCTTCTGCCTAACCTGGTCTTCAAACCTTTCTCTTTGGTCTATTGGATCGTTAAGCTCTGAGAAGGCATTAGCCAACTCCCAGGTGTTTATGAAGGCTTCAAATCTATTCGTAATTCTTGGATCATCCGGGTTTCTCTTTGCCAGTGGTGAAATCTCAACGGGATGTCCTGTTATGAAAGTAGGCTGGATCAGATGACTTTCGCAGAATTCCTCAAACATTTCAGAGATTATGTGTCCTCTGGTCATGTTAATGTCCACATCGAGGCCTTTTGCTTTTGCTATCTCCCTTGCCTCCTCATCACTCTCAATTTTTGAGAAGTCTACACCCACAAATTCCTTTACTGCATCTGCCATATCCATTCTGTTCCAAGGGGGTGAAAGGTCAATCTCAGTTCCCTGGTAGTTGATCTTTGTTGTACCCAATGCCTTTTCTGCAACATATGCAAAGAGGTTTTCAGTAAGTCTCATCATCTCCTCGTAGTCAACATATGCCTGGTAAAGCTCCATAGCGGTGTATTCTGGATTATGCTTGGGACTCATTCCCTCATTCCTGAACATCCTGCCCATTTCATAGACCTTTTCAAAGCCGCCCACTATAAGTCTCTTCAGATATAGCTCGTTTGCAATCCTCATGTACATGTCAACATCCAGGGTGTTGTGGTGGGTTTCAAAGGGTCTGGCATTAGCTCCTCCTGCTATGGTGCTTAGTATTGGAGTCTCAACCTCCAAAAATCCCCTGTCGTCAAGGTATTCCCTGACCCCCTTGATTATTTTGGTTCTAAGTATAAAGGTATCCTTTACCTCAGGATTTACAATCAGGTCAACATATCTTTGTCTGTATCTAAGGTCCTGGTCCTTTAGACCGTGGAACTTCTCTGGAAGTATCTGAAGGGACTTGGTGAGAAGCACTATCTCAGTGGCCCTTACGGATACCTCTCCAGTCTTGGTCTTGAATATTGTACCTTTTGCTCCGATAATATCTCCAAGGTCCAGGAATGACAGGTCTTCATACTCTTCTTCACCAATCAGGTCCTGCTTGGCAAAAACCTGGATCCTTCCCTCGCTGTCCTGTATGTCTATAAAGCTTACCTTACCATGTCCCCTTCTGGACATGATCCTTCCTGCCACTGATACTTCCGTGCCTTCAAGCTCTTCAAAGTTATCCTTAATATTAGAACTGTGGTGGCTGTAGTCATATTTTTCTATTAGAAAAGGGTTCTTGCCTTTTTCTATCAGCTTAGCCAATTTCTCTCTTCTTATCTGCAGCATTTCGTTTAAGCTTTGTTCACCTGTTTGCATACTATACCTCCTTGAATTTATCGGGCAATCTTCTGGATCTGGTATTTTATTACTCCATCAGGTACCTGTACATCTACAACATCTCCAGCCTTGCTCCCCAAAAGGGCTTTTCCAACCGGTGACTCGTTTGATATCTTACCTTCATATGGGTTGGCCTCAGCTGAGCCTACAATGGTGTATTCCATCTCCTCATCGTATTCAACATCAAGAACAACAACCCTTGATCCTATGCCAACGATATCAGTTGAGATTTCCTCATCCTCAATCAGCTTTGCATTTCTTAGGATGCCTTCGATTTTGGCTATTCTCTCCTCAAGCTTAGCCTGCTCGTTCTTGGCCTGGTCATACTCTGAGTTCTCACTGATATCACCAAAATCCAATGCTGTTCTGATTCTTTCAGCAATCTCTTTTCTCTTTACGATTTTTGCATCTTCCAATTCATTTTCAAGCTTGGCCAGCCCCTCACGGGTTAAAAAAACGTCCTTCTCTGCCATTAAACTCTCTCCTTTAAATATAATAATAAAAGCGTTTACCCAATATTATGGTAGCTTCTCTTGATACTCTCATTTATAAAAAATAAGGGTCTCCCCTTTTCTTACCTTAAATATATCGTTTTCATCCTGCAAATTACAAATATTCCGTCTTTGTATGCAACATATTATATGCAAGTAAAACCCTGTTGTCAAGTATTATAGCCCACTATGGGAATTATCTCCATCTGTCAGGTGCTTGATGTAGGTTCTAAGGAGGAATTCTATCTCCTTCCTGTCCTCCATGGTATTGATCTGGTTTTTTACCTCATTGGAGTTTCTCATCCCTTTAAGGTACCAGGCCAGCTGTTTGCGCATTTCCCTAACCCCAAGTCGGTCCCCTTTTATCTCGCAGGCCATGTTCATGTGCCTTATGCTGGTTTCAAGCACCTCCGTATATGATGGTTTCACAGGCTCATCACCATTTATGAGTTGGTTTGTCTGTCTGAATATCCAGGGATTGCCCATTGCTCCCCTTCCAATTGCAACACCGTCACACCCTGTCCTGTCCATCATATCAATTGCATCCTGGGGTGTAAATATGTCCCCGTTTCCTATGACCGGAATCCCCACTGCATCCTTAATCCTGCCTATATAATCCCAGTCAGCCTTCCCTTCATAGAACATGTCTCTTGTCCTTGCATGTATGGTTATAGCTGCTGCGCCTGAAGCTTCGGCTATCTTAGCAATCTCAACTCCGTTAACAGTGCTTTGGTCCCAGCCTTTTCGTATTTTTACGGTCACAGGCTTATTGGCTTCCTTAGCGACGCTACGGATCACATCCTCAGCCAACTTTGGATTTCTCATTAGTGCGCTTCCATCACCGTTCTTGACTATTTTGGGAGCTGGACACCCCATGTTGATGTCAATGATGTCAATGTCATCCCTGTAGTTTAGCTTGTTTCTTACAACTTCTCCCATTATTTCAGGATCAGAACCGAAAATCTGAAGTGCCACAGGCCTCTCCCTTGGATCTATTTGGGTCAGGCTGTCTGTCTTCTTGTCGTTGTAGTACATGCCCTTGGCGCTGACCATCTCTGTTACCGTTAGGCCCACTCCCATTTCCTTGCAGATTATTCTAAAGGCCAGGTCAGTCACTCCTGCCATTGGGGCCAGCATCAGTTTGTTCTCTATGTTAAAGCTTCCTATCTTCATGCTTCACCTCTCGTAAAGAAACAGTAAGCAGGGATGATCTACTTACTGTTTCTTTCATATATGATCCTTAATCCTTCCAATGTTAGATACTTATCGTTATATTGAATATACTTGCTCTCCCCCGCAATCATGGTGGAGAAGCCTCCCGTCGCCACAACCTTTACCTCATCCATGGTGTGGTTCATTTCCTTGACCATTCTTTCGATCAGGGAATCCACCATTCCTGTAAAGCCGTATACCAGTCCAGATTGAATACTTCCAATGGTAGTCTTTCCTATAGCCTTTTCCGGCTTAATTATTTCAACCTTGGGAAGCTTTGCAGTCCTTAGGAAAAGGGCTTCGGCAGCTATCTTAATTCCCGGTGTGATCACTCCACCCAGGTACTCACCCTCCTTGTTAACAAAACAGAAGGTAATGGCAGTACCGAAGTCTACGATTATTACCGGTCCGCCGTACTTCTCATAGGCAGCAACTGCATTTACAATCCTATCTGCACCCACTTCCTTGGGGTTATCGTACTTAATATTCATCCCAGTCTTTACTCCTGGGCCGATCACTATTGGATCTTTGCCGAAATACCTGTTGCTCATGGCCGGCAGGGTATGCATCAAAGTGGGAACAACAGATGATATAATTATATCGTCCACACTGCTTGGAACTATTCCGTGGTATTTAAACATCTGATCAAACAGAAGCCCGTACTCGTCGGATGTCTTTTCCTTGTCTGTGGATATCCTCCAGTCGTAGACAAGCTTGTCTCCTTCATAGGCTCCAAATACTATGTTCGTATTCCCTACGTCTATTACCAATAACATGGGTTCACCCTCTATCTTCTTCTTTTTACCGCACTCACTACGCTTGTCACTATTATTATTGCTATTATTGACTCAGGTATTCCGTTGGTTATTCCTATTCCAACTATGACCTTTCTTGCCAAACCAACATCCTGTCCAAGGGCTTGTACAAACCTTTCACCGAAGAATATATATATCATGGTGAGTACACCTACAGTGTTGGTCATGGTTCCCACAACCGCAGCTATTACGGTGTCCAGTGCCTTGTCCTTGAATTTGGTGGCTGTTAGATATACCATGCCCGCTGTCAGTATCAAGAGTCCAGTATTCATAAGCAATGGCCAGATGCTTGTGTAATCAGCTACGCTTAGATAAATCCCTCTCGCCAGGTATGCAATTATTGCTGCCCAGATCAAGTACAGCATTCCAATTGTTCCCTTGGTCCCAAGCTTGTTAAGTCCCTTGTAGGTATAGTAGGCGGTTATTCCTATCAATACTCTAGGCAACACTGAAACTATTGGGTTTAGAAATACAAAGCTTACTGGGGTTGGTGCAGTAATTGCCTGGTAAATACTGAACAGTCCAAATATCAGTCCTACCAAGGCTCCTACTATTGGACCCTCCACTATTGCCCCGATTATTACAGGTATGTGCATTATGGTTGCCCTTGTGGGTCCCACTGGAATGAAACCCAAGGGGGTCATCCCCAACACAACTGAGATTGCACCCAGCACTCCAATGATTGTCAGCTTCCTGATGTCAAAACGGCTTCCTTTTTTCATAATAATCCCTCCGCTCTGGTTCCTCTGGATACCAGTCGATTTAATAAGTTAACATTCCTACAGTCTGGCTCCTCAAATGTGGATGCCAGCTTTTCAACATTAACATTATATAGGCTGACCTTCTTAATTACAATACCTTTTCACTTATTTCCCCTGCCGTCTTCATATTTCCATAGGGTTTTGCGGTCATTACAGCATTTATAACGGCCTTCTCAACAGCCTCTGCAGCAAGCATGGCCACAAGGTTCAGGTCTGCCTGGACCTTGCTTGTCCCCATGACAAAAATGGTATCCCCATCAACAGCTGTGTGAACTGGATTTATTGACCTAGCAAGTCCATTATGGGCTGTCTGGGCAACCTTGTTTCCCTCCGCCTTTGTCAATAAGGCATTTGTTGCAACCACTCCTATGGTTGTGTTTGTATTTGCAAACTGGATCTTGTCAGTGGATTCCTTCATTATCCTTTCAGTGGAAATTAGCTGGTCCGTGGTGTAATCGTAGACGCCTGCTATCTGAACACCCTTATGGAAAACATCACCAAAGCTGTTGACAGTTATCAGGGCGCTGACAACCAGGTCTCCTGCCCTGACTGTTGCACTTCCAAGGCCTGACTTCATTGAACTCTCAGGACCAAGTATCTTTCCCACACTAGCACCTGTCCCACAGCCTACACTTCCCTGTGCGTTTTCTCCGTAGTTGGCATTCTTTGCTGCCAGATAGCCCATGGCCTTGTCCGGTCTGATCTTGGGGTCTCCAATGAGAAGGTCAAATATAACGGCTGATGCCACTATTGGAACCCTTGTGACCCCAACATCAAAACCAACTTTCCTCTCCTCCAGATAATCCATGACTCCGGATGCGGCCTCAAGCCCAAAGGCCGAGCCTCCCGCAAGTACAACTGCATGGACCCTGTCCACCATCTTCTCAGCCTTAAACAGGTCTGTCTCTCGTGTTCCTGGGGCAGACCCCCTGACATCGACCCCTCCACTTGCTCCCTCTTCACATATGACTGCAGTACAGCCAGTCATGCCCTCCTGTGAAGATGCGTGTCCAACCTTTATTCCTTCAACATCTGTAATATATCCTGGATACATATCTTTCCTCCCGCAATTTGGTAGGTAATTTTTACCCTAATGTTGCAAAAAACAAACAAACTCACCCTCTTGCGAGGATGAGTTCAATTTTTCTAGCCGAAGAACATAAGAAGCATTCCTGCCGCTATTGCTGATCCGATTACACCAGCAACGTTTGGTCCCATTGCATGCATCAAGAGGAAGTTCTTTGGATTTGCTTCCTGTCCAACCTTTTGAGCTACCCTGGCAGCCATAGGTACCGCAGATACACCTGCTGAACCTATAAGTGGATTTACCTTTCCACCTGAAGTCTTGTACATGATCTTTCCGAATATTACTCCCACTGCTGTTCCGATTGCAAATGCAACCAGTCCCAGAACAATTATACTCACTGTCTGGAAGTTCATGAAGTTCTCTGCACTTGCAGTTGCTCCAACCGTAACTCCCAGGAATATTGTCACTATGTTTATCAGTTCGTTTTGTGCAGTCTTTGAAAGTCTGTCCGTAAGTCCTGTTTCCCTGAACAGGTTTCCTATCATCAAAAGTCCAACCAGCGGCGCGGCTGATGGTAGTATCAATACTACTAGTACTGTTACCACTATTGGGAATATGATTTTCTCCCTCTTTGATACTGGTCTTAGCTGCTCCATCACTACGGCTCTCTCTTCTTTTGTGGTCAATGCCCTCATTATTGGAGGCTGTATTATTGGTACCAGGGCCGTGTATGAATATGCCGCCACGGCTATTGGTCCCAGCAGGTGGGGTGCCAGCTGACTTGTAAGGTACAGGGCTGTTGGTCCGTCCGCTCCTCCAATGATTCCTATGCTTGCCGCTTCTGGTCCTGTGAAGCCAAGTAGGATTGCCCCTACGAAGGTTGCAAAAATTCCAAATTGTGCCGCCGCTCCCAGCAGTACTGATTTGGGGTTTGCTATCAGGGGACCGAAGTCTGTCATGGCTCCTACTCCCATGAATATCAATGGTGGGTAGATTCCTAGCTTTACTCCTAGATATAAGTAGTATAATAGTCCACCGTTCTCTTTAGTCATGCTTACCAGCTCGCCAGTTGAGGCGTCTCTGATTATTTCAACTACTGGCTCCTTCATCAGGTTTGCACCTGGCAGGTTTGCCAGCATCATTCCAAAGGCTATCGGCACTAGTAACAGTGGCTCAAAGCCCTTTGCTATGGCTAGGTACAGTAGCACAAAGGATATCAACAGCATCACTGCATGGCCGTATTCCATGAGGGCAAATCCTGTGCTGTACCAAAAGTCTGTAAATATTTCCATTAACATCTTCGTTCATCCTTTCTTGAAGGGTTTAGTCCAGGATTACCAGTTGATCTCCTGTGTTTACTGCGGCGCCCTCAGATGTTGCAAGCTTTGATACCACTCCATCCTTAGGTGATGTTATCTCGTTCTCCATCTTCATTGCTTCAAGTATCAGGAGTACGTCGCCTTCTTTTACTTCCTGCCCTTCTTTTACTAGGACTTTCCAGATGTTTCCTGGCATTGGTGCTTCAACTACTTCCTGGCCTGCTGATGCAGCCACTGGTGCAGCTTCTGCCTTTGGTGCTGCCTTTGGTGCTGGAGCTGCTGCTGGAGCAGCTGGAGCCGCTTTTGGAGCTGCCTTTGGTGCTGAGGATGCTGGTGAGCCTACTTCCTCAACTTCTACTTCGTAGCTCTTACCGTTTACGGTTATGTTGAATTTTCTCATTATTTCTCCTCCGTTTTTAGGTTATTTAATAATTTAAAGTTAATATCTAATATCTAAGATTCTGTGTCAAAAACTATCACTTGATATCTTAATGAACAGTGAATAGTGAACAATGAACAATCCCAATGATTTTGGGTCGAGCTTTTGGGTCTGAGACCCTTCGACAAGCTCAGGGTGACAGATACTTTCCCAATTATTCATTGCTCTTTTCATTGTGAATTGCCACGTGCCCGGCAATATAAATATCCAAAATCTTAGATTTTGATATATTTAATTGATAGGGTATGAATTGTTCTTTGATTACAGTTTTCCCATTAACTGTTCCTGCTTACCCATTTCTCTCCAGACTGTGGTAGCCTGTGGGGTTCTTCTTATGCTTCTTATGTTTATCTCTGGTATGTCCACGCCCAGGCTGTTTGCTATGGCAGCTGTTATTACTGCTATTAGCTCTTCCTGGTCTTCTTCCTGAGTCATATTGACTGCTAGTTCTTTCTCCATTGGCTTTTCTTCTTTAGCTGGTTCTTGCTTTTTTACTTCTTTTTTCTCTGCGCCAAATGATTTCAGAAAAGTTATGGTCAAGGATATCAGTATAAGCACCACGAATACCACAAGCATGCTTACCACTGTGACTACCAGTGCTTCTCCCATCGTTACTTCGTTTCCCATGGTTTATCCTCCCTATACTGGCAGGTTGCCGTGTTTTTTACTTGGTCTGGTCTCTCTCTTTGTCTCCAACATGTCGAATGCGCTTATTAGTCTTGGCCTTGATTGACTTGGCACTATTACATCGTCCACAAATCCTCTTTGTGCTGCTGTGTATGGATTTGCAACTGTGTTTCTGTATTCTTCTATCTTTTCTGCCCTAGTTGCAACTGGGTCGTCTGAGTCTGCTATTTCATTCTTGAAGATAATGTTTGCTGCCCCGTCTGGTCCCATTACTGCTATCTCTGCATTTGGCCATGCGAATACCTGGTCTGCTCCAAGGTCCTTTGAACACATTGCAAGGTAAGCTCCTCCGTATGCCTTTCTTACTATCATTGTAACCTTTGGCACTGTTGCCTCTGAGTAAGCGTATAGCATCTTGGCTCCGTGTCTGATGATTCCTCCGTGCTCCTGGGCTACTCCTGGTAGGAATCCTGGTACGTCAACTAGGTTTAGCAGTGGTATGTTGAATGCATCACAGGTTCTGATGAATCTTCCTGCCTTGTCTGATGCGTCTATGTCAAGACATCCTGCCAGGATTTTTGGCTGGTTTGCAACTACTCCCACTGTCTTTCCGTTTAGTCTGATGTATCCTGTTATTATGTTTTGTGCATACAGCGGCTGAACTTCGAAGAAGTGGTTGCTGTCTGCTATCATTTCTATTACTTTTTTCATGTCGTATGGCTTGTTTGGATTTTGAGGAACAATCTCGTTTAGCTCTTCATCCACTCTGTTTATGTCATCATCCATTTCATATACAGGTGGCTGCTCCAGGTTGTTTGATGGCAAAAAGCTTAAGAGCTCCTTGATTCTGTCTATTGACTCCTGCTCTGTCTTGTCCATGAAGTGGGCTACTCCACTCTTCTTGTTATGGGTTCCCGCTCCTCCAAGAGCTTCCTGGCTTACCTCTTCACCTGTTACTGACTTTATTACCTGTGGTCCTGTGATAAACATCATGCTGGTCTTGTCTGTCATGAATATGAAGTCTGTTATTGCCGGTGAATACACAGCTCCACCTGCACTTGGTCCCATTATTGATGATATCTGGGGAATAACTCCTGAGGATATTGTGTTTCTGTAGAAAATCCTACCGTATCCTGAAAGAGCATCTACTCCCTCCTGGATCCTTGCTCCACCTGAGTCGTTGAAGCCTACTATGGGTGCACCCATCTTCAGGGCCATGTCCTGGACCTTGTTTATCTTGCTGGCATGCATCTCTCCCAGTGATCCACCTATCACGGTAAAGTCCTGGGCATATACATATACCAGTCTTCCATCTACTGTACCATAGCCGGTTACTACACCGTCTGCCTCTGCATGAACCTTCTCCATGCCGAAGTTTTTGGCTCTGTGCTTTACAAAGGCATCCAGCTCAACAAAACTTCCTTCGTCGAACAGGTAGTCGATTCTCTCCCTTGCTGTCATTTTACCTGAGCTATGCTGCTTCTCTATTCTTTTCTCTCCGCCTCCAAGCTCAATTTTCCTTTTGGCTTCAAGAAGTTCTTGAATCTTATCGCTCATTTTTACCCTCCTAATGTACTTAATCTCTTTCGCTGATCTCTATAAGAACGCCGGATGTTGATTTGGGGTGAAGAAAGGCAATCCTTGCTCCGCCTGCCCCGTATCTAGGCTTCTCATCAATTAATCTTACTCCCTTTTCCTGAAGATCCTTGATGGCTTCCTCTATGTTGTCAACCTTGAATGCAATGTGCTGGATCCCTTCGCCCTTTTTTTCAATGAATCTGGCAATCGGACCATCATCAGTTGTTGACTCAAGAAGCTCCACCTCTGAATCTCCCACAGGTAAAAATGCAACTCTAACCTTCTGCTCCTCTACCTCTTCCTTGCTTGTACATTTGATCCCCATTACATCTTCGTAGAATTTAAGTGTTTCATCAAGATTCTTCACAGCTATCCCTATGTGATCTATTTTTGTTACCACGGAATTTCCTCCTCTTTTCTACTCCCTCATAAGGGAAATTATCTTTTCCTTTGCGGTGTATGGGTCCTGGGTTCTCTTTTCCACCTGATGGGAAAGTTCCTCCAGAAGGTCCCCTTCAAGCGCTTTTTGCATAATCATCTTCAAAAGCTCTTCCTCCACCAGCTGAACTATCTCAACCTTAAGGTTCCTTCTTCTTCTTTCATGAAGTTTTCCAGTCTCCTTTAGGTAGGTCTCGTGAGCCTTGATTTTCTGAAGCAAAATATCAATGTCCTCATTTTTTATGGCAGATACCTTTTCAACGGGTGGTCTGTAATCACTTTTTTCATTGAGGTCAAGATTCATCTCGATTTCAAGTTTGGTCTTGTCGGCTCCGTCAAGGTCTGACTTGTTGATGGCAAATACATCTGCTATCTCCATGATTCCAGCCTTGATTGCCTGTATGTCGTCTCCCATGTTAGGGATCATGACCATGAGCACCGTGTCAGCCATTTTTACAATATCAACCTCTGACTGCCCCACTCCCACAGTCTCTATGAAAATATAGTCACATCCATAGATGTCAAGTGCCTTTACCGCTCCCCAGGTGGCCTTTGAAATCCCACCAAGGTATCCTCTTGTACCCATGCTCCTAATGAAAACATCCTTGTCCAGGGCCAGGTCTGACATTCTTATCCTGTCTCCAAGTATTGCTCCTCCACTGAAGGGGCTTGTTGGGTCAACAGCCAGGATTCCAACCTTCTTGCCTTCTGCCCTGAGCTCCTTTGTAAGTCTGTCTGTCAGTGTTGATTTTCCACTTCCCGGAGAACCGGTAACTCCAATTACATAGGCTTGACCGGTTTTGTGATATTGTCTCTTTATTATGTTTACAGCGGTTTCATCGTTGTTCTCCAGGAGGGATATTAGGCGTGCACAGGCTCTCTTGTCTCCTCGCAACAGCCCTTCTTCAATATTCAATTAAAACACCACCTATTTCTTCTTAATGTTTTCCTTGATGAAAGCAATAACTTCCTTTGTTGGTGTTCCAGGTGTAAATATTCCCTCAACTCCCGACTCCTTAAGTCCAGGTATGTCATCCTCTGGAATTACACCGCCTCCAAGTACAAGTACATCCTCAATTCCCTCTTCCCTTAGCAATCTTACAACCTTAGGAAAAAGGTGATTGTGGGCTCCTGAAAGGATGCTCATTGCAACTACGTCAACATCCTCCTGGACTGCAGCAGCCACAATTTGTTCCGGTGTCTGTCTAAGTCCTGTATAAATTACTTCCATACCTGCATCTCTCAAAGCTCTGGCTATAACCTTCGCGCCCCTGTCGTGTCCGTCCAAACCTGGCTTTGCAACAAGTACTCTAATGGGTTTATCCATTTTATTTCCTCCTCATAACTATAGTATTACAGATTGTTCATATTCTCCGAAAACTTCTCTCAAAACTCCACAGACTTCTCCCAATGTTGCGTATTCCTTGACTGCTTCGATTATGAACGGCATAAGGTTTTCATCTGTTTCTGCCTTTGCTTTCAATAGCTCAAGTGCTCCCTGCACCTTATCGTTGTCTCTTGTGCTCTTAAGCTTCTCGATTTTCTTCTTCTGCAGAAGCTCAACATGTGGGTCTACCTTTAGAAGCTCCTTCTTTTCAGTCTCTTCAATTCTGAACTTGTTTACCCCAACTACGATTCTTTCCTGGTTTTCAACCTGCATCTGGTACTTGTAGGCAGAATTCTGAATCTCCTTCTGGATGAATCCCTTTTCAATGGCCTTTGGTGCTCCGCCAAGGTTGTCTATCTTTTCAATGTAATCCATTGCTTCCTTTTCAATGTCGTTTGTAAGGCTCTCGATGTAATATGATCCTGCAAGTGGATCCACTGTCTCCGTTACTCCAGACTCGTGTGCCACAATCTGTTGTGTTCTCAAGGCGATTCTTACTGAGTCCTCTGTTGGAAGAGCCAGTGCCTCGTCCCTTGAGTTGGTGTGTAGTGACTGTGTTCCTCCAAGAACAGCTGCCAAGGTCTGGATTGCAACCCTTACAATGTTGTTGTCAGGCTGCTGGGCAGTCAATGTTGATCCTGCAGTCTGTGTGTGGAACTTAAGCTGAAGTGACTTTTCCTTCTTTGCTCCAAATCTTTCCTTCATTATCCTTGCCCATAGTCTTCTTGCGGCCCTATACTTGGAAACCTCCTCAAGAAGGTCATTGTGGGCATTGAAGAAGAAGGAAAGTCTAGGTGCGAAATCGTCAACATCAAGTCCTGCCTTGATGGCTGCGTCAACATATGCAATTCCATCTGCCAATGTGAATGCCACTTCCTGAGCCGCTGTTGAACCAGCCTCCCTTATGTGGTATCCACTGATGCTTATGGTATTCCATTGTGGAACCTCCTTTGAGCAGTACTCAAAGATGTTTGTTATCAGCCTCATTGATTCCTCAACCGGGAATATATATGTTCCTCTTGCAATATACTCTTTTAGTATGTCATTTTGAATGGTACCTCTTAGTTTGTCTGGAGATACTCCCTGCTTTTCTGCCACTGCAATGTACATTGCAAGTAAAACGCTTGCAGGAGCATTTATTGTCATAGACGTACTTACCTTGTCCAATGGAATTCCATCAAACAAAATTTCCATATCCCTTAGTGAGTCAATTGCAACCCCTACTTTTCCAACCTCTCCTTCAGACAGTCCATGATCTGAATCGTAGCCTATCTGTGTTGGCAGGTCAAAGGCAACACTTAGTCCGGTCTGTCCCTGGTCAAGAAGATACTTGTATCTCTTGTTGGACTCTTCCGCAGTTGCAAATCCCGCATACTGTCTCATTGTCCAGAATCTTCCCCTGTACATTGTTGGCTGTACACCTCTAGTGTATGGATATTCTCCAGGATAGCCAAGATCCCGTTCATAATCCATTTCTCCAGTGTTTAGTGGTGTGTAAAGCCTTTCCACCTTCTTGTCTGAACCGGTTGTAAAGGTTTCTTTTCTTTCAGGATGCTTGCCAAGCTGCTTTTCGACTTTGTTTTCATCCCAGTCCACAAAAGACGACTTAATCTGCTCTAGCTTTTTCTCATCGTACATCATTTTACCTCCTCGTATTGGTACCTTCTCTAACCCCTATTATAGTAGAAGTTGTTGCAATTTTGCAATATAAAATTCAATTATTTTGAATAATGAATGTAAAATTGCATTTTTATGTCAAGACATGGGAAAAGCAGGCCCCCTAATAAGGGGTCCTGCATCAGTTTCCTTGGAATAGTTCTTCAAATTCCCTTGCATCAATTGTTTCTTTTTCAAGTAACGCCTCTGCAATCCTATGAAGCACTTCCATATTATCTTTTAATAGTGACTCTGCCCTGTGGTAAGCTGTATCAATTATCTTCCTCATCTCCTTGTCTATAGCTGCGGCAACATCCTCACTATAGTTTCTGGATCTGTTAAGGTCTCTTCCAACAAATACTTCCTCTTCGTCTGTACCATAGGTCATGGGTCCAAGGACATCACTCATACCATAGTGAGTTACCATTGATCTGGCAAGTTTAGTTGCCCTTTCAATATCGTTTTGAGCTCCTGTACTTATGTCCTCAAGGACAAGGGCTTCTGTAACCCTTCCTCCCAGTAGTATTACAAGTTTGTCCTGCATCTGATTCTTGGTCAGATAATTTCTGTCCTCGTCAGGAATATATGCAGTGAATCCACCAGCCATACCTCTTGGTATTATTGTAACCAGGTGGACCGGGTCGCTTCCCGGCAACAATCTTGCAGTAAGTGCATGCCCAGCCTCATGAAAGGCTGTCAGCTTCTTTTCATGTGGGCTAATGACCCTGCTCTTCTTCTCCGGTCCTGCCTGGACCTTTATGGATGCCTCTTCAATCAGGTGCATGGGTATCTTCTTGAGATTGAACCTTGCAGTAAGTAAGGCCGCCTCGTTTACCAGGTTCTCAAGGTCTGCAGGAGTGAAGCCTGGTGTTCTCTTTGCAACCACTCCAAGGTCAACATCCTCCTCAAGAGGTTTCTTCCTTGTGTGAACCTTTAGTATGGCTTCCCTTCCTCTGATGTCAGGAAGTCCTACATATATTGTCCTGTCAAATCTGCCTGGCCTTAATAGAGCAGGGTCCAGAATGTCTGCCCTGTTTGTTGCAGCCATTACTATTATTCCCTCATTCTTGGCAAAGCCATCCATCTCAACAAGAAGCTGGTTCAATGTCTGCTCCCTCTCATCATGGCCACCACCAAGACCTGCGCCTCTTCTTCGACCGACTGCATCGATCTCATCTATGAATACTATACATGGTGAATTCTTCTTGGCCTGTTCAAACAGGTCCCTTACACGGCTTGCACCAACACCGACAAACATTTCAACAAAGTCTGAACCGGAGATTGTAAAGAAAGGTACTCCCGCTTCACCTGCTACTGCCTTACTCAAATAGGTTTTACCTGTTCCAGGAGGTCCTACCATTAGGACTCCCGTTGGTATTCTGGCTCCAATTTCAATGTATTTCTTTGGATTGCTCAGGAAGTCTACAATTTCCTGCAGCTCCTCCTTCTCTTCCTCGAGTCCGGCAACCTCGTCAAAGGAGACCAGCTTTCCTTCTTCCATCTTGACAAGCTTTGCCTTGCTCTTTCCAAAGGACATGACTTTTCCGCCGCCTCCGCCGCCCTGGGATTGTTGCATGAAAACAAACCAGAAGACTGCGAATACTACCAATATCATAATGGTAGGCAGCATATTTATATACCAAGGGGTTTCGGGAACCTGTTCTGCAGCGTAAACTATCTGCTCATTGTCCACCAGTTCCTTTACATAGTCAGGGTAGAATGTCAGTCTAGCCTCTTCAGGTAATATCCCGGAGAATTTAGTGCCATCCTCCAGTTCTCCCTCAACTGTGTTTCCGATTGAAGTTATTCTTGCAATGCTTCCGTCGTTAATTTTTGACACCAGCTCTGTGAAATCCAGCTCTGTTACCTGCTCTACCTCTGTCCCAAACATCCTTACGCTGAACATTATAAGTAAAACTATCAACAGGTATATGCTGATGCCCTTAAAAAATCGTTTCAATCCTAGTCCTCCCTCCATCTCTTCCAGTGGGTAATATCCATTGATTATAACATAGCAAAGCCTTCGAATCAATCAATGTATTATTCGTATACTTCTTCCTTTAACGCTCCCACGAAAGGATAGTTTCTGTATTGTTCATTGAAGTCCAAGCCATATCCAACCACAAATTCATCTGGTATTTCAAAACCGAGAAAATCTATGTTTACACCTATTGTCCTTCTGTCAGGCTTATCAAGCAAGGTGCAAATCTTGACGCTGCTGGCTCCTCTCTTACCTAGAATCTCCTTCAGGTAATTCAAGGTCAGTCCAGTGTCAATTATGTCCTCTACAATAAGTATATCCTTTCCTTCCACGCTGTAATCAAGGTCTTTCAGTATCCTTACCTCTCCTGTTGATACGCTTGACTTGCCATAGCTTGAAACAGCCATGAAGTCCAGCATAACAGGGAACTCCAGTCTTTTGACTAGATCTGATAAAAATATTACTGCACCCTTTAGTATACCTACAACCAGCAAGTCCTTACCTCTGTACTCCTCTGAGATCTCCTTTGCCAACTGGTCTACTCTCTTATCAATTTCTTCCTCAGTGAGAAGAATCTCCTTAATTGGATCTTTCAAATCATCTTCCTCCCAGTCAATTTTCTTACTCTGCAATTCTCTCAATTGTAATTACAATAATTCTCCTTGTTGCCGGTTCAACCCTATATTCTCTGCTCGCTGCATACCCTGGAATCCATATTATACCCTTTTGGTCAGAAATTATTGGAACTTTTACTCTTTCCTCCCTGGGAATCTTTTTGTCGATGAACAGGTCCTTAACCTTCTTTGTACCTTCCATCCCCATGGGCTTGATCCTGTCCCCATCCACTCTTTGCCTTAGGATGATGTTTCCCTCTATCTTGTCCATATCAAAGGCAGCTGATAATTTGTGGGCCTTGGTTTGCTTGTCTTCTGATTCCTCAAGTGTCACAACAATACCCCAATCAGCTAGAATATTTTTTCCCATTTTCAATGTAGTGCTTTGAAACTTCAAGCTTTCGGTCCCTCCAACTTTAATTGCAAAGTCACGGTAGGATACCTCTGCCATTACATTTCTTCCCAAATGGACGGATTTCCCGGTGTCACCTGTCAAGAAGATATTGGCTGCACTTTGAATGTGTACCTCTCCAAAACCATTCAAGTCACCTACCACATCCAGTATTGCTCTTCTTACAAGCCTCCTGGCCGAACCTTCATCTTCCTTGATAAACTGTTCACCTTTAAAGATTATACTATTGTTTGTTCTTTTTTTCACTAGTAAATTATACTTTTTCTCAATCTCCCGTTCCAGTACCTCCAAGTCAAGTTGTGCAATCTCAGAAAGCCTGTATAGGGAGTCCACTATGTTTGGGTTGAAATTTTCACTCAAATACGGCAAAAGCTCAAGCCTTATCTTGTTTCTGGTGTAGACGGCCTGAAGGTTTGTATGGTCGTGTACTGAAGCTATTCCCCTATCCTCAATAAAGCTTTCGATATCATCCCTTGATATGTTCAGCAATGGTCGGATGATGTCGCCACTTATCATTGACATGGCCCTGATCCCATCCAGGCCAGTTCCCCTTATTATCCTGTGAAGAACAGTTTCAGCCTGGTCGTTCTTATTATGTGCAACGGCGATTCTACCGCCGCCATTTTCCTCTAATACATCCCTGAAAAAGCCATACCTGAGCAAGCGTCCAGCCTCTTCAGAGGTCATCCCATGGGCTTTTCCATAGGCAGCCATATCTACATTAGTTGTATAGTAGTCAAGTCCAAGGTCCTTGGAGATTTTCTCAACGAAATTCTGGTCTCTCCTGGCAAGCTCTCCACGTACCCCATGATTCACATGGGCGACCAAGAGCTTAAATTCAAACTGGTCTCTGAGCTCGTAGAGACAATACAGCATGGCCATTGAATCCGGCCCCCCGGAAACTGCGGCAAGTACTGTATCGATATTTTCCAGCAATTTATGCCTTGTGATATTACTCCTTACAAGATCTATCATGCTCATCACCCTATGGTCAAATAGTTTTAATACCTGTGTGAAAAAAGTAGAAATCTCCTATTTGTAATAAAAACAGAAAAAACCGGAAAACCCGGTTTTTATTAATCGTTGTTACTGGCTTTTTTGCCTTTCATTCCATAGCTTTTTCTGCCATCTTTGGTTTTAATCTGATCCATCTTTTCGCTGCTATCCTTAAGATAGCTGTTCAACATATCTTCAAAGGACATGTTCTTTTGCCTGTCATCCGATTTTGCCCAATCGATTTCCACTGGCTTACTTGTCTTAGGTTTTGCCTGTCTCACAGAAAGACTGATCTTTCCATCTGCGGATATTGATAAAACCTTTACTTTTATTTTCTGATCCTTCTTAAGGTAATCAGATACTTTTTCTACGTAGTCGTGGGATACCTCTGATATATGTACCAGTCCACTCTTCCCTTCTGGCAACTGTACAAATGCGCCAAAATTTGTAATCCCTGTTACTGTACCCTCAACGATCTCTCCAACTGAAACGGACATAGACAAATTACTCCTCCTTAAAATTTTTAATATATGTTTAATATACGTCAAGTATATATTACTGGATGGCCCCTGTCAATCAGTTATCATTCTTAAAGATTTCCAGTGTATTGTTTCCTTCCAGACTTTTATCCACATAGATTATCTCTCGCGGCTTAACCATGCCAAGGTCATCCCTTGCCACCTTCTCAATGAATTCAAGGGTTCCACTCTTCTCAATCTCATCATTGAGAATCTTTATTTCCCTCTCAAGGCTGCTGATCTGCATCTGGACAGCTGTCCTGCGGTCCTGAAGGTTGTTCATCAGCCTTCTCTGGTGATTCATAACAAATCCAACATAAACAACAAGAAGAATCAAAAGGACATGGAAAATCCTAATCCCTTTTCTTTTATTCGTTCTCTTGTCAGACATATCAACACCACCTTTTCAAATGCCTCCATACTCCTTTATTATGTCACTATTTAGAAATATTTTCAAGCTACTTTTGTATCAGTCCAGGGATTTGTAGAGCTCATGAGCTTCATCTTTTTTCGCATTGTCCTTTACCTGAACCACCTCAATGTTCATCTGACCGCTTCCGAAGCTAAGGGTTATCCTGTCCCCAACACTGACATTATCCCCTGCCTTGGCCACCTTGCCGTTTATTGTAACCTTTCCCTGGTCACAGGCTTCCTTGGCTACGGTTCTTCTCTTTATTATCCTTGCCGTCTTGAGATACTTGTCCAATCTCATTTAAGTCCTCTCCTTCCCACAAAAAAAATCAGGTCAAAGACCTGATTTCCTGTTTGTATTATTTCTTCTTACCTTTTTTTACGTTTACGCTTTCCTTAAGCGCTTTTCCTGCCTTGAATACAGGTGCCTTTGATGCTGGAATTTTAATGACTTCTTCAGGGTTTCTTGGGTTTCTACCTTCTCTGGCTTTTCTTTCTCTAACCTCGAAAGTTCCGAATCCTACCAATTGTACCTTGTTTCCTGCTGCCAATGATTCCTCTACTGATCCCATGAATGCATTCAAAGCTGCCTCTGCATCCTTCTTGGTAAGATTACTCTTCTCCGCAATGCTTGCAATTAATTCTGCTTTGTTCATTAATAATTCCTCCTTGTTTTTTTATTTTCTAGAAATACTAAACTTAATCAGTCCTGGTCTCCCCATTTTCACGGAGCTTGACCTTATCCCAGAGGCTATCTAATTCCTCCAAGGTCATTTCTTCCATAACTATACCCATTCTATCAGCCATGTACTCCATTTCCTCTAATCTTTTTGTGAATTTTTCAATGGTTCTACCCAATGCAACCTCGGGATTGACTTCTAGAAATCTGGATAGGTTCACAGCAGCAAACAACAAATCGCCCACTTCACTTTCAACAACAAGACTGCCTGGACCGTGTGTTGAAGCGGCTTCAAGCACTTCAGCCAGCTCCTCTCCCACCTTATCAGATGGGCCTTCTATCACGTCCCAGTCAAATCCAACATCCGCTGCCTTCTCCTGAACTTTGTAGCTCCTAAGAAGTGCCGGCAGATGTGGAATATTTCTCAATTTCTCTGAAAGTGTAGTAATATTCCTGTTTGCATACTTTATCTTATTCCAATTATATACTACTTCTTCGGAATTATCCACATTTTTTTCAAAAAAAACGTGTGGATGCCTAGTAATTAACTTGTTTGCAAGGGTACTTGTCACCTGAATCGGGTTGAAATCACCATTTTCATGGCCGATTTGAGCATGAAATACCACCTGAAGCAGTAAATCTCCCAACTCCTCCACTATGTGGTCAGGATCGTCATCCTGGAGGGCTTCAACCAGTTCATAGGCCTCCTCAAGAACTGCCCCCCTTATGCTTAGGTGGTCCTGTTCCCTGTCCCAGGGACATCCATCCTCATCCCTCAGTCTTTTCATTATCCTTTGTATGTCGCTGAAATCATGGATTCCGTGCTGGGACTTGTTGATGCGGGGCACAAAAAGACTTGTCAGGGACCCAATGTGCTCACTTCTGTCAATTTGATGAAGGGGAATCCTCTCGACAATTTCACTTTCTCCCATTCCACCCTTGTGAACCAGGATCACCCCGTAATCCTCAGGGTAAATATCCATTAGGACCAGTTTTACCTCAGACATGACCCTCTTGTTATACACCTGGGTAAATATCTGGTGGGAGTTTATGTCCACCTGGAATCCATCCAGGCCAATCCCATCCAGAATCTTCAATCCATCCACCGGGTCTGCCTTGGCAACCTCCAGTGTTGGTTCTATGAAACTCATACCTGAGACCAGCTGAATCTCACATTCGTTCTGGTCCAGGAGCATTCTGACCGTATTTTCAGCAACTACAGGATTTCCGGGAACGTAATAGTTTATCTCCCCATGTTCCCTTGCGGACTCAATGAGTCTTGAAACGATGGTTTCATAAACTTCCTCAAAGGAAGCCTCCTGGTCATAAATGTGGTCAAAGGATGTATATTCAAGGCTCCTCTCCCTCATATACTGTACTGAAGGGTGTTTTTCAGTTCTAAGATAGTTAGGCTTGCCACCCTCCATCCTTCTAATTGCCCCCAGGGTCAGGTCGTCAATATTTCCAGGCCCAAGGCCTACAACAAATATTTTACTCATAAGTTTTCTCCTTTATGACCATTTATCAAATCTCTTAACAATCTTTCGGACCTTGTCCCCTTTTGGAATCAGGTCAAGGTCTTCGTCTGTAAGGGTACCTGTCAAGAGTAGCAAGACTCCATATACAATCACTCCCAGAAGTACTGCCACAAGGGTGGCCGGTCTGCCACCAATTGGTCCTGCAAGAACCACGTATGACAATCTGGCTATGATTCCCATTCCTACAGCTGATACCAAAGGTTTCATCAGTATCGCTCCAAGATTAAGCTTGGCTTTTGCCACATAGATTACATACAGAAGATTCAAGGTTGATGCTATTGCATAGGCAGCCACGGTACTTATTGCAGCTCCCTTTACATTTATTGCGGGAATTCCAGTAAGGACATAGGTCAGGATTATCTTTGCCACAGCTCCAATGAATAAGTTTCTCACTGGGACAAATGGTTTGCCAAGACCCTGGAGTATTGCTGTAAGAGCCTGAACAAGGGTCAGGAATATTACTCCCAGGGATAGGTGTGCCAGTATGTTCCCAACGCTGGCAATTGCCTCTGGTGGATTGTTGTAGTACAAAAGAGCCACAATTGGGGTTGAAAGTACAAACAAGCCAATTGCTGATGGCAGGCCTATTAGAAGGGTCATCCTTATACCGCTTGATATAAGGTCGCTTGTCTCCTGTTTTGATCCCCTGGCACTGGCATTTGAAATTGCAGGCACTAGACTCATTGATATGGCTATGGAAAATACCTGGGGCAGGTTTACAAGGGTCTGTGCCATACCCTTAAGCTCACCATAAAGGTCATTGGCCTCCGCCGCTGTATAGTTTATGGACTGCAGTCTCCTGAGAACAAGGGCTGCATCAATTGTATCCATTATGGGTGCTATGGCGGCACCTATTGTAATGGGTATTGCTATGAGAAGAAGGTCCTTTGCTATCTCTCCTACGGAGTATTCCCTTCTTATGGTACTTCCTGCAATTTCCTCCATTATTTCCGCTCTTCTCTTGAAGTATATGATGGCTATTATTGCAAGACCCATTATTGCTCCCATGGATCCTCCAAAGGACGCACCTCCGGCAGCTATTGGTATCCCCCTATCCAGGAGCAGATAAGTGAGTCCCAATCCCGTCACCACCCTGAAGAGCTGTTCCGTTATCTGGGATATCGCTGTGGGGAACATGCTCTGTCTACCCTGGAAAAAACCCCTGAAGGCTGACATAATTGGCACAAAAAACAAGGCGGGTACCAGTGCTATCAAAGCATAATAGGCATTTACATTACCCAGGTAATTGACAATGTGGCCCGCTCCAAAGGCTATTACCATTGAGGTTAGGAAGCCTAGCCCCACAAGGCCCACAAGTGCCACCTTAAAGACCTTGTGGGCACCGGCAAAGTCTCCCTGAGCCCGTTTCTCCGATACAAGCTTGGCAATTGCCACCGGGACCCCTGCTGTGGATATGGTTAATAGGAGCACATAAAATGGGTATGCTGTCTGATAATATCCCAATCCTTCTGATTTGATTATGTTGGAAAGGGGAATCCTGTATATGGCTCCCAGAATCTTGACAAGTACACCTGCCATTCCAAGTATTGCCGCCCCTCTTAAAAAGCTGTGTCCCTTAGACATTAGTGTTTTCCTCCCGTGTCTTTTCCTGACTCAAAATTATTCCTGATGCGGTTGAAGTGCTAGTCAAGGTAGGTCTTGATTGTTGCTGCATTCTTTAACCCCTGAACGTATTCATAATATTCCTCTTCCATGATCAGTGCATTTACCTTGTCCTTAAGTTCCTCAAGGCTCTCTCTCTTATCCTGGACCTTGATGATGTGAAATCCAACCTCAGTTCTCACAACATCGCTTATTTCTCCTTCATTCAACTGGAATGCAACTTCCTCAAATTCCGGAATCATCTGACCTTTTCCAAAGTAACCCAGGTTTCCTCCGTTGACGGCGGACACGCTATCAAGGGATTCCGTGGTTGCCAGTTGTGCAAAATCTTCTCCTCCATCCAGCCTCTCAACTATGCTTAGGGCATCTTCCTCACTTCCAAGCAGTATGTGGCTGGCATTTATCTCAACAAGATTATCCTTGTTCTCATCATAGAATTCCCTTACTTGGTCATCACTTATTGATATTCCGCTTAGGAAATCTTCCTTGTGTTTTCTACCTCTGAGTTCTTTCATCATGTTGTCCACAAAGTATTCATCTGAAAGGTTGTTTGACTGTAGAAACTGTTGATAGCTTTCTTCCCCGCCGATTGATTCCTTGTAGTCCTCAATATACTCCTGAAGGTCTTCCTCTGTTACTTCTATTCCCTTGGCTTCGTTGTCCTCAAGAATCAAGGTCTCCATTATCAGCTTCTCAAGGATGCTTTCCTCCAGGCTTTCACCCATGGTCTTTCCGTCTATTCCCTCCTGGTCGAGGGCTCCCTCTCCCAGCTGTCTCTCATAGAGGCCCTTGTAGACCTGGAAGTCCTTGTCAAACTCCTCCTGGGTGATTTCCTTCCCGTCAACCTGTGCCACAATGCCTACCTTTTCACTTGAACAGCCTGAAAGTACCATTGCGGCCATTATAGCTATCAATAAAAATCTTATCGTTCTCTTCATTTAAATAAAACATCCTTTCTATATCATTACATCAATTTACATTATACACTATTACCCAGTTGAGCGAAATTGTCAATGGTCTCAAGAATTTCCTTCAACCTGTTTATTACATCACCTTTGGCGTGTATTGTTATACTTGGCTGGTTTGAAAGGTCATAGGATACTGCAGGTCCATACTTCTCCGTGAGCATCTGAATCAGTTCAAGCTTGATATGGTCTACAGCCTCATAGTCAACCCTTACCTTCTGATGGATCTGGACTATGTTAGTTATGTGGTTTCTGCTTGCCAGACCTCTGATGTATGAAATATTCATCAGGTTTTCAACAGGCTTTGGCAGGTCTCCAAATCTGTCTATTAGCTCATCAATGAGCTCTCTGTAGTCATCCATGGATTCAATTGTTGATATCCTCTTGTATATTTCAAGCTTCTGGTCTTCATCAGGGATGTATCTACCGGAAATGTATCCATCAACCTTTATATCCACTGTGGTGTCCAGCTTCTCCTGGACCACATCCCCCTTAAGTCTCCTCACCGCCTGGCCAAGGTACTTCACATACAGGTCGTAGCCTATTGATTCGATGTTTCCATGCTGCTCAACCCCAAGAAGGTTTCCGGCTCCCCTGATTTCAAGGTCTCTCATTGCAATCTTAAAGCCGGACCCAAACTCTGTGAACTCCTTGATGGCCCTTAGGCGCTTTTCGGCAACCTCTGAAAGAACCTTGTCCTTTTGATATACAAAGTATGCAAAAGCAAGTCGGTTTGACCTGCCCACCCTGCCCCTCAGCTGGTATAGCTGTGAAAGGCCAAACTTATCAGCATCGTGGATGATTATTGTGTTAACATTGGGTATGTCCAAACCGGTCTCAATGATGGTCGTACATACCAGGACGTTAATTTCCTTGTTCATGAAATCAAGCATGACCTGCTCAAGTTCACGCTCTGACATCTGTCCATGGGCAATGGCAAATTCACCTTCAGGAACCAGGTTTCTCAACTCCATGGCCACCTTGTCAATTGTTTCAACCCTGTTGTATACGTAGTACACCTGTCCACCCCTTGATATCTCCCGCTGTATGGCATCACGTATAAGTGTCCTGTTATACTCTGTCACATAGGTCTGTATTGGATACCTTTCCTCCGGTGGCTCCTCTATTACTGACATGTCCCTGATGTTCACAAGTGACATGTGGAGGGTCCTTGGTATGGGGGTTGCCGTCAGGGTCAGGACATCCACATTTTCCTTAAGCTTTTTAAGCTTTTCCTTGTGCCTTACACCAAACCTCTGCTCCTCATCAACAATTAGAAGACCCAGGTCCTTAAACACAACATCCTTTGACAGGAGTCTGTGGGTCCCCACAACTATGTCCAGCATCCCCTTTCTCAGCATTTCAAGTGAAGCCTGTTGTTCCTTTCTGGTTCTGAACCTGCTGAGCATGGCCACGGACATGGGGAAGCTTCCCAGCCTCTCCATGATTGTATTGTAGTGCTGCTGGGCTAGAATGGTGGTTGGAACAAGTATGGCCACCTGCTTTCCGTCCATTACGGCCTTGAATGCGGCCCTTAATGCAACCTCAGTCTTGCCGTAACCCACATCCCCGCAAAGGAGGCGGTCCATGGGCCTTTTCCTTTCCATGTCACCCTTGATGTCCTTAATGGAGGTTTTCTGCCCTTGGGTCTCCTCATAGGGGAACATGTCCTCAAATTCCCTTTGCCATGGCGTATCGGGTGAGAACTGGTAGCCTTCAACTCTCTCCCTCTTGGCATAGAGCTGGAGCAGGTCTGTGGCCATCTCCTCGATTGCCTTCTTTGTCCTGGACTTTGTCTTGGCCCATTCCGTACCGCTAAGCTTGTTTATCTTTGGCTTGATTGAATCTGATCCGATGTACTTCTGAATCATGGACATCTGCTCAATTGGAAGATAGAGTCTGTCCTTTCCCTTGTACTGGATGAGAAGATAGTCTTTCTTGATACCCTGGACAGACAGCTGGGATACTCCCAGGTACTGTCCGATTCCATAGTTCTCATGGACTATGAAGTCTCCCTCATTGAGGTCTGAAAACTGTAGCTTCTGGCCACCATCCTTTATTTTCCTTGACTTCTTCTTGGCCTTTTTCTTTCCTGCTCCGTAGATTTCCTTTTCAGTTATGACTGCAAGCTTCATTTCCTCGTATTCAAAGCCGGCCTTCAGGCCAGCCTCTGAAATAAAGACCTGGCCTGTCTGTATGGCATTATCCCTGTCAAACTGAAGCTCTGAATTAATATCAATTTCCCTAAGGACATCCTTTAACCGCTTGCCCTTATCCTGGTCTCCTGCCATTATAACTACCTTGTAGCCCTTATAAAGATACCTGTCCAGGTCTTCCTTGAGCATGTCCAGCTTTCCGTGATAAACAGGGATTGTCCTCATTGTGAACTTTATTATTCCCTTTGGTGGAAAGTCACTGTCCTGCTTGAGAAAGGATGCACTTGTTATGATTATCCTTTTCCTTATCTCAAGGATCATGTCCTCATAATGGTACTTCAGCTGAAGGTGTGACTTAAGGACCTCCCCTACCTGGAACAGGTCCAGGGTACGCCCGTTGAACTCATCCATATAAGCTTCATACTTTTCCCTAAGTCTTTTAGGCTCATCCAACATAATGAGGGCTTGATCCTGGAAAAAGTCAATCAAGGTACCTACAAGGTCCTTTGGAAGATACGGAACAAGAAGGTCCTTGTTTGTTATGTGAGAGCCTTCATGCAGTGCATCAAGGTACTTTCCGAATTTTTCTTCTGACTTAGAGGTTTTTTCACCATCCTCCGACCTTTTCCTGAAGTGGTCAAGATCCTTCTCCAGGGCAGCGGCAATCTTGTCCCTTTCTCCAGTAGGCAATATGATTTCAGCTACTGGAAAGATCTCCACATTTTCTATAACATCCACAGACCTTTGGTCCTTGGGGTCAAAGGTCCTTATGGAATCAATCTCCGTATCAAAAAATTCCACCCTTACCGGGTACTCCATGTTAGATGGGAAAATATCAAGAATTCCCCCGCGTATACTGTACTGACCGGTTTGCTCAACAAGGCTGACCCTTTCGTAGCCGGCACTTACAAGCCCCTGGGAAAGGTCTTTCAGGCTCGCCTCCTTGCCGAGGGAAATATTCAACCTATGGTTTTGGAAGGAAGTTTTTGATATGATCCTGTCTGAAAGGGCTTCAACGGAAGCCACAACTATGAGGTTCCTGTTTTCCATGAGACATGACAGGACCTCCAGCCTCTGATGGGTCCTTTCCGAACTGAATGCATCCACATCATAGAGGATTGTGTCCTTTGAAGGGTAGTGCCTTACATCCTGGTCGGGTAGTATGGCCTTTACGTCCTCAAATATTTGTCTGGCCCTTGCTTCACTGTAGGTTACGAAGAGGATCTGTCTCTTTGTGTGGCTTTTAAGTCCACATAGGAAATGACCCATGTTCTCTTCCATGAGCCCATGGGTGGAAATGGGTGACAAATTCTTCTTGATATCCTCAAGTAATGTATTATAGGGTTTTAGATTCAAAAGTGGATCCAAAAGATAGTCCTTCATTGCCAATCCTCCCAAAAGGTTTAAGCCCAGGTTTTAGTCCTGGGCTGTGTTTCTAATATTAAACTCATTCATTGCCTTGTCGACACCGCTTCTTACAAACTCTTCTGCAGCTTCTGAAGCCTTCTCTATGGCTCTGTCCATAAGCTTTCGTTCATCGGAACTGAACTTGCTAAGGACAAAGTCAGCCAGGTCGTAGTATGGGGGTTTCTTACCGATTCCCACCTTCAACCTTGGAAAGTTGTCTTTCTGGATAAGGTAGATTATTGACTTGAGCCCATTGTGTGAGCCTGCGCTACCCTTTTTTTTAAGCTTGATGGTTGCAAAATCAATGTCTATGTCATCGACAACCACCAGGAGTTTTTCCGGCTCCAGCTTATAGAAATCCATTACTTCCCTTAGTGACTCACCGCTATTGTTCATGTATGTGCTGGGCTTTACAAGAAGTACCTTCTCATTCCCGATTAGGCCTTCGCCTGTCAAGGCTTTGAATCTCAATCTGTTGACCTTGATATTGTTCTTTTCAGCCAACCTGTCTATTACATCAAATCCAACATTGTGTCTTGTTCCGGAATACTTGCTTCCGGGGTTTCCCAATCCTGCAATCACAATCACATAATCAACTCCCTGCTATGTGACTAATCAAAGATAATACTGACTGATTCGTTGCTGTTGATTCTTTTTATTGCCTCTGCAAGAATCGGAGCAACGCTAACTACCTCTATCTTTTCAATCCTGGCCATTTCTGACAAGGGAATCGTGTCCGTTATTACAAACTTCTCCAGCTCGGAATTGTGGATTCTGTCCAGAGCAGGTCCTGATAGGACGCCGTGGGTTGCACAGCCATAGACCTTCTTTGCTCCAAAGCTCTTCAGAACACTGGCAGCCTTTACTATTGTGCCTGCCGTGTCGATTATGTCATCCACAAGGATTACATTCTTGCCTTCGATGTCACCAATAACATTCATTACTTCTGAGACGTTAGCTTTTGGCCTTCTCTTTTCGATGATGGCTATTGGAAGGTCAAGGATGTTGGCAAACTGTCTTGCCCTGGTTACTCCACCAAGGTCAGGCGAAACAATTACAGTGTCCTCGTCAACAATCTCCCTGAAATACTCTGCAAGTATTGGAACTGCTGAAAGGTGGTCCACTGGAATGTCAAAGTATCCCTGGATCTGACCAGCATGCAGGTCCATACCCACAACCCTGTCAGCTCCTGCAGTTGTAAGCAGATTGGCCACCAGCTTTGCAGTGATCGGTTCCCTTGCCTTGGTCTTCCTGTCCTGTCTGGCATAGCCGTAATATGGTATCACTGCATTTACCCTTCCTGCTGAAGCTCTTTTTACTGCATCTATAAGAATAAGCAGCTCCATAAGGTTGTCATTTACTGGTGTATTGGTAGGCTGGATTATGAACACGTCACAGCCCCTTACTGTCTCCCCGATATTTACATTGATCTCACCGTCACTGAAGTGGGTAACATCACACGTACCCATGGTTATGCCAAGCTCCTGGCAAATGTTTTTTACCAGGTCTCGATTGGCATTTCCGGTGAAGACCTTGATTCCACCTAAACAAAGGTTCATCTCTACATCCTCCTAGTTATTTGTGTTTTTTTAGTCCCTTCTTTTCAACCCATCCAGCCTTGTTCACCTGTCTGGCTCGTGCTATTGAAAGTTCACCTTCTCCAACATTGTCCGTTATTGTCGAGCCGGCGGCCACATAGCCCCAGTCATCAACCTTCACAGGGGCAATCAGGTTTGAGTTGCTACCGATAAATGCATTGTCACCTATTGTTGACTTGAACTTCCTTTCGCCGTCATAATTTACAAAAACCACTCCACAGCCTATGTTTACTCCTGAGCCTACCTGAGCATCTCCAACATAGGACAGATGGCTTGCCTTTGAATCATCTCCCATGGTGGCTTTCTTGATTTCAACGAAGTTTCCGATTTTTACATTTTGTCCTAGGTCTGAGTCTGGTCTAAGATGTGCATATGGACCAATTTTACACCCGTTTCCTACCCTGCTTTTCTCAATTAGGGTGGACTCTATGCTAACCTTGTCACCAATGATGCTGTCAACAATCCTTGTTGCACCTCTGATTACACAATCCTCGCCTATAACTGTCTCACCTTCAAGTACAGCTCCAGGGTAGATTATTGTATCCCTTCCGATCACAACACTTGACTCAATGTAGGTATCCCTTGGATTTATAAGGGTTACGCCGTTCTCCATGTGTCCGATATTGATTCTCTCCCTTATTATATCATCTGCCTGGGCCAGTTGCACCCTTGAGTTGATTCCATGTATCTGGGAGGAGTCTTTGATCATATGGGCCCCTACCTTGAAGCCACCCTTAACCAACACACTGATCACATCTGTCAGGTAGTATTCGTTTTGGCTGTTGTCATTGTCGATTCCATCCAGGCCAAGCTTTAACTCCCTGCCGCTGAAGCAGTAGATGCCGGAATTTATCTCTCCAATTTCCCTCTGCTCATCCGTTGCATCCTTGTGTTCAACTATGGCCTGGAGGCTACCTTCTTCCTTCCTTACAATCCTACCGTAGCCTGTCGGATCCTCAAGTATTGTAGTTAGGACAGTTGCTTTGTTTTTGTGGGAATCGTGGTACTCCATAAGCTCTGTCAGGGTGCCGGCAGTTATTAGGGGAGTGTCCCCACAGAGTATCACTACCTTATCCTCGTCCCCAACATGCTTCATTCCCTGCATGACAGCATAGCCTGTACCATAAGGAGCCCCCTGGTGTACAGGCTGTTCTTCGTAAATAATGTTCTCGCCGGTTATGCTTTCCATCACTGCTTCCTTCCCATGTCCCACTATAACTACGTTTTTCCCGATTTCAGCCTTCTGTGCCTGGTCAAGTACATAAGAAAGAAGCGGCTTCCCGGAAATTTTATGCAAGACCTTGGGGTGTCGGGATTTCATTCTAGTCCCTTCTCCGGCTGCAAGTATTATTCCAATATTCATCTTATAAACACACCTTCCGCTGAGTTATTCCCTCCATATTATTTTAACCCATTTATTTTATAAGTCCACACCTAATTGATAAATTGGCAAAAAAAACAAAGCTCTTACAGAGAATAAAAGAGCCTTTGGGCTCTTCTATTCTGCTGTTAAAGCTTTTTCATATTCCTCAAAAACTGCCTCTTGAATTTTCTGCCTAGTGGTGGCATTGATTGGGTGTGCGATGTCCCTGAATTCACCATCTGCCATTTTTCTACTTGGCATGGCAATAAACAATCCGTTCTGACCTTCAATAACCTTGATATCATGTACAACAAACTCCTCGTCGAACGTAACTGAAACTATTGCCTTCATTTTGCCTTCCTCTGTTACCTTCCTAACCCTTACGTCTGTAATCTTCATTGTCTCACCACCTTCCTCGACGGTTCTTTTGCATATTACTATATTTATTCTACATTTTTACACAGATTCCTTCTTTTTTTTGAAAATTATAAATATTTTTTTATGAATTTGTTCTTTATTATTTTTTTTGATATGATATAATCATTCAATGTGTGCCCGAGTAATAATTTTTCGGGTGGTGAGAATGCAATTTGAAGATACCGGGAGGAAAATAGATGTTTGATATAAATTTAGGTAGTCCCCAGTACCGAAGGGTACATTTTATCGGGATTGGCGGCATAAGCATGAGTGGCCTTGCCGAGATACTGATTAGCAAAGGATTCAATGTTTCTGGAACAGATACCACAGACAGTCAAATAGTCGAGCACTTGAGAACCATGGGAGCGGAAATTTTCATTGGCCATGCCAGAGACAACATAGGTGATGCAGATCTTGTAGTTTACACCGATGCAATCTCCCCTGACAACGAGGAGCTACTGGCGGCAATAGATTCTCCGGCGCCTGTTATTGACCGCGCCGCTTTTTTGGGTGCTCTGATGAGAAACTACAAAAACTCAATAGCAGTTTCCGGGACCCATGGAAAAACAACAACTACCAGTATGATTGCAACAATCATAAACAATCCGGACATCAATCCAACCATATTACTTGGAGGAGACCTGGATGATATAGGTGGTAATGTCAAGCTTGGTTCAGACAACTACCTCTTGACCGAGGCTTGTGAATACAAGGCAAACATACTAAAGTATTTTCCTTCCATAGCCATTGTTCTGAACATAGATGAGGACCACCTTGATTTCTTCAAGAGCATGGACCACATTTGTGATACATTCAAGGGATATCTACTGAACCTTTCAGAGGATGACCATGCAATACTTAACAATGATGACCCACTTGTAAGAAAATTGATTCCTCAGCTCTCTTCAAGGATTTTAACCTTTGGCATAGAGGAAACTTCTGATTTTGAAGCCAGGAATCTAAGATTCAATGAAAAGGGCTTCCCAATCTATGACCTGTATCTAAAGGGAGAGAAATGGGAAACCATAAGATTGAACGTAATGGGGGTCCACAATGTCTACAACTCCCTTGCAGCAATTGCGGCAACCTATCTTATAGGTATTGATTCTGTGGTTATATCACAAAAGATCTCTTCCTACAGGGGGGTACACAGAAGACTTGAGCACAAGGGCTTTTTGGGAAAAGTGGAGATCATAGACGACTATGCCCATCATCCAACTGAAATAAAGGCAAGTCTCAGTGCATTGAGAAATGCCACAGACAAGAGGATTTTCTGCATCTTCCAACCACATACCTTTACAAGGACCAAGATTCTTTTGGATAGTTTCTCAGAATCCTTCAAGGATGCGGACAAGGTTGTAATCGCAGACATATATGCGGCTAGAGAAAAGGACCTTGGAGAAATCCACTCCAGGGAGCTTGCCTTAAGAATCAGGGACAAGGGTTATGATGCAACCTACCTTGGGTCTTTCGATGAGATTGAATCCTTTATCCTAAGGGAGACCAACGACAGTGATGTAGTGGTAACAATGGGAGCTGGAAATGTGTTCAAGGTTGGAGACAACCTGCTTAAGAAGAACCTCAATAAGGTCATATAGAACTTACTTTACGTAAAGATTCAGGGTCGTATCAAATTGATACGACCCTGTTTTTATGAGACAACATTTGTCAGATTCATTCCAAGATATGCAAGATATAGGGCTATCAGAAGTATTCCTTCCCATCTTCTTATCCTGCTGCCCTTGTTTAGGGTAACAAACCTGAATGTAAGAAGTATTACAGCCATTGCCGGGAAGTGCACTCTGTAGAACATTGGTGGTACCAGGAGTCCCTCTGGTGTTACAGCTGCTGAAACCCCTATTACAAAGAGTACGTTGAGTATGTCTGCACCAATTATATTTCCCACAGCCAAGTCCCCATGGCCTCTCAGTGCTGCCTTGACGGCAGTTGTTAGTTCTGGGAGACTTGTTCCGAAGGCAACCAGGGTTGCTGCAATAATGCTCTTGGGAACTCCTACCTTTAGGGCGGTTACCTCGACCGTTGGAATCAACACCTGTGAAGAAAGTATGACTATTGCCATACCCACTGCCATAAGGAGGAATTTCTTGATTATCTCCCCCTTTGAAACGTCTTCATCATCATCGTCACTACTTAGGTATGAGCTTTTCCTGGACTCCTGAAATGACCAGTAGAGGTATGCAACTAGCATTGCAACAAATACAAATCCCATCCCTTGTGAAATTGTCCCTTCGCCCCCCTTGGAAAAGACCGGAAGTGAAAATGCAATCAACAACCCCGCAGAAATCATCTTTACCCAGCCCTGTAGGCGTATTGACCCCTTGTCTATGTCAATTGGCCTAAGCACGGCTGCAAGACCTATTATTAGCCCTGTATTTGCAATGATGGATCCAACCGCATTTCCAAGGGCCATGTCGGGACTTCCCTGTATCGCAGCCATGGTAGATACGGAAAGCTCAGGCAATGTGGTTCCAAGGGAGACAATTGTGGCACCGATTATTGCCTTTGGAACCTTCAAGTACCCCGAAATGGCTACAGCTTCATCTATTAAGAGGTCCGCTCCCTTACTCAATGTGAATAGACTTACACCTATTATTGCAAGTAACGCAATTACGGGCATTGGATTTATTAAACCAAGAACCAGATCTTCCATTTTCATCTCCTTAAAATTAATAAACTCTACAACTCCCCTTGGGGAATTGTAGAGTCTCACACGATTTTAAACCACTTAAGCCAGGACCGGACTGGTCCGTTATTGGTGACTTAAGTTCCCAATCAGGGCAGTTACTCCCTCTAACAGACTGAATATATCAT
>CALGAG010000179.1 GCA_937951995.1 uncultured Bacillota bacterium
GCTCTAGGTCCATCAAGTTCTCGACTTTTCCACCGAACCTGATTGCAGTTGCAATTACGTCTATCCTCTTGTCAACTCCCGCGTAACCAACAATTTGTGATCCCAAAACCTTTCCATCCATGTCAAAAAGAAGCTTCATTGTCATTGGAAGTGCTCCAGGATAGTAGCCTGCATGTGAATTCTGGTGAATCAATGCAATGTCGTAATCCTTCTTGTATTCCTTGCCCATTCTTATGAGGGTCTTTTCATTAACTCCCGTACTTGCAACATCAAGATCAAATATCTTGGCTATGCTGGTACCTTGGGTTCCCTTGTACTCCTCCTTAACACCTCCAAGGATATTGTTGGCGGCAATTCTTCCCTGTTTGTTGGCTGGCCCTGCCAGGGGAACCATTGTTTGAACCTTGTTCACATAGTCCTCAACCTCTATCACATCACCAATTGCATAGATGGAGTCATCGGAGGTCTTCATGTATTTATCTACTATTATGCCGCCCCTTTGATTCTGGTCAAGTCCGGATGCCTTTGCAAGCTCACCGTTAGGTCTTATCCCTATTGACAGGATAATGATGTCTCCCTCAATCTTCTCTCCTGATTGAAGTGTTATGGTTGTCACCCCATCCTTATACTCAAAGGTGCTTACCCCGTCCTTCAGGTGAAGGTGCACTCCCTTTGACTTCATATGCTCATGTACAATCTGGGCCATTTCGAAATCTATTGGGGCCATCACCTGGTCCTGCATCTCGACAACAGATACGTCCATTCCCTGGTCATGAAGGTTTTCTGCCATCTCCAGGCCGATGAAGCCTCCACCCACAACAATTGCCCTTTTAGGCTTGTTCTTGTCCACGTAGGTCTTTATCATATCTGTATCGGGTATATTCCACAGGCTAAAGATATTTGGAGAATCTATTCCTGGTATTGGTGGCTTGATTGGGCTGGATCCTGTTGACAGAATTAGATAATCATAGTTTTCCTTGTATTCTTCCCCAGTTTTGCTGTTCTTGACCTTGACAGCTTTGGCTTCCCTGTCAATATCAATGACTTCAGAAAAGTTCCTGATGTCTACATTGTATTTTTTCATAAGAGCTTCTGGAGTGTTTACAATCAGGGCATCCCTTTCCTCTATGGTCCCGCCTATGTAGTAAGGTAGTCCACAATTTGCGAAGGAAATGTACTCTCCCCTTTCAAACATGATTATTTCTGCATTTTCATCCAATCTCCTAAGTCGTGTCAGCGCAGTGGCTCCTCCGGCTACACCACCGACAATTAAAATCTTTTTACCCAATTCTACTCCTCCTCTGAAATAAATAGTAAGTTGATGATCCTTCTAACCTCTTCATCCACCAGGGAATAATAAACCTCCGTACCCCTTCTCTCATCCTGTACAACCCCTGAAAGCCTAAGCTTTGCCAGGTGCTGGGACAAGGTGGACTGAGGCACATCGAGACACCCCTGAATATAGGATACGTTTTTTTCGCCCTCTTCAGACAAGCCCCTGAGTATGCACAGTCTTACTGGATGGGAAATCAATTTAAGTATTGATGCCTTCTCCTCTAAAATTCCCTTATCAAACCTCATTCAACCCCTCCTGTTTCCATATATTTATATATTAGGATAATTGAATGTTTTTGTCAAGAAATTATCTATATTTATATTCAAAAAAAAGACACGGTCCATACCGTGCCTTTATGGTTCAGATCTATCTTGAGCCAAGCTCCCTATCAACCATCATCAGACCATGGAAGTGGTCCCCTACTCCTTCAAGTTTGAAGATGATATCCTTCATGCTGTTTTCCTCTTCCAGCTGCTCCTCTACAAACCACTGCAGAAACTGAATAGTGGGATAGCTTTTCTCTTCTTCAGCAAGCTTCAATAGATCATAGATTCTTGCTGTTACCTTCTTCTCATGCTCCAATGCTGTTTCAAACACCTCAAGGAATGAGCTGTAGTCATTCTTTGGCTCTGGTATTGCCTGCATTGTAACCCTTCCATCCATATCATTTATGAATTCATAAAACTTCATTGCGTGTTCATACTCCTCTTTTGCCTGCTCAACAAGGAAATGGGACATGCCCTTCATATTCTCTGATTCACAATATGAAGCCATTGCAAGGTAGTAATACCCTGATAACATCTCATAGTTGTGCTGGTCATTCAAAGCTTTTAACAATTTTTCACTCATAATAATCCCTCCAAATTTTAATTGATTTCACTCTCAATAGATACCCATATATATAGAATCTAATCACAAACTAAATTATTTGTAATGATTACATTTTTTATCTTATAGCTTTGGATTATATACTGCATAAACTCCGTAGATGGGAATGTTGTTTTGGGCCAGCAGCTTAACCAGGATTGGTATTGACTGGGTCAGGATGTCAACCTCAATTCCGTTGTACTTGTACATCACATCCTTATCGTCAATCAATCGGCTCCCTCCAATTAAGTCCATCAGCTTCCCCTCCACCTTTGGAAGGTGCATTTCCCCAATCTGGAAGAAAACCTTCTGTTTTTCCCCACTGAAGTCTTTGTGGTTTATTTTGTTAACCAGTAGTATATCATTCATTTGCAAGCTCCTTTTCCTATGTATCTCATCACTATATACCCCTAAATTTTAGTGAATAACGCAAATGTTATTTTTTGTGTGTTACTTATTTCAATGGGGGTATAAAGAACCTGTTAAAGGAATTGAGGTGATTTGAATTTGAGTTATTCAATGGATGCCCTATCAAAGTGCATACTATTTACAGATATCTCCCACGAAGAAATATCAGGTCTAATGGAGGGGATCAACTACTCCATCAAATGCTACAGCAGTAATGATATTGTGGCAATTCAAGGTGACCCCTGCGATAGCCTTTCAATCATACTCTCAGGAGATATTGAAATACACAAGCCCTTCTCATCTGGAAAGATCGTTACAATCAGCCATTTCACAGCAGGAAATGTCTTTGCCGAGTCTCTTGTCTTCTCTGATATGAAGACCTATCCGGCAACGGTGGTTTCATCCTCAGATAGCTGTGTTATGAACATTCCCAGGGTTGAGCTTGTACAGATACTCATAAGACACCCAAAGGTCCTTGAAAACTTTGCTGGTGTCCTTTCAAGGAGAATTCACATGCTCAATGACAGGATTACAAGTCTTTCACTGGACAGCACCAGAAAGAAAATTGTAAACATACTCCTTCTGGAGTATGGAAGGCAGAAGTCCCAGTATCTGCTCCTTCCATACAGCAGGAAAAAAATGGCGGAGCTTTTGAATATTCCTAGACCTTCTCTTTCCAGAGAGCTTATCCGTATGAAGGAGGATGGACTTATTGATTTTTACAAGAACAGAATAAAAATCCTGAATCTGAAGAATCTTGAAAGTGAACTTAAATGACAAAAAATAAATGTTGACATTCCAACACTTTAGTATAAAATATAGGGGTAAGATGAATTTTACCAGGGAGGCCATAATGATGATAAATCTAAAAGGACACATACAAACAAACTTAACAGACTTGAAAAGTTACTATGGCCTATACAGGGAAGTCAGGGTTAACCTGGTTTCCATATAGGCTTATGCCTATGATTATTTAATGAATAGAATTGAAATGATACTACAGCCATAGGTTTCTTGCCTATGGCTTTTTTTGGAGGAAAATTATGAGACAATTTAAAAAACTAATACCCTATCTTAGAGGGTACAGAATTACATTTGTGCTGGCAATGATCACAGTGACCCTGTCTCAGCTATTCTACGCAGCTGGCCCAATAATCCTGAGCACTGCAATTGATTCAATAATCGGCAATGAGCCGGTCACCAATCCTGTAGCGATGTGGTTTATGAATTATTTAGGTGGCAGAGAGGCACTAAGGGGTGGACTCTGGATAATTGGAGTCCTAATTGTTGTGAATACAGGACTTAGGGGTGGCTTTCTATACCTGAAGGGCTACTATTCGGCCAATGCTTCAGAGAATGTCTCCATGAATCTCAGGGACAAGCTTTATGACCATATTCAAAAGCTACCCTACAGCTATCATGTTAAAACCGACACTGGAGACCTTATCCAAAGGTGTACATCGGATGTTGAAACAATAAGAAGATTCCTTGGAGTCCAACTGGTTGAGGTTGCAGGCTCACTTTCCATGCTAGTTTTCATACTGTGGTCCATGCTTTCCCTGGACAGGCTTATGACATTGTTTTCAATGGTTCTGGTACCTGTAATATTTGGATTTGCTTATGCCTTCTTCAAGAGAATCCAAAGGGACTTCAAGGAGGCTGATGAAGCTGAAGCCAAGCTGTCCACCACATTGCAGGAGAACCTCACTGGCATAAGGGTTGTTAAGGCATTTGCAAGGGAAGCCTTTGAGCTTGAAAAGTTCGATGTAAGAAATTCAACCTACAGAATATCAGTTAACAGACTTATAGACAATCTTGCAGTATACTGGTCACTTTCAGATTTTCTCAGCATGTTTCAGGTTGGTCTGGTTATTGTTGTGGGCTCGATTATGGTTGTCCAGGGAAGGATCACTATTGGAATCCTTGTGGCTTTCATAAGCTATGTGAATATGCTTATTTGGCCTGTGAGACAGCTTGGAAGGGTCCTTACAGACATGGGAAAGGCCACTGTCTCCATAGACCGTGTTGATGAAATACTCAGTATTCCACAGGAGATATTGATCCAAAACGGGAAGGAACCAGAGATATTGGGTAACATGGAATTTTCCAATGTGTCCTTTTCCTATGACGGGGTTAAGGATGTCCTTCATGATATTAGTTTCAAGGTCAAAAAAGGTGATACTGTTGCATTGATGGGACCAACTGGAGCAGGGAAAAGCTCCCTTGTAAACCTTCTCCCAAGGCTCTATGACTATACCTCGGGGTCGGTGAAAATAGACGGTTTGGAACTAAAGGAAATAGACAGGCACTGGATCAGAAAAAACATTGCCCTGGTCCTCCAGGAGCCTTTCCTCTATGCAAGGACAATAAAGGACAACATTCGGTTTACAGACCCAGAAAAGCAGGATAAGTCAGTGTTTCAGGCGGCCAAGGTTGCTTCCATTCACAATGACATACTTTCCTTTGAAAAGAAATATGAGACCATGGTTGGGGAAAGGGGAGTCTCCCTCTCAGGTGGTCAAAAACAAAGGATGGCCATTGCAAGGGCCATAATAACAGAAACACCCATTGTGATTTTTGATGATTCACTATCTGCAGTTGATACTGAAACTGATATGGAAATCCGAAAGGCCTTGGAGAAACGAAGGAATATAGCGACTACATTTGTCATATCCCATAGGATTTCCACGGTTTCCAATGCTGACATCATCATAGTCCTGGACAGGGGAAAAATCATTCAGTCAGGAACTCACAAGGACCTGATTGCCCAGGAGGGACTTTATAGAAGAATATACGACATTCAGTCATCCATCGAAGAGGATGTATTGAATGCTTAGGAGGAATCACCATGGATAATATCACTACTGAAAGACAAGATAAAATTAGATTGGGAGTATGGAGGGATTTTTACACCTATCTTAAACCCTACAAGACCCAATTTTTGAAGTTGATCGTTCTGATGGTCCTGCTTGGAATAATGGATGCAACATTTCCTCTGCTTTCAAAGTACGCCATAGACGAATTTGTTAGAAATGACAGTCTTGATGGCCTTCCATTCTTCATTGGCATCTATCTGGCAGCAGTGTTTGCTTTAAGTGTCCTGATACTGGTATTTATAAAATTGGCCGGCAGACTGGAGACCACAATTGCACACGACATAAGAAGACTTGGCTTTATACAACTTCAGGAGCTGCCACTTTCATATTATGACAACAAGGCAGTGGGATGGTTATTGGCAAGGATGACTTCTGACATTACCCGATTAAGTGAAACCATATCATGGGGAATTGTGGACCTTGCATGGGGATTGACCATAATGACAGGAATATCAGTCTACATGATAATCCTTAATCCATTTCTGGCCATGATAACCCTGTCGGTGGTGCCCATGCTTGCAATTTTGAGCATTGTTTTCCAGAAAAAGATCCTGACAGCTCAAAGGAGTATCAGAAAGATTAATTCACAGATAACCGGAGCCTTCAATGAGGATATTCAAGGGGCCAAAACAACCAAGACCTTGGTTAGGGAGGAAAAAAATCTGGAAGAGTTTTCAAGCCTGACCGGTTCAATGAGAAGCCAGTCAATAAAGGCTGCAATTTTATCCTCGGTTTACCTTCCACTTGTAATAGGTCTTGGTAGCATAGGTACGGCACTGGCATTTTCTTTTGGTTCAGGATATATCATGGAAGGGATCATAACCTACGGAACCCTGGTTGCCTTTATTTCCTATACAGCTCAGTTTTTTGAGCCCATCAGACAGATGGCGGTTATTTTCGCAGAATTTCAAAGCGCACAGGCATCGGCGGAAAGGGTCTTCTCCCTTTTAAAGGAGAAACCTGAAATCAGGGATGAAAGGGAGATCATACAAAGGTTTGGTGACATATTCCAGCAGGAAAGAGACCTTTTACCCCAAATAGATGGTAGGATAGATTTTGAGAATGTATCCTTCTCCTATCAGCCCCATGAGCCGGTTCTCAAGAATTTCAGCCTTACAGTCAATCCCGGTCAAACCATTGCGCTTGTGGGGGAAACTGGGTCTGGAAAGTCAACAATCGTTAATCTCTTCTGCAGGTTCTATGAACCCACGGAGGGGCGAATACTTGTTGATGGTCTGGACTATAAAAAAATGCCCCTTCAATGGATACACAATAACCTGGGCTATGTTCTGCAAAGTCCTCACCTGTTCAGCGGTACAGTGAAGGAGAATATTCGCTACGGTAAGCTGGATGCAACCGATGAGGAGATCCAAGAGGCTTGTAGGATTGTAAATGCTCACGAGTTTATAATGGAGCTTGAGGATGGCTACGATACCCAGGTGGGCGAGGGAGGCGGAATGCTGTCAACCGGTCAGAAGCAGCTTATCTCATTTGCCAGGGCAATAATACGTAATCCTTCACTCTTTGTCCTTGACGAAGCAACCTCTTCCATCGATACAGAGACGGAGAAGATTATCCAGGACGCCATCACAAAAGTCCTTAAAGGAAGAACAAGCTTTGTAATCGCCCACAGACTATCCACAATTAAAAATGCAGATAGGATTCTGGTCATCAAAAATGGTGAAATCGTTGAGGATGGAACCCACAGAGAATTGCTGATGAAAAAAGGATATTACCATAGACTCTACACAAACCAGTACCTTGGCGATGAAAGCATCAATTAGGAAAAAAGGGATTCCGATTAGACGGAATCCCTTTTTATCTTACCCCTGATAATATTCATGTACCCTTCATAGAAAAGATAGCCTGCAGCAAATCCTCCAATTATGTCAGTGGGCCAATGAACACCAAGAAAGACCCTACTGGTCCCCATGAGTAGAACATAGGCAAGTGCCCCAGACCAAATCCATTTATTCCTTCCTCCCCTGGTGGAATCTCTTGTAAGGAGGTAGGCAATTGTCAGGAACATGGTCATGGATACCATTGAGTGTCCACTTGGATAGCTAAGACCTCCCTGGTCTACCAGAAAATATTCAAAGGGTCTTGGCCTCTGAAATATCTGCTTAAGAAGGTGGTTCATCAGCCAGCTGCCCAATGAAGAGGTCAGTAGGAGCCCTGCTACAAGATATTTCTTCTTAATGGTGTAGTAGGCTATTGCCGTGCCCATGGCCGGAAACAGGAATGCCTCCGATCCAAGAAATGATATCAATTCCATGGCTCTGATCAAAATAATGTTATTATTCCTGTGTACAGAATCCATGATGACCTGGTCAAATAGTACACCTTCAGACTTACCCATTACCATAAATCCTATGATTAAAAATACAATGGAGCAAATAACAATCAATAGTTTTTTCTTTGTTGTCATACAAGTCCCCCTGAAAAAATCAAGCAACGGGTCTCCCCGTTGCTCTTGCTATCCTCTTCTTTTTCTCTTGGGTGCAATGTGGATTGCAGCCTCATCAAGTCCCAGTGTCGCCTCAAAGAATGCCTCTGAAAGTGTTGGATGGGCATGTATTGTCCTTTTGATTGAAGCCACATCCATGTTGTTGGAAATTGCCAAGGCACCCTCGTGGATAAGGTCATTTGCGTGTGGTCCCAGAATGTGAACACCAAGAATCCTGTTATCCTCATTTGAAGCAAGAATCTTGATTATCCCTTCAGGTTCTCCCAATGACAGGGCCTTACCGTTGGCTGAGAACATAAACTTGCTGGACCTGTAGTCCACTTCCCTCTCCTTAAGCTGCTCTTCAGTGTAGCCCACCTGAGCAACCTCTGTCATTGTAAACACACAGGATGGCCAATGCTCGTGATTCAAGTCGGGCTCATGACCCATTATTTTCTCAACAACGTACTCACCCTGGGATGAAGCAACGTGTGCCAATTGGATCCCCTTTGAGTTTACATCTCCAATTGCATAGATTCCAGGAACTGTAGTCTCGTAGTTGTCATCAACCTGTATGCCCCTATTTGAGTACTCAACCCCTGCTTCTTCAAGGCCAAGTCCCTCAACAAGAGGGCCTCTTCCTGACGCAATCAGGACATAGTCTCCAACTACCTCTATTTCCTCGTCCTTTTCCTTATACTTGGCAAGAACCTTCAGCCTGTCCCCTTCCTTGGAGATTTCCTTTGCACGGATATTCACATAGGTCTCCATACCTTGCTTCTTAAGCATCGGTAGCAACCTTTTCCCGATTTCCTTGTCCCCATCCTTTAGGATCCTGGATGCCAGAAGTATAACATGTGAACCGAGCTCCTGATATATGCTTGCAAACTCAAGTCCAATAACTCCTCCACCCACTACTATAAGTGTCTCTGGGATGTGGTCCAGCTCCAGGATATCGTCAGATGTGATGACTCCAGGAAGGTCTACACCCTTTGTTTCGGTCATCTGGGGGTAGGACCCTGTTGCAATAATGATATTGTCAGCTTCTATTTCTCGGGTTCCCCCTTCCAGAAGCTCTACTGTCAATGTTTTATTATCTTTGAAAGATGCCTTACCCGGTACGAATTCGATATTGCTGTAGGATGAAATAAGCTTTTCTATTCCGGACACAAGGTCATCCACAACCTTGTTCTTTCTCTCCAGAAGAGCCTTTCCATCAAGGCTGTAGCCTTCCACCCTTATACCAAACTCATCGGCTCTCTTGAGTGAGGACATTATTTCAGCATTCCTGAAATATGTTTTAGTGGGGATACACCCCCTGTTAAGGCATGTACCCCCAATGTCTCTGTTTTCTATAAGAAAAACCTCTGCCTCAAGTTGCGCAGCCTTTATGGCTGCAACATAGCCACCCGGTCCAGCACCGATAATAGCTATTCTCTTTGTCAAGCAATACACCTACCCTTCGTATTTTACGTTGATGTCTCGTGCTGCCTTGACTTCATTTGGTCTTCTTACCTTTGTTCTGTTTGGAGCTGACTTAAGGATTGCAGGGTCGGATTCCGCCTCCTTGGCAATCTGGATCATAGCCTGGATAAACTCATCCAGGGTCTCCTTGCTTTCTGTTTCAGTCGGCTCAATCATAAGTGCCTCGTTGATAATCAATGGGAAGTAGATTGTTGGTGGATGGTATCCAAGGTCAAGCAGTCTCTTGGCAATATCAAGAGTGGTAACCTCACTTAATGTGTCCTTCAATCCTCCCAGTACAAACTCATGCTTGTAGATGGTGTCGATTGGAAGGTGGTAGTAATCCTTCAACTGACTGCAGAGGTAGTTTGCATTCAAGACTGCCATCTCTGAAGCCTTCTTCAGTCCATCTGAACCCATTGTCAATATATAGGTGTAGGCTCTTACAAGGATACCGAAGTGTCCGTAGAAATCCTTAACCTTTCCGATTGAATCGGGATAGTCATAATCAAGGAAGTACTTGTCATCCTTTTTCTCCACCATTGGAACAGGCAGGAATGGAACAAGCTCCTTCTTTACTCCTACAGGTCCTGCTCCTGGTCCTCCTCCACCATGTGGTGTTGAGAAGGTCTTGTGCAGGTTGAAGTGAACGACGTCAAATCCCATGTCTCCAGGTCTTGCATAGCCCAGGATAGCATTGGCATTGGCTCCATCGTAATAGAGAAGTCCCCCTGCCTCGTGGACAATATCCGCTATTTCCTTGATTCCCTTGTCAAATATTCCAAGGGTATTGGGATTTGTAAGCATAAGGCCTGCAGTGTCATCTCCCACAGCTGCACGAAGTGCATCCAGGTCAACCAGTCCATCTCTTGTTGATTTTATTTCCACAATCTTGTATCCTGCCATTCCTGCTGTGGCTGGGTTTGTACCGTGTGCTGAATCAGGAACTATTATCTTGTTTCTGTGTGCTTCCCCTCTCTTTTCGTGGTAAGCCTTTATTATCATTACTCCAGTCAGCTCGCCATGGGCTCCTGCTGCTGGTTGAAGAGTTGTTCTATCCATTCCGGCAATTTCTGACAGACTAAGCTCAAGCTCGTGTAGAAGCTGAAGTGATCCCTGTGTGCAGTCATCTGGCTGCAAGGGATGTAGATTTGCAAATCCGTCGTATCTTGCTGTATCTTCATTGATTTTTGGATTGTATTTCATTGTACATGATCCAAGTGGGTAGAATCCTGTGTCAAGGCCATAATTCTTATTTGATAGATTTGTATAATGACGAATTATGTCCACCTCGTACAATTCAGGAAGGTCCAACTCGGACTCACTTAAGAATTCCCCAGGTATAAGGCTGTCTACAGCAACATCCTCCACGTCATTTGCAGGTAACATGTATGCCTTTCTACCAGGTTTGGAAAGTTCGAATATCAATTTCTCGTAGTTTCTCATTATATCCCCTCCATTACGCTGGTCAGTTTATCGATTTCTTCCTTCGTTCTCTTTTCTGTCACTGCATAAAGGACGCTATTTTCAAACTGGGGATATTCTTTGCCTAAGTCATAGCCTCCGATGATATTTTCTTTTCTAAGGGCTTCATTGATCTTTTCAGGTGCAATATCGGAAGTCAATGCAAATTCCTTGAAGAATGGCTTGTCAAATGCAGGCTTGAACTTGCCTGATTTAATAAGCTGCTCATAGGCGTAGTGAGCCTTCTTGGTTGATTGCAATGCAACCTCCCTAAGGCCTTCCTTGCCCATTGTCACCATGTAGACAGTTGCTGCCAGTGAATTAAGCCCCTGGTTTGAGCAGATGTTTGATGTTGCCTTCTCTCTTCTTATATGCTGCTCTCTGGCTGTAAGGGTCAGCACAAAGGATCTCTTGCCGTCAAGGTCCTCGGTCTGTCCAACTATCCTTCCAGGAATCTTTCTCACATAGTCCTTCTTGACTGCCATGAATCCAAGATAAGGTCCACCAAAGCTAACTGGTATTCCCAGTGACTGTCCTTCTCCGACTACAACATCAACATTCATGTCACCAGGCTTCTTTAGAATACCAAGTGAAATCGGATCAACGGAAGCTATAAAGGTAGTCTTCTTACCCTTGTGGGCAATTTCTCCAATTGCTTCAAGGTCCTCGATTATTCCGAAGAAGTTAGGACTTTGTACAATAACTGCAGCAGTATTGTCATTTACCAGTCCATCAAGGGCTTCCATGTCAGTAACTCCATCCTTGATATCTACCTCGATTACCTTCAGATCCTGAACATGCGCATATGTGTGAAGAATCTTTCTTGCATCAGGTTTAACTGACTTTGATATAATAATCTCGTCTTTTCTTGAGTAGGCAGCTGCCATAAGGGCTGCCTCAACTACTGCCGTACCACCATCATAAAGTGATGCATTGGCAAGATCCATTCCTGTAAGATTTGCAATCAGGGTCTGGAACTCGAAAATGTACTGCAATGTTCCCTGGCTTATTTCAGGCTGGTAAGGCGTATAAGAAGTGTAGAACTCACTTCTTGATATAACATGATTTACTATTGATGGTATATAGTGATCGTACGCACCTGCTCCCAAAAAGCTTGTCAGCTCACTCATTGAACAGTTCTTATCAGCAAGCTTCTTCAGATATGAGCTTACTTCAAGCTCACTTTTCGATTTTGGAAGATCAAGCTCTCTTGAAAGCTTAATATCCTTTGGAATATCATCAAACAACTGGTCTATGCTTTCCAGACCAATCGCCTTGAGCATTTCCTGGATATCTTCAGGTGTATTAGCGATATATGGATGCATCTTATTCCTCCTCAGCTAAAAACTTTTCGTAGTCCTCATCATTCATTAGTTCTTCTACTTCAGCCTTGTCTGCCAATTCAACCTTTATCAACCAGTTTTCAAATGCATCCTGGTTAAGTAGTGCAGGATCATCCATAAGCTCTTCATTGATTGCTACTACCTTTCCGCCAACTGGCATAAACACATCAGAGGCAGCCTTAACTGATTCAACCGCTGCGAAGTCATCGCCTTTTTCAAATTCGTCGTCAACATCAGGAAGCTCAACATATACTATGTCCCCAAGATGATGCTGTGCATAGTCAGAAATACCTATAAATGCCTCGTCTCCCTCTACCTTTACCCACTCATGATCCTTTGTGTAAAATAATCCTTTTGCTACTTTCATTTGATTACCCCCTAGAATTTATTTTTTAAGAAATTTCTTGCTTATAACCTTTGCTTTTGCAAATTTGTTTCTGATCTTGATGTCCACCTCTGTTCCAAGCTCTGTGAACTCTGTCTTGATAAGTGCATTACCAATTACCTTGCCAAGTGTGGGACTCTTGTAGCCTGTTGTAATATGGCCAATCTTTTCGCCATCCTTGTAAACCTCGTAGCCCTCTCTGGCAATACCCCTGTCAAGAAGCTCTATTCCAGCAAGCTTCCTTTCAAGGCCTTCACTCCACATCTTGTTTAGAGCATCCTTGCCTATGAAGTCTGCTTCCTTGTCAAGCTTAACAAAATACTTGAATCCCGCTTCAAGAGGAGTGATTTCATCGTCCATCTCATGTCCGTAAAGTGGAAGTGATGCCTCAAATCTCAATGTGTCCCTGCAGCCTAATCCTGTAGGTTTGATTCCCTCATCCTGTCCAGCCTCAAGGATTGCATTCCAGACTGTAACAATACCATCTTTGTCACAATAAACCTCAAAACCGTCCTCACCTGTGTAGCCGGTTCTTGATACCATGCAGTTCACTCCAGCAACCTCAATATCCCTCTTAAGGTGGAAGAACTTGACCTGTGACAAGTCATAGTCTGTAAGCTTCTGTAGTACCTTTTCAGCCAGTGGTCCCTGTATGGCAACCTCACCAACTGAATCTGAAATGTTTTCGATTTCGACCTGGAAATCTCCCTTGTTTTCAAGGATCCACTTATGGTCTTTGTCAACATTTGCAGCATTAACTACCAGATAGAAGAATTCCCCATCATATCTGTACACAAGCAAATCATCCACGACCCCTCCTGTTGGGTGGCACATGAATGTGTAAATAACTTGGTTGTCGACTATTGTACTTATGTCATTGGTCATTAGATAATTAACAAAGGCAAGTGCGTCCTTCCCTTTGATCGTTATCTCTCCCATGTGCGATACATCAAAAAGCCCAACTGCATTTCTTACAGCCTCATGCTCTGGTACCAGGCCCTCATACTGCACTGGAAGATACCATCCAGCATAGTCAACAACATTACCCCCCAACTTGACATGCTCATCATACAGGGGTGTCTTTTTTGCTTCCATTCAATCACTCCTTCCTCTTATTTGTGGTATAATTTCAATATACTATCCTATAACTACCCACTTGCTTGGCAGTTAAACTAATCTGGATTACATGAATTATACCAAGTAAGTCGTATTTCAGTAGTATACTTCAATTATACATAAGGGGGATTTTTTATGCAATACCGTGAATTTTCTGTCAACAAGTTAAATGTTTCACTATTAGGCCTGGGTTGTATGCGTTTTCCTGTTTTGGAGAATGATAATTCAAAAATCGATGTGGATAGGTCAACCTCAATTGTAAGGTATGCCCTCGAAAAAGGAATCAATTATTTTGACACTGCATATCCCTATCACGGAGGGGAATCTGAGGCTTTCCTGGGAAGAGCACTTGAGGGTATCAGAAGGGAGGATTACCACCTGGCCACTAAATCTCCCGTTTGGCTTATGGAAAATCATGATGATTTTATGAAATATCTTGATGAGCAGTTGGTTAATTTAAATACAAACTACGTGGATTTTTACCTTTTTCACGCCCTTAATAAAAATTCTTTCGAAAAAATAAAATCTCTTGAATTTGAAAGGTTCGTAGAAAGGGCCAAGGAGGAAGGCAAAATCAGATATATCGGATTTTCATTCCACGATGAGCTACCGATTTTTAAGGAGATAATCGATCATTATCCCTGGGAGTTCTGTCAGATCCAATTGAACTACATGGACACTGAATATCAGGCTGGTCTAGCGGGTCTTGAATATGCAAAAAACAGAGGTATAGACGTAGTGGTCATGGAGCCCCTTAAGGGGGGCAAGCTGGCTCAATCACCTGAGGATGTCCTCCAGGTGTGGAATAGGTCGCAAACCTCCCGTACGCCGGTTAGATGGGCTCTGAAGTGGCTTCATGGTCTGCAAGGCATATCAGTTGTCCTAAGCGGAATGTCCTCTCTGGACCAGCTTGAGGAAAATATAGGAATTAGCTCTGATGATGATGTTCTATCACCGGAGGACATGGACATTGTGAATATGGCAGCCCAGATATATAGGAGCAGGACCAAGGTGGACTGTACAGGCTGCAAGTATTGCATCCCCTGCCCACAGAATGTTGCAATCCCGAATATCTTTCAGCTTTACAACGATGCCCATGTATATGGATCCATGGAGGAGGCCTCCAAATCATATTCCAACCTCGTTGAAAAGGAGGAGGACAGCTCCAGATGTGTGGAGTGTGGACTGTGTGAGGAAAAGTGTCCACAGAACCTTGCCATAATCCAGTATCTCAAGGATGCCAGAGACGACCTATACAGCTGATAAATAGCTCCTGATACGCATGTTCGGGTACTTATCCACCTTATCCACATTATCCACAATCCACAGGGGATAACCTTTGTTAACAATTAAAAAGGGCTAAAAAAAAGCACCCAATGGGTGCTTTCCTATTATCTCTTGCTGAACTGTGGACTTCTTCTTGCCTTCTTTAGACCGTATTTCTTTCTCTCTACCATCCTTGAATCTCTAGTAAGATGTCCTGCCTTCTTAAGTATTGGTCTTAACTCTCCATCTGCTTCAAGTAGAGCTCTGGCAATACCGTGTCTGATTGCTCCGGCCTGTCCTGTGAATCCACCGCCGTGAACATTTACAAATACGTCGTACTTGTCTGCTGTTTCAGTTATGGTCAAAGGCTCTTTTGCAATTACTCTTAGTGTCTCGTAGTTGAAAAAGTCCTCAATATCTCTTTTGTTGATTGTGACCTGTCCGTTACCTGGTACTAATCTAACTCTTGCAACGGATGTCTTTCTTCTTCCTGTTCCTAAAAATTGTGTTGCAGCCATTTACAGTCCTCCCTTCATCAATTAATTAAACTTCGTAAACTTCTGGCTTCTGCGCCTGGTGTCCGTGCTCTGTACCTCTGTAAACCTTAAGTTTCCTGTACATTTGTCTTCCCAGACTATTCTTTGGCAGCATTCCTTTAACAGCCAGCTCAATTATCTTCTCGGGATTCTTCTCCATCAGCTCGCCGTATGATACCTGTCTCAAGCCTCCTGGATAACCTGTATGGTATGTGTAGTTTTTCTGCTCCAGTTTCTTTCCAGTAAGTTTGATCTTGTCAGCGTTTATAACTATAACAAAATCACCTGTATCAACATGTGGTGTGTAGATGGGCTTATTCTTACCTCTCAGAATAGTTGCAATCTCTGTGGCCAGTCTTCCCAATACTTTATCTTCTGCGTCTATGATATACCATTTTCTTTCGACTTCATTGGCTTTTGCCATATAGCTTTTCATCTATTTCCCTCCTTACAACAACATTCGTTTTAAGGTGTCTACTAAAAAGTTTCCGGGCTTCTTTTTAAACACTCTTATATATTCTAATACAAGTAACAATCAATGTCAAGGCAGATTTTACCTGTAGTATACTTTTTCCAAAAATAGTCCCTGGGCTGGTGCTGTTCTTCCAGCAGACCGTCTATCCCTGTCCTGAATCATTTCAGGAATCTCCTCCTTGCACCTCTGGCCGGCTCCTACCTCAATAAGGGTTCCCGCAATGATCCTGACCATATTTCGGAGAAAGCTGTTTCCCTCCAGTGCTATTTCAATTATCTCGTCTTTTTTTTCAATTTCTATTGAATAAATGGTCCGTATGGATGATTTTATGGAAGTTCTCCTCCCTCTGAAAGATCTGAAATCATGGGTTCCAATAAAGTACTTGGCCGCTTCTCTCATCAATTCTACGTCCAATGGATGTTTGATATGACATGTATAATTCCTAAGCAGGGGCCTTTCTGGCTCACCGTTGTATATCCTGTAGACATACCTCTTGTGTGTTGCACTGAACCTAGCGTGAAAATCCATTGGTACCTCCTGGGACGATTTGACCCTGATGTCTTCAGGAAGCTCAATATTCAAGGCAAACCTGAATCTCTCTCCAGGTATGGATGATTCAGTCCTGAAATTAGCAACATGCCCAAGGGCATGAACCTTTGCATCTGTCCTTCCTGATCCATACAGTACAGTCTTTTCACCAGTCACCCTGTAAAGAGCTTTCTCTATTTCCTCCTGAATGGAGGGAAAGCTCTCCTGGGTCTGCCATCCCCAGTAGTTTGTACCGTCGTATTCTATTATAAGCTTGATGTTTCTCATATTATCACCATATATATCGGCTGGATATTATCGCTGCAAAAAAGATTGTCATTCCCGTCAGGACTGCATAGTCTCTCCTAACAAACCTTAGCTCGTTAAGTCTTGTCCTGCCGTCTCCACCACGGTAGCACCTTGCCTCCATGGCAGTGGCCAACTCATCTGCCCTTCTGAAGGCATTGATAAACAGGGGAACGAGAAGGGGTACAAGATTCTTTGCCCTGCTTAAAATATTCCCCGATTCGAAGTCCGCTCCTCTTGCCATCTGAGCCTTCATTATCTTGTCAGTTTCCTCAAGAAGTGTTGGAATAAATCTTAGGGCTATTGTCATCATCATGGCCAGCTCGTGTGCCGGTAGTCCGATTCTGCTAAAAGGAGACAGAAGCCTTTCTATTCCGTCTGTCAAGGCGATTGGAGATGTGGTAAGGGTCAAAAGCGATGTTCCCGTTATAAGGAAAATCAGCCTTAGAGCCATGAAGACAGACTGTCTCAAGCCCTCCTTTGTTATTACCAAGGGGCCCAACTCAGCCAGGACCTCTCCTTTGGTCATGAACAGGTTGATGGCAAAGGTTATTAAGATTATAAACATCAGGGGCTTCAAACCTTTTATGATAAATTTAACCGGTAGATTTGCGATGGAAATTACAATTCCAATGAAGGCCACGATGAATATATATGGTATGAAGCTTGTCACAAAGAAGAGAGATGCAATAAACAATGCTACAATGATTATTTTCACTCTAGGATCCAATTTGTGAACTATAGATGTTCCTGGAAAATATTGTCCGATTGTAATATCTTTAAGCATCCTTCTTACTCCTTAAATAATTTAATATTTCCGCTTTGGCTTCTTCAATGGTAAGGATATCGTCCTTCACACTATTACCCCTGCTCTTGAAGGCCTTCATAAACTTTGTGATCTGTGGAATTCCAAGGCCCATCTCCTCAAGCTCATCTGTCTTGGAGAACACCTCTCTTGTCGGGCCGTCAAGAGCAACCTTGCCCTTGTGCATTACAAATATCCTGTTGACAAGTCTGGCTATGTCCTCCATGCTGTGGGAAACTAGAATGATTGTTATATTTTCCTTGTCATATATCTTTCTGATTTCATCAAGGATGTCATCCCTGCCCTTGGGGTCAAGACCAGCTGTTGGCTCGTCAAGTATCAGAACCTTTGGCTTCATGGCAATTACCCCTGCAATGGCAACCCTTCTCTTCTGTCCACCTGAAAGCTCAAAGGGTGACCTCTCCTTAAGCTCTTCAAACTCAAGACCAACAAGCTCCATTGCATCCCTGACCCTCTTGTCAACTTCCTCATCGGATAGTCCAAGATTTTTTGGTCCAAAGGCAATGTCCTTGTAGATGGTCTCTTCAAACAGCTGGTGTTCAGGGTATTGAAACACAAGACCCACCTTCTGTCTCACAGACTTCATCTTGGTCTCCTTGCTTGAAAGATCCTCACCATCGATTATGATGGTTCCTTTGGTAGGCTTCATAAGTCCGTTCAAGTGCTGTACAAGGGTTGACTTGCCAGAGCCTGTATGGCCAATAAGTCCTATGAATTCCCCCTCCTCCACCTGAAGGTTTATCTTGTCCAGGGCCCTCTTTTCAAATGGTGTCCCAGGATTATAAATATAGTCTACGTCCTTCAGTTCTATAATCATAGCGTGTCCACCAGCTCCTCAACAGATAATATATCGTCTTTGATATTATACCCTTCCTTGTTCAACTCATACACAAGCTCCGTTACCTGTGGCACGTCAAGTCCCAGGGACTTAAGCTTTTCAACCTGCTTGAAAATCTCCTTTGGGGTTCCAAGCATTACAGCCTCACCTTCATTTAGCACCATGACCCTGTCGGCTTCCACAGCCTCATCCATGTAGTGGGTGATAAGAATGATGGTCTTGTTCTTATCCTCATTCAACTTCTTTATGGTCTCCATTACCTCAAGTCTCCCTGATGGGTCAAGCATTGCTGTAGGTTCGTCAAAAATGATGCAATCAGGCTCCATGGCCAATATTCCCGCTATGGCAACCCTTTGCTTCTGTCCACCTGATAGGAGGTGTGGAGCATGACTCTTGTATTCTGTCATTTCAACAACCTCAAGAGCATCATCAACCCGCCTTCTTATTTCAGCAGGGGGCACACCCAGGTTCTCCGGTCCAAAGGCAACATCCTCCTCAACAATTGTGGCTACAATCTGATTGTCGGGATTTTGAAACACCATACCGGCTGTTGATCTGATGTCCCAGATTTTATCCTCATCCCTTGTGTTCATGCCGTTAACCCAGATATCACCCTTGGATGGCAGAATCAATCCGTTAATCATCTTTGCAAGAGTGGATTTTCCTGACCCATTGTGTCCAAGAACCACAAAAAATTCCCCTCTTTTGATTTGGATGCTCAGGTCATTTACGGCCAATTGGATGCTTTCATCAATGTAGGAGCTGTATTCATAGCTCACATTTTGTATATCGATCATTATATTGTTGTTTTTTTCGTTCATATTATACCTCTGTTAAAATTTTCTATTACCAGTTTAATATAACACAAGAAAAATGTTATTTCAATTGACCTTTCCTGGCAACCAAGTGGATTTCACAAAACTAAAGGGACTAAGTGTCAACTTAATCCCCCTCCCTATTAAACAAGTTCCAATATAGCTATTTCTGCGCCATCTCCGCGACGAGGACCAACTTTTAATACCCTTGTATAACCACCATTTCTGTCGGCATACTTAGGACCTATTTCATCAAATAATTTCCTCACCACATCTTCATCATATATGAATGCAAGTGCTTGTCTCCTTGCATGAAGATCGCCTTTCTTTGCCAAAGTAATCATCTTCTCAGCCATTCTCTTTGTCTCTTTAGCTCTGGTTACTGTGGTTTCAATTCTTTCTTCCCTTAGTAATGATGTAACTTGATTTCTCAACATTGCTTTTCTATGAGCAGTAGGGCGACCAAGTTTTCTTAGTGTTGTCACATTTATCCCTCCTTCTTGCGTAGGTTATTCATCACTTGATTTAAGGCCTAATCCCAATTCAGCAAGCTTTTTCTGTACCTCTTCAAGGGATTTCTTGCCTAGATTTCTAACCTTCATCATGTCTTCCTCAGTTTTTTCAGTCAATTCCTCAACAGTATTGATGCCTGCTCTCTTAAGACAGTTATAGCTTCTAACTGAAAGATCCAGCTCCTCCACTGTCATTTCAAGTACCTTCTCCTTCTTGTCCTCTTCCTTTTCCACCATGATTTCAACCTCGTTGACATGGTCTGTAAGTCCGATAAACAGATTAAGGTGCTCCGTAAGGATCTTGGCTCCCAATGAAGTGGCTTCATCAGCACTCATGGTTCCATTTGTCCAGACATCAAGCTCAAGTCTGTCGTAGTCAGTTATCTGACCGACTCTTGTGTTTCCGACCTGGTAGTTGACCTTGCTTACAGGAGTAAAGGATGAGTCTACAGGAATAACTCCCACAGGCTGACCTTCCTTCTTGTTCTTCTCGGCAACTGAGTAGCCTCTTCCTCTGATAAGCTCAAGTTCAATATACAACTTCCCATCTTCATTGACGGTTGCTATATGCTGGTCCTTGTTCACTATTTCAACTTCCATCCCCGTTGCAATGTCACCGGCTGTTACGACCTGAGGTCCCTCCACGTCGATGATCATTGTTACAGGCTCTTCAGTGTACATCTTTGCTGCTACTTCCTTGATATTGAGTATGATTTCTGGCACATCTTCCAAAACGCCTGGGATGGTTGCAAACTCATGCAGGACTCCCTGGATCTTAATTGATGATATTGCTGCTCCGGGCAATGATGAAAGCAGTACTCTTCTAAGAGAGTTTCCAAGTGTTGTTCCGTAGCCTCTTTCAAGGGGCTCCACAACAAATTTACCATAGCTTCCATCTTCACTTAATTCCATGATCTCAATTCTAGGCTTTTCAATTTCTATCATTAAGCATAACCCTCCTTGATTTTTTTAATTTTTAACGGACGAGGGCAACTGATACTATTATATCGATTATTTAGAATATAGCTCGACGATTAGATGTTCTTCAACTGGAAGATCAATATCCTCTCTGGTTGATTCAGCTACGATTGTTCCTCTTAGTTTTTCAAGATCTATGTTTATCCATGGTGCTGTATTTCCACTGTGGTTTTCAACCAAAGTCTTGAATTTCTCGCTACCACGGCTTTTTTCCTTAACCTCGATAACATCACCTACTGCAGTCATAAGTGAAGGTATTGTCGCCTTATTTCCATTCAGCAGGAAGTGTCCATGTGTCACAAGCTGTCTTGCTTCTGCTCTTGAAGCAGCCAGACCCATTCTGTAAACTACATTGTCAAGTCTTGACTCAAGAATCTTGAACAGATTCTCACCGGTTACACCCTTCATTTTATCAGCCATCATGAAGTACTTGCTCATCTGTGACTCTGAAAGTCCATAGAATCTACGTACCTTTTGCTTTTCTCTTAGCTGCAATCCATACTCAGTAACTTTCTTTCTAGATTGTCCGTGTTGTCCTGGAGCAAAGTTTCTCTTGTTAAGAGCACATCTGTCTGTATAACATCTGTCTCCCTTAAGGAAAAGCTTTGTACCTTCTCTTCGGCACAATCTGCAAACTGGCCCTGTATATCTTGCCATCTCTATTTACACCTCCTATTAAACTCTTCTTCTCTTCGGTGGTCTACATCCATTGTGTGGAATTGGAGTAACATCCTTGATCATGCTAACTTCAAGTCCGGATGCCTGTAGTGACCTTATTGCCGCTTCTCTTCCTGATCCAGGTCCCTTTACAAATACCTCAACGACCTTAAGTCCATGCTCCATAGCTTTTCTTGCAGCTTCCTCAGCACATTGTTGTGCGGCATAAGGAGTGGATTTCCTTGACCCTCTGAATCCAAGCTGTCCAGAGCTTGCCCATGATATTACATTACCTTGGGTATCTGTAAGTGTTACCATTGTATTGTTGAAGGATGAAGAAATATGAGCCTGACCTCTCTCAATGTTCTTACGTTCTCTTCTTCTTACACGTGTTGCTTTACCTTTTTTAGGTGCCATTAAGTTCCCCTCCTTTACCTATTTCTTCTTGGATACTAATCTTCTAGGACCTTTTCTAGTCCTTGCATTTGTCTTGGTTCTCTGTCCTCTTACTGGAAGTCCCCTCTTGTGTCTAAGTCCTCTGTAGCAGTTGATTTCCTTAAGTCTTTTAATGTTTAGGGCGATATCTCTTCTAAGATCTCCCTCAACATGGTAGGTATCAATCACTGCCCTAAGGTTGGAAACTTCAGCCTCAGTTAGGTCCTTTACCCTAGTGTCCTTGTCAACTCCAGCTTTTGCCAGAATTTCATTTGAGCTGGTCTTTCCAATACCAAATATATATGTCAAACCAATTTCTACTCTCTTATCTCTTGGTAAGTCTACGCCTGCAATTCTTGCCATTAACGTCTACACCTCCTATTTTTCAAACTCGTTATTAGCCTTGTTTTTGCTTATGTTTAGGATTTTCACAGATGACCATTACTCTTCCTTTTCTTTTAATGACTTTGCATTTTTCACACATCTTTTTTACAGATGGTCTGACTTTCATAATAATCCCTCCTATGCTACTTGTTTCGCCAGGTTATCCTGCCTCTTGTTAAATCGTAGGGCGATAGTTCTACTGTTACGGTATCTCCTGGTAGTATCCTGATGTAGTGCATCCTCAACTTACCGGAAATATGGGCTAAAATTTCGTGTCCGTTCTCAAGCCTTACTTTAAATATGGCATTAGGTAATGCATCGATAACCGTACCTTCAACCTCTATTACATCTTTTTTAGCCATGGATTTCGAACCTCCTGTTCAACTCTCATTTAGAAACTCTTATTGAAAGGTTCCAGAATTTTTCTAATATATGAGTTATTTATCTTTACGCTATTCTCTATCTTGTCCTTGAATTCCGGCATAACAGTGTTGAATACAATCAAGTGCTTGATTTTTTTCTTCTTTGGTCTGTCAAGCTTCCTAAGATCTCCGTCAACTACATATACAAATTGATCATCAGCTATGTCGTATATCAAGAATATTCTTCCTTTATCACGGCCAGCTCTTGACTTCACCACCTGTCCGATGGATATGTCACTAGTGGAATCCATTATATTCACCTCTTTGTTCTGCTGGTAAGGGTGTTACACCCTTATTTGTCAAGTTCGCTTGTGATATCAACGAAAACCTCTTCAATCTTCCTGGTTCCATCCACATCAAGCAGCAATCCTTGATTCTTGTAGTAATCTATCAATGGCTCCGTTTGCTCCATGTATACGTTGATCCTGGTAGTTACCGTCTCTTCTGTGTCGTCATCTCTCTGATAGAGTTCTCCCCCATCCTTATCGCATACGCCTTCAACCTTAGGTGGGTTGTATTTGACATGGTATGTGGCGCCACATTCTCTGCATATACGCCTTCCCACAGCACGCTCAATAAGAATTTCAGGATCTGCATTAATATTAATAACCCTGTCTAATTTTATACCCATTTTATCCAGTTCGGAATCCAATGCTTCAGCCTGCCTAACTGTTCTTGGGAAGCCATCCAGAAGGAAACCTTCCTTGCAGTCGTCTTTAAGCAGTCTGTCCTTTACTATAGATACCACTAATTCGTCCGGTACCAGGAGACCCTTGTCCATGTAGGCTTTAGCCTCCTGTCCCAATGCTGTACCTTCTTTAATATTGGCTCTGAAAATATCCCCGGTAGATATGTGTGGAATATTATACTTTTCTACTATAGCTGATGCCTGAGTTCCTTTACCTGCTCCTGGAGGACCTAGTAATACCAATCTCATTTTTAATCATCTCCTATAGTTTAGTTCAAGAATCCCTTGTAATGTCTCATCAACATTTGTGATTCTATTTGTTTTACAGTCTCCAACGCAACCCCTACTACAATTATTATGGCAGTTCCACCAAAGTTAACGTTCATGGCGAAAGCCTTGGATAACACTATTGGCAATGATGCAAGTAGTGCAAGGGATATACCACCAACGAATACTATTCTGTTAACAACCTTGTTCAAGTAGTCTGATGTGGGTCTTCCAGGTCTGATTCCCGGAATAAAACCGCCGTTTTGCTGAAGGTTCTTTGAATATTCTACTGTATTGAATTGTACTGCGGTGTAGAAATAAGTGAAGAATACAATCAACAATATGTTAAGAATTGAGTACACCCAAATTCCGACGCTTCCTGCCGGTGTTAGGTACTTCTCCACCCATTGTGTAATTCCTCCCCGTGAGAACAGTGCGAATGTCTGTGGCAATGCAAGCAGTGAGGATGCGAATATTACAGGGATTACTCCAGCCATCAATACCTTGATGGGGATATGAGTGCTTTGTCCGCCGTACATTTTCCTTCCTACAACCCTCTTTGCATACTGCACAGGAATCTTTCGCTGTCCTTCCTGAAGAGCTACTACAAAAGCAATGATAACAAGCATTACTATTCCAAACAACAATACCTTAATCAAGCTCAATTGTCCTATGCTCACCAGCTTAAAAGTACTGATCAGGTCGGATGGCAGCTTGGATATGATTCCAATGAATATCAATAGCGATATACCATTTCCGATTCCCTTTTCAGTAATCAGCTCACCAATCCACATAAGAAATGCCGTTCCAGCAACCATAGACAATATTACGATAACTGTCTGCATACTATTCTGAGTTTCCAAAGCATTTCGGAACAGACCAAATGTATAACCAATTGCCTGAACCGCTGCCAGTACAATCGCACCGTATCTTGTGTAGCGATTGATTTTCTTCTTTCCTTCTTCTCCCTGCTTAGCCAGCTCTTCCAATTTTGGGATTGCTATTGTCAAAAGCTGAAGAATAATGGAAGCAGTGATGTATGGGTAGATATTTGTGGCGAAAATGCTGAAGTCACTGAATGTTCCTCCCGCCATCATATCTAGGAATTGTAGTATTCCACCCTGACTGGCATTGAAAATACCTTCTATTATGCTCTTGTTCATGAAGGGTACCGGCACTGCCGCGCCCAATCTTACAACCAAAAGCATAAGGATGGTGAAGGTCATCTTCTTTCTAATGTCTGGAATTCTCCAAGCATTCCTTAAGGTTGAAAGCATATTAAATCACCTCAACCTTTCCGCCTGCTGCTTCGATCTTCTCAGCGGCAGATTTGCTAAATTTATGTGCTTGTACTGTCAATTTCACGTTTAATTCACCGTCTCCAAGAATCTTTACTCCATCCTTGGCTTTACCCTTTTTAACAACGCCTTCTTCGAAAAGAAGTTCAGGAGTAACAACGGTGTTTTCTTCGAATCTATTCAAATCCTCAAGATTTACTATTGCATATACTGTCTGGAAGATGTTGGTGAATCCTCTTTTTGGCATCCTTCTGAACAAAGGCATCTGGCCACCCTCGAATCCAGGTCTGACTCCTCCACCTGATCTCGCGTTCTGACCCTTGTGTCCCTTACCTGATGTCTTGCCTGTTCCGGAACCAATTCCTCTACCAAGTCTTTTTCTGGCTTTGGATCCTCCTCCAGCATTTGGTCTTAAATCATTAAGTTTCAATCCGTACACCTCCTTTATTAGTCTATTACCTCAACCATGTAGTCTATATGATGAATCATTCCTCTTATTTGAGGGGTATCATTTTTTTCAACTACTTGTCCGATTTTCCTTAATCCAAGGGCTTTGACTGTTTTTTTGTGGGTTTCAGGTCTCCCGATGGGACTCTTAACCAACTTGATTTTAAGCATAGTCATTATTCTCCCCCCTAACCTAGTATTTCTTCTACTGTCTTACCTCTTAATTTGGCAACATCTTCTGCACGCTTAAGGCCTTTAAGAGCTTCCATTGTAGCATTAACAACGTTTCTTGGGTTGTTAGTTCCAAGTGACTTGGTTCTGATATCCCTGATTCCTACAAGCTCGCATACGGCACGAACAGCTCCGCCTGCAATAACTCCGGTACCTTCGTTTGATGGCTTCATCAATACTCTTCCTGCACCATAAACCCCAGTAATCTCGTGAGGGATAGTGGTTCCTTCCAATGGCACTGCAATTATGTGCTTCTTGGCATCCTGAACCGCTTTTCTGATTGCTTCAGGCACTTCAAGAGCCTTTGCCATTCCAACTCCTACGTGTCCATTTCCGTCTCCAACAACAACCAATGCGCTGAATCTGAAGTTCCTACCGCCTTTTACTACTTTAGTTACACGATTTATATTAACAACTCTCTCTTGCAAATCTAATTCACTTGCATCAACATATGAGCGTTCCATTAATTCCCCTCCTTCTATTAAAATTTGAGTCCAGCTTCTCTGGCACCGTCAGCAAGTTCCTTGACTCTTCCATGGTATAGATAGCCGCCTCTGTCGAAAACAACTTCCTCGATACCCTTGTCTATGGCCTTCTTGCCGATTGCCATTCCTACTGCTTTAGCCGCTTCCTTATTCTTGGTTGAAGGAAGGCTTAGGTCCTTATCCAGAGTAGAAGCTGCTGCCAATGTGTTACCAGCTACATCATCAATGATCTGAGCGTAAATATGGCTTCCGCTTCTGTAGATGTTCAGTCTTGGCTTGGCAGGAGTGCCACTAACTTTTTGCCTTACTCTTGTGTGTCTTACTTTTCTGGTTTTATTCTTATCTATTTTCTTAAGCACATTTGTTCACTCCCTTCTACTTACCGGTTTTACCAACTTTACGTCTAACGTGTTCGTCAGTATATCTGATTCCCTTGCCCTTGTATGGCTCAGGCTTTCTATAGTCTCTTATCTTTGCAGCAAAGTTTCCAACCTTCTGCTTGTCGATTCCCTTTACAATTATCTTGTTCTGTGCAGGAACCTCTACCTCAAGACCCTCTGGATCCTCAAGCTCAAGCGGATGTGAATATCCAAGCGTCAATACAAGCTTGTTTCCTTGCTTTGCAGCTCTGTATCCTGTACCCACAATATCCAATGACTTCTGGTAGCCTTCAGTTACTCCCTCTACCATGTTCCAAATCAAAGTCCTGGACAATCCGTGCACGGACTTGTGTCTCTTTTGCTCTGATGGTCTTTCTACGTTTAGAACACCATCCTCTATCTTTATAATCATTTCAGGATCTATTTGTTGACTTAATTGTCCTTTTGGTCCTTTTACCTCTACCAGGTTGTTGTCGCTTACTTTGATTTCAACGCCAGCTGGTAGATCAATTGGCTTTAATCCTATTCTTGACATGAGTGCACCTCCTGTTCCAATAATCTAGTAATTTATTACCAAACGTAACAAATTACTTCTCCACCCACATTTTCATTTCTTGCAGATTTATCTGTCATGATTCCTTTTGATGTGGATAGTACAGCTATTCCTAATCCACCAAGTACCTTAGGTATCTCGTTATTCTTTACGTAAACCTTAAGACCAGGCTTTGATATCCTCTTGATACCACTAATAACCTTCTCATTGTTTTGTCCGTATTTTAGATCTATTCTTATGATTCCTTGCTTTCCGTCTTCTATTACATCAAATCCTTTGATAAAACCTTCATTAAGAAGAATCTGTGCGATTTCTTTCTTTATGTTTGACGCAGGAACATCAACTGAATCGTGTTTAGCGTTGTTACCATTTCTAATTCTGGTTAACATATCCGCGATTGGGTCTGTCATCATGTTTGTTACCTCCTTTCATAATCCTGGGATTACCAGCTAGCCTTTTTAACTCCGGGTATTTGACCCTTATAAGCCAATTCTCTGAAGCAGATACGGCAAATGCCATATTTCCTCAGATAGCCGTGAGGTCTACCACATAATTTACATCTATTATATTCCTGTGAGCTAAACTTTTGCTTTCTCTTCTGTTTAGCGATCATTGATTTCTTTGCCAAGATTTCCCCCTCCTTCGTCTACTTTTTAAAGGGCATTCCCATTTTTTCCAAGAACACTTTTGCTTCCTCATCTGTTTGTGCAGTTGTTACTATTACTATGTCCATACCTCTCATAGCATCAACCTTGTCGTATTCTATCTCAGGGAAAATTAACTGTTCCTTCAGTCCCATGGCATAGTTTCCTCTTCCGTCGAAGGAAGTGGCACTAACACCTCTAAAGTCTCTTACTCTAGGTAGGGCGATGTTCATTAATTTATCTAAAAATTCGTACATTCTCTCTCCCCTAAGGGTAACTTTTGCTCCGACCTTCATTCCCTCTCTAAGCTTAAAGTTAGCTATGGATTTTTTTGCCTGAGTAACCAATGCCTTTTGGCCAGTGATGGTTTCAAGCTCCTTAACTGCTGATTCAAGAGCCTTTGGGTTGTCTCTCGCTTCTCCGATTCCCATGTTAACAACTACTTTCTCAAGCTTGGGAACTTCCATAACACTGCTGTATTCGAATTTTTCCATTAAAGCTTTTACAACTTCTTCATTATACTTTACCTTTAATCTGGAAGTCATTCCATTACCTCCTCTCTAATGTGATTATTTATCTAGAACTTCTCCGCATTTCTTGCAAACTCTAACCTTGCTTCCGTCGCTCTTAACCTGATATCCCACTCTAACTCCCTGCTTGTCCTTTGGGCAGTAAAACATGACCTTAGAACTGTTTAGAGGTCCTTCAAGCTGAACGATTCCACCTGGTCTTCCAGGTCCAGCAGGTTTCTTGTGCTTTGTCAACATGTTGACGCCTTCAACGATTACTCTATTTTCTTTAGGCATAACCTTCATTACTTTTCCAGTCTTGCCTTTGTCTTTTCCAGAAATTACAACTACTGTATCTCCACTTTTAACATGCATACTATACACCTCCTCTTATAGTACTTCCGGTGCCAAGGATATAATCTTCATGTAGTTACCTCTTCTCAGTTCCCTTGTTACAGGTCCGAAAATACGGGTTCCTACTGGATTCTTATCATCTTTTATTATAACAGCCGCGTTGTCGTCGAACTTGATGTATGATCCATCTTGTCTTCTTACACCCTTTTTACTTCTTACAACAACAGCCTTAACAACTTGTCCTTTTTTAACAACCCCACCAGGTGTTGCACTTTTAACCGTGCAGACAACTACATCACCGATGCTGGCATACTTCTTGTTGGTACCTCCGAGCACTCTGATAACCAATACTTCCTTAGCTCCGGAATTATCAGCTACTCTCATGCGGGTTTCCGTTTGAATCATTCAGAATACCTCCCTTCGCCTAATATATCCTATTTTGCTTTTTCTATTATGCTGACAACTCTCCAGTTCTTGTCCTTGCTAAGTGGTCTAGTCTCCATGATTTCAACCTTGTCGCCTACGCCGCACTCATTGTTTTCATCGTGAGCCTTGAACTTTGAAGTTCTCTTCAATTGCTTCTTGTACAATGGATGAGTTACAAATGTCTCTATTGAAACAACAACTGTCTTATCCATCTTATCACTTACAACAGTACCTACTTTAACTTTACGATTTCCTCTTTCCATTAGAGATTAAACCTCCTTCCCTATATTTAATTCTCTTTCTCGAACGATAGTTTTTACACGAGCGATATCTTTTCTTACGGAACTTATTTTTATAGGGTTATCTAACTGACCTGTAGCCAATTGAAATCTCAAGTTAAATAGCTCTGCTTTAAGATCCAGTAATTCCTTATTCAATTCCTTGTCTGACATTTGGCGAATTTCTTTAGCTTTCATTAGCTTCACCACCCTTATCTTGCGTTTCTTCACGTGTAACAAATTTTGTTTTGATAGGTAGCTTGTGAGCTGCAAGTCTCATAGCTTCTCTTGCATCTTCTTCTGATACACCACCCATTTCAAATAATATTCTGCCTGGTTTAACAACCGCTACCCAGTACTCAGGTGAACCTTTACCGGAACCCATACGAGTCTCAGCTGGCTTTTCTGACACTGGCTTATCTGGGAAAACCTTGATCCAGATATTTCCGCCCCTCTTAACGTATCTAGTCATGGCACGTCTTGCGGACTCTATTTGATTTGAAGTAATCCACACAGGCTCAAGGGCTTGCAAGCCGAACTCTCCGTATGTTATTGAATTTCCACGGATTGCTTTTCCCTTCATTCTACCTCTATGAACTCTTCTATATTTAACTCTTTTAGGCATTAACATATTAACTTTCCTCCTTCCTACGACGTTAATCTATTTTGCTGATCCTTCTTTTTTGTTGCTTCTATCCACTTTCTTGGTAGGAAGTACTTCTCCTTTGTATAGCCATACCTTAACGCCAATTTTACCGTAAGTTGTCATAGCTTCAGCAAAACCGTAGTCAATGTCTGCCCTTAGTGTCTGTAGAGGAATTGTTCCCTCACTATAGCCTTCTGTTCTAGCCATATCAGCTCCACCAAGTCTTCCTGCCACCTGTGTTTTAATACCTTGTGCCCCGAATCTCATTGTCCTTTGAATCGCTTGCTTCATTGCCCTTCTGAAGGTTACCCTTCTCTCAAGCTGTGATGCAATGTTCTCAGCAACCAATTGTGCGTCAAGCTCAGCAACCTTGATTTCCTCAACGTTGATAACCACGCTCTTCTTGGTCATTTTCTCGATAGCAAGTCTAAGCTCCTCAACTCCAGATCCCCCTCTACCGATTACCATTCCTGGCTTTGCAGTGAAGATGGATACCTTGATCTTGCTGGCAGCACGCTCAATCTCGATTTTTGATATTCCTGCTATATATAATTTCGCTTTCAGATATTCTCTTATTTTGAAATCTTCCACCAAGTACTCATTGAAGGTCTTCTTGTCAGCGTACCATTTTGAATCCCAATCCTTTATGATTCCGACCCTAAGACCATGTGGGTTAACTTTTTGACCCATTAACTATCCCTCCTTTTCTAGTCTAGTTCTTTTACAACTACTCCTATATGACTGCTTCTCTTTATTATCGGATATGCCATACCTCTTGCCTTAGGTCTGAATCTCTTCATTCTTGGACCTTCGTTTGCGTATGCCTCTGATACATAAAGATTCTCTCTATCCATATTAAAGTTGTTCTCTGCATTTGCAACTGCGGAGTTTAGCACCTTCTCAAGAGCTTTCGCACCTTTTTTTGGTGTAAATTTCAATATTGAAAGAGCTTCATCCACTTGCTTGCCTCTGATCTCAGCACAAATGAAGTTTACCTTCAATGGTGAAATCCTAACATATTTAGCTATAGCCTTAGCTTCCACGAATTCTACCTCCTTCACCTTATCTTCTTACACCAGATGATTTCTCATTCTTGTTGATGTGACTTCTGAATGTTCTGGTTGATACAAATTCTCCTAATTTATGTCCTACCATATCCTCGGTAACATATACCGGCACGTGTTTCCTACCATCGTATACCGCAATTGTATGCCCTACCATTTGAGGGAAAATAGTTGAACGACGTGACCAGGTTTTTATGACTTTCTTATCATTTGTTTTATTAAGCTCCTCTACTTTCTTAAGTAGATGATCATCGATAAATGGTCCTTTCTTAAGGGATCTACCCATACTTATTTCCTCCTTTCAGAAGTACTATTTTGTTCTTCTTCTTACGATATATTTGTCAGATTTCTTGTTTTTCTTTCTAGTCTTGTATCCAAGCGCTGGCTTGCCCCATGGAGTTGAAGGTGCAGGCATTCCGATTGGCGCTCTACCTTCTCCACCACCGTGTGGGTGATCTACCGGGTTCATGGCACTACCTCTAACAGTAGGTCTGATTCCCATATGTCTTGAACGTCCAGCCTTACCTATTGTAATAAGCTCGTGGTCAAGGTTTCCTACCTGTCCAATAGTAGCTCTACATTCAACTGAAACAAGTCTGAATTCACCTGATGGCAATTTAAGCTGAGCATACTTGCCCTCTTTAGCCATTAGCTGAGCTTCTGCTCCAGCTGATCTAACAAGCTGAGCTCCTTTTCCAGGCTTAAGTTCAACATTGTGTATTGTTGTACCAACTGGTATGTGCTTCAACTGAAGTGCATTACCTATTTTGATGTCTGCATTCTCGCCTGATTCAATAACATCTCCAACCTTGATCTTGTATGGTGCAAGGATGTATCTCTTCTCGCCGTCCACATAATGGATCAATGCTATGTTTGCTGATCTGTTTGGATCGTATTCTATGGCAGCTACCTTTCCTGGTATGCCGTCCTTGTTTCTCTTGAAGTCGATTATTCTGTACTTCTTCTTTGCTCCACCGCCTCTGTGACGGATGGTTATTCTACCTTGTGAGTTTCTTCCGCTGTTTTTATTTAAACTAACCACTAGTGATTTTTCTGGTTCCTTCTTAGTGATTTCTTCGAATGTTGAAACACTCATTTGTCTTCTAGCAGGGGAAGTAGGTTTGAATTTCCTGATACTCATTGGTTTTCCCTCCTTTTATCTTCCTATTATTCCATCCCTTCGAAGAATTCTATCTTCTTGGAGTCATCTGTTAGTTTTACGATTGCCTTTTTCCAGCTTGGTCTTCTACCACTATGCATACCTTGTCTCTTCATCTTGCCAAGATAGTTCATGGTATTGACTTTTTCTACCTTTACTCCAAATATACTTTCAATTGCCTTTTTAACTTCTGTCTTGTTTGCTCTCTTGTCTACCGCAAAAGTATATTTGCCAAATGCCATGTCTTCCATACTCTTTTCAGTAATTATCGGCTTTACGATAATATCGTGTGGATTACGCATTATGCATACACCTCCTCCACTTTTTTAACAGCTTCCTTGGTAATTATAAATGAATTGTATTTCAATATGTCGTAAACATTCAAAGTATTTACAAGTGTAGTTGCAACATTTGGAATGTTTCCAGCAGATCTGATCACGTTTGTGTTTTTCTCATCCATTACGATAAGCGCTTTCTTGTCAGCTTTCAGATTACTAAGCATATTTACCATTTCCTTGGTCTTTGGAGCGTCAAAGTTCATTGTGTCTACTACGATTATCTCGTTGTTTTGAAGCTTGTCAGTCAAGGCTGATTTCATAGCCAGTCTCTTTACCTTCTTAGGCACACTGTAGCTATAGTCTCTTGGCTTTGGTGCAAATACAACTCCTCCACCTTTCCATTGTGGTGATCTTGTACTTCCCTGTCTCGCTCTACCAGTACCCTTCTGTCTCCAGGGTTTTCTTCCCCCTCCTCTAACTTCAGCTCTTGTTTTAGCTGACTGAGTACCTTGTCTCTTGTTAGCAAGTTGGTTCTTAACAACTTCATATACTACGTGCTCATTCACTTCCACTCCGAATACAGCATCGCTTAGTTCCATTTCTTCAACTAGTTCACCTAGCATATTATATACATTAACTTTAGGCATTACGCTTCCTCCTTTCCGCCTGGATTATTACTTCTTTACAGTTTCTTTTATTGTGATTAATCCTTTTTTGGGTCCAGGTACTGCTCCCTTTACAAGGATAAGATTCTTTTCTGCATCTATTCTTACAACTTCAAGGTTCTGAACTGTAACTCTCTCGTTACCCATTCTACCCATCATCTTGTGGCCTTTGAATACTCTTCCCGGATAAGTACCAGCTGACATACCACCTGGCATTCTGTGGTGCTTGGATCCGTGAGTCTCCCTACCCCTTGAGAAGTTGTGTCTCTTGATTACACCGGCAGTTCCTTTACCCTTGGAAGTTCCAGTTACATCAACCATGTCTCCCTCGGCGAACACGTCTGCCTTGAGTTCTTGTCCTATTTCATATTCATCTGGATTCTCAACTCGGAATTCTCTAAGGAATTTTCTGTAAGCTACATTGGCTTTTTCGTAATGTCCTTTTAAAGGCTTTGTAACCCTTCTTTCCTTAACTTCCCCGAATCCAACCTGAACTGCATTGTATCCGTCTTTTTCAACTGTTTTTTTCTGTACTACGAAAAGTGGTCCTGCCTCAATTACTGTAACAGGTACTACCTCTCCATTTTCCTTGAAGATTTGAGTCATGCCAACTTTTCTACCTAACATGTTTTTCATTGTTACACCTCCGTTTTATAGCGGATTGCCTAGGCAATCATATAAATTATTATAATTTGATCTCTATGTCTACGCCTGCTGGCAGATTCAACTTCATTAGTGAATCAACCGTCTTTTGATTAGGATTGAGAATGTCGATAAGTCTCTTGTGAGTTCTTTGCTCGAACTGCTCTCTGGAATCCTTGTACTTGTGAACCGCTCTTAGGATAGTGACGATTTCCTTTTCTGTCGGCAATGGTACAGGACCTGATACAGTCGCTCCCGTTCTCTTTGCAGTCTCAACTATTCTTTGAGCTGAAGAGTCCAATAACTCGTGATCATACGCTTTCAACCTAATTCTAATTTTTTGCTTGTTTGACATGTAATTTCCCTCCTTCTATCGCATGTTAACACTATACATGCGACTCGAGATACCGATACACCCTCCCGGGTGTTCATTATTTTTTTTAAAAATATTTATCAGCATCCCAGCCGCCCGATTTAAAACCGGACATTCTCAGCAAAAATTCCCTGCCTGGGCAGCAACCTTTTGCATCATCGCAATGTCATAAATTTAAACACTAGTATAGTTTACACCATATATAACTAAAATACAAGGTTTTTTTGCGTCAATTGTAAGATTTTCTCATGTTTTCAGTAAGGCTTATTACGACACTAAAAGAAGGAGAAATCTCCTTCTTTAAAGTGCCGTGCCTTATGTCAATTTAATCTTATTCGTAAACCTTTGTTACAACACCTGCTCCTACTGTTCTTCCACCTTC
>CALGAG010000180.1 GCA_937951995.1 uncultured Bacillota bacterium
AAGGAAAAGGCATCATCCATGGCAATTGCAACCCTCGCATTTGTTCTTCCATAGCCCACACCCCCTGATGTGCCCACTTCGCCAGCAAGTTCAAGCAGCTTGTCAAGGTCAAGGTTATCCTCCACCAGTGAAGCCATTCTACTGATTTTATCCTCAACACCCGCTATCCTTCCTGGTTCGAGGAGCCCCAGGGACTCGCTTTCAATCACAAGATCACCATCATATGGAATATGACCTATGACGGCCAGATCTGTGTTTAGCTCTATGGCTTTCCTGAGCATCTCATACATCCTTCTGCTGGTCTTGTTGAGTATCACTGCACGGATTCTTGAATCCCCAAATTCAGCCATGCCCTTGATCTTTGGTATTGCTGAAAACATCTCGCCCTTGGGTGTATATACTAGAACAGCCGGTATATCAAATCTCTTTGAGATATCGTAGGATGAATTCTCCCATGTGTTTGAAGTCCCGTCAAAATAGCCCATGACACCCTCGATAACAGCTATGTCCCCCTCTCCCATGGAAAGGGCCTCCCTGATTCCCTCAAAGCCCTGGATGTGGAGGTCCAGGTTCCCAGCCCTTGCTCCAGCAGCCATTGACAGGAATTTCCCATCGATGAAATCCGGTCCCGTCTTGTAGGGATTCACATACATCCCCCTGTTCTCCAATGCTCGTATAATTCCCGTTGTAACAGTTGTCTTTCCGTTGTTGCTGGATGGTGCGGTAATCATTATGGCCTTCATGATATCAGGACCTCCTTAAGCTTCGTCAGGAACATGTCCTGGATCTCATCCATCTCTCCCAGGGGTTTCATGTCCACCCTTACATGGATGCCTTCCCCTTCCAGGATACTCTTCCATGAATCCTGATCTTCCTCCGAAGCCATGTCATTCTTTGCATGGTCCCCCGCCACAAGCATAAAGGGTCTCAATTCCACCTCATGAATTTCTGCCCCCTTAAGATTCCCCATCACATCCTCCAGGGTTTTTCCACCTTCCACAGAGCCCAGGAAGACCTTGTCATGGCCCAGCTCCTTGAAGCTGTCCATGAGCCTGTCATATGAACATTC
>CALGAG010000181.1 GCA_937951995.1 uncultured Bacillota bacterium
GTCCTTACTCCAATGTTTCTTAGTCTTCTTATATCTCCCAGGTTTAAGACTCCACTTGTTATGGAGAAGAATACAAGTGGTACGATTACCATTCTAATAAGTCTGATGAAAAGGTTTCCAAGGAATACAAAGAATTCCATCATCTTAGCTATAGTTGGATTAGCAGGTCCCCCCATGGTGCTTAACACAACTCCTACGCCGATACCCAGGAATAATCCAAGGAAAATCTTATGATAAAGTTTCCAGGTGAACTTCTTTTTCATATTACGCCTCCTTTAGTTCTAAAGCCTCATTCTTCTGTCCTTAAGGCCTCGTATTTCTCTACTACCTTCTTTATTGCAACAATTATTGCCTTCTGTGCGGACCCATGATATCTTGTCTTGATTTTATCAAACAGAGTCTCAAGATCATCCTCCTTGATGTTAAAACCAACAATGATGTCCCGAAGAAATTCTGCAGCTACATCTGTCAAAAGCGTTACTGAAGCGTTTTCAATAATTCCAGTTTCTGTATTTATTATTAGTCCAACATCTAGTGCCTTGTAAACGCTTTCTGATGGTATGCCTGTTGGCAGCTTTGCAAAGCTACTGACATAGATTGTCTTTTCAGGATATTTCATGGTATCACTCTCCGTTTTTTATTTTCATTATCTCACAAGCACCTCCCCTTTAACAATATTGAGTGTCTCCATGGTGATTTTTCAAAAAAAAACAGCCCAAAAATAGTTATTACTATTTAGAGCTGGATTTTACCTGATTATGGCTTCACGGGAAGTGAAACCCTCATGGCAAAGCAACATATATATTTTTTTAATTTTCTTACACTTTACTATACCATAGCTTGTTTTATGTGGCAACAAAAAGTTTGTTAATTTTTGTAGAAACTTTAATTTACTTCAGTTTATAAAGGTTCAACCCAATTTCGTCATTGAATTCCCTGTCCACCTCTCCCTCGATTGATTCAATTACAAACTCTCCTGTAGCGCTTATAATACCCCTTGAAAAGTGGCCTCCCTGTACCCTGTATTCACTGTCCCCTAGAGTTGCATGCAGGTGGAGGTAGGTTTCTCCATCCATTGTTGAGATATTTCCGAGAAGGGATGTGATCTCATAATCACCCTTAAGGTCAACTGAGTGGTAGACCTTCTCCCTTGTTTCAAATAGTCCAATGGTAGCCTCTCCAACAGCTCCAATACCCTTTATCCATCCAAGCTTGATATCCTGATGGCTGCAAAATTCCTTAAGGGTCTCCACAATTTCCTCTCCCTTGTCCAATCTTACTATATACTTGTTTCCAAACTTTACAAATTCCATAAGATCACACCTTTCAAAATCAACATTATCTCTCTATGTAATAGGCTACAAGGGACAATACCAGATTTGCAACTGCAAGAAACAGGAATATCAGGTCCAGACCAAAGTCACTATTCTTGACCTTTTCGGAGGTCTCTCCCCCGTACATGGTTTCGCTGAACTTGGCAGCAAGAAACCTATCCGACCTTCCACCAATGCCCATTGGACTTGCACTGCCACCAATCCAACGGAAGGCGAAAAATGTCCCAAATACGACAAACCATATAAAGAAGAAACTCTCGCTGATTACAAAACCTCTTCTGAAAAGAAAGAATAACTCTATTGCAATTGCAGGAACTAAAATCTTAAGGGTTCTCTTGTGTTCTCTTTTCATCTTTTCACTCCCTTGGACTAGGTTTAGTTCTTAACATATCCTTTAGAATTATCATACCCAACTTAATTGCAAAATGTTCAATTTTGAATATTTTCATTTTAATCAAGTCCAAACAGGTGAATCAGGGGCCAGTGGACCCGTCTCTGCCAATCAAGCTCTGTGTGGGCCGCTCCCATTATCCAATGAGCCTCAATATTCCCTTTTGAACTGTCGCATTTACTTAAGATACGCTCAACCACCCTGTCAAAGGACCTGTCCAAGCCTCCCTCCTTTGTTCCCATATCTATCCACATGCGACTGATGGCAAGGGCATCCTGGTGTATATCAACAGTCTTGATATTAGCCCTGGTACCCCACCAGAAGGAGGGGGATATTATTCCAAGCCTTCCGAACACATGAGGATTCCTAAATCCTATGTTGAAGGTTACCAGCCCACCCATTGATGATCCCATGAGACCTGTGTTGTCCGGACCGGGAAGTGTCCTGAAGTTATTCTCTACAAAAGGCTTAAGCTCTTCAATGAGAAATCTTTCATAAAGCTTTCCCTTTGCCTTGATTCTGGTCCTTTTGTACCTGCCATTGGTGTGGGCATACTCACTTAGCCTTTCTTCCTGCATATTGTCTATTCCAACAATTATAAGCTCCCTGATCATACCTCTTTCAACCAACTCATCGTGGATTTCATGTACCTTCCATCCAACTCCAGCAAAAGCCCTTTCACCGTCAAAGATATTTTGTCCATCATGCATATAAAGTACAGGATATGACACATGGATATCCCTGGAGTAGCTTGGTGGCAAATATATGTTAATCTCCCTGGTGTTATTGAGAATCTTAGAAGTAAATTCTTCAATCGTTAACATTCTTTCTCTCATGTGGTTCATCCTTTCATCCCATTCATCTAAAATAAGACAGTGTTCCTGTCCCCTTGTCTTGTTCCCTTGTCTTATTTTAAAAGCACAACAATCTATTTCTTCATAGTGCTCCCTTTCATTTGTTGTAGGACAAAACCTGTCCCTTTTATCACTTAAAGCTTAGCTCAATATTACCATAAACCAATCTAAAACTCTCAGCAACCTCAGGATCTGAACTTATAATCGCACTGATGCTACCTTCTTTTACTTCTTTTCCTAAAAACTCGAATGGACCTTCATTTCCTTCATCCTCAAATCCAAATATAACAGGTATCTCTTCACCATTGTTTATAACTAATACACCTTGAAGAAAACCTGGTTCCAGGATATCCTCTGACAGGTTTTCAACTTCAAGGGTCACATCCAGGATTGTTACACCTTCCGAGTCTCCAGACTTCATCTCCATAAAAAACTCTCTGTACTCATCCTTAGGTTTCAGCGTGTTCAATTGATACTTAACAACTTCCAATCTTAGGGACTCATTTTCAGCAAAAACATTTTCAAGCTCAACTTCTCTAATCAATGTATACTCTCCAACCTCTTCTCTTTTAATGGACTCTACCCTGAATTCATCATGGGGAACTTCCTTTACTTCAAACTCTTCCGCCTGCCCAACAGCCGTTTCTTCAATAGTCTCCTGATTGTTGTCAATGCTCTTAAGCTCTTCTTTGCCACATCCCAATAGAAGAACGGTTGCCAAGACAAAATACATAAATGGGGTTATTCTTTTCATAACTACGTTTCCTCCTTTTTTGTTGGGTCTAGTTCATCTATCATATCACTTTATATGTTCTGATGGTCTGTTAAAGGAGAACTGTAATTGATTTGTAAATAATTGGATGCTTTCCCACTCTGCCAGGGACTCTAGACAGCCTGGTTATTACATTTTTTGCTTTTCCCTTGGATGATCTGCGAAAAATCTTTTCATTATCAGCTCCCTGGTTTTAATGTCCCTGAAATCCATATCCCCTGAGAGCCTTAGAACAACTCCTCCATCTCTGATTACCATCATGTCTCTTTCCTGGGTCAACACCAAATCCTCCACACCCCATAAATTCTTCATCTCTTCATCGGATATGAGGGTTCTATCAAATATGGTCATTCCCTGCCAACGTATCCCTTCTTCCAGTTCCCTTCCTATTCCTGTAAATACAATATCAGCGTAGTATGGATCGGTTGTTTTATAGTATTTTACATTCAAACCCTTGTTGTGCCCATTTACACTGGCATACTCCCGGTAGGAGTAGTGCCTTGGTACGACGGGGCTGCTCCCAGGCCTGAAGTCCATGGTGGTTGAGCTTGCCCTAAACGCCCCCTTTGATATTTCATCAATTGTAACCACGGGATAGCCTTCAGGTATTGAATCTACAATATAGGAATCCTCAACCCTTCCAAGAGCATATGGCACAGCCGTATTCACAAATATGATCAACGCGACCACTGCAAACATGATTGCCGGTATGCTATCCTCCACCCTCTTCGCCTTTTTCTTTGTGTAATACCGAAGACTGGCTCCAATGATAATCCCAATGCCAGGTCCCAAAAATACCCTGACAGCAAGTTGAGGTGCGTAAAGTACATCAACCATCATAAACATAAGAAAAACCACTGTAACAAACAAGATGGAGCCAGAAAACAAAACTATTCGCCTGCGTGCACTTTTCATGGTGGGCATTTCCAGTGGCAGGCCTCTCTTGATATTTCTCCTGGCCTTCAAAGTCCTAAAGATGCTATAGGCAGCAGGGATTGTAGTCAAAATATAGACCATTGGCAGAAGAAATATTCCTGCAACACCCGTGAAGGATAGTAGAATATGATACTTGATGGGTAGACTTCTGAAAATGAGAAATGCCAGAATCAATGATACCAGAAAAAAGCCTCTCAACTCATTCCTCAACAGGGTATGCTCAACAAGCTCTTGCTCCAACACCTGGTCAGTTTGAATGGGAACAGGGTCACTGTCTTCATCTGCATAAAAAAACTGTAAATAGTCAGCTGATGTTATGAACTTCCATCCGGATTCTTCACACAGACTTCTATACCGCTCTGATTCCTCAGTGTTTTCCGGAGTGAGTGGACCCCCTTCCTTAAACACATCCACATAGAACCTTAGCTTCTGTGGTTCTATTGCCCTGAATTTTGCCAAATGCCTTTGAAGCCCTATCTTCTCAAGCATCCAGCCTTTTTCGGCCATTTCCTCCAGATAGGTTTTCATGGCCTGGTAATCCAGTGAAAAGAATCCCCAAAAAACCCACTTGCTTTTGGCTTTCATTTATCTCATCCTCCCCTCCAATAGGTCGCTTCCATCTGAAACCAATTGCTTTAACCTTTGATATTCATCACCTAGGATGTCCAACCCCTTGTCAGTAAGGGTGTAGGTTTTTCTTCTGTTATCCTCAGACACCTGTACGATAATGTCATCTTCCTCAAATCTTGATAGAAGATTGTACAGAGTACCCGCTCCTATCCTTACTCTGCCTTGTGTACGTTTCTCCACCTCCTGCATGATTCCATACCCGTGGTGGGGTTTTGATAGAATCAGGAGAATGTAATACATTGGTTCTGTAAGAGTTTTCAGTTGTTCTCTTGCCATAGGATCATCTCCATAACTATATATCCATATTCGATATATCTATTATCAATACAATACCGCTCTACCATTTAATTGTCAATATTAAACCCATGATTTCGGGATTTCCTCTTTTTCAAAATTAAAAAGGAGTAGCACTTTTATGGGCCTACTCCGATGTTTTTGGAAGAATATTTCCCCTGACGTAAGAGGATTATTAGATAGGGACAGAGTGGATTTTATAATAATTGAGATAGTAGCTTGACTAGCCAATGCTGAACATAATGTAAAAAATGCGTCATTGGTTAAGTAGAATTATTATACCAATAACACAAAATAAAAATATAGCAAGGAGAATAATTTTATACTTAGTTCTTAATGTATCCCACTTTTCTAAAGGAACGGATAAAACTTCTATAATTGTTTCAAATAGAGAAATCATTAGATACACTCCTTTTATTTAAGACATATTTTTCTACTTATATGCACATTTTATTCGATAATTTCTCGAACAAAAATAATTACTCCA
>CALGAG010000182.1 GCA_937951995.1 uncultured Bacillota bacterium
AGGGAACTGGTGAAGTGGTTCTCCGTAAGTGTAAAGAGCTTGAAGAGATTGCCACAGAGGCCCTGGGCAGGGTTATTGAAACAATATCAGGAACTGCCAATACAGAGGACAAGCTCTTTAAGAAGCAGATTCTTGATGATACAAACAAGATAATAAACGACATATTGATGGAATCAAAGAGAAACCTTTCCTTTGGGGACAAGCAAAGGGTAGCATCCTATGTTATGGACGAGGTCTTTGGCTATGGTCCAATCACACCGCTTATCAATGATCCAACCGTAACAGAGATAATGGTAAATTCTCCAGAGGATGTTTTCGTTGAGCGTAAAGGAAAGATATCTAGGGTGGAGGTCACCTTCAGGGACGACACCCATATAATGCATACAATTGACAAGATAATTTCTCCTCTTGGGCGGAGGGTTGATGAAAGCTCGCCTATGGTTGATGGTAGACTTCCTGACGGGTCTCGTGTGAATGTAATTATTCCACCCCTGTCAATCAAGGGACCAACCATAACCATCCGTAAGTTTGCAGTTGAACCCTACGATCTGGAGGACTTGATAACCTTTGGAACCCTTACAGCTGATATAGCAAAGCTTATCAAGGCCTGTGTAAGGGGAAGGATCAATATTATCGTGGCAGGAGGTACCGGTAGCGGTAAGACGACCCTCCTTAACGTAATTTCAAACTTTATACCAAACAATGAGCGTATAGTTACAATTGAGGATGCTGCAGAGCTCCAGCTTCAAAAGGACCATGTGGTCTCCCTTGAAAGCAGACCTCCGAACATAGAGGGCAAGGGACAGGTTGCAATAAGGGACCTTGTAATAAACTCCCTGAGGATGAGACCTGACAGGATTATCGTCGGTGAGGTTAGAGGGGGAGAGGCACTGGACATGCTCCAGGCCATGAACACAGGTCATGACGGGTCCATTACAACAATACACGCCAATAGCCCAAGGGACACCCTTGGAAGGCTGGAAACAATGGTTATGATGTCCGGGATGGACTTACCTTCCAGGGCCATCCGTGAGCAGGTATCATCTGCAATCAACCTTATTGTATTCGTCGCCAGAATGACTGACGGTACAAGAAAGGTAATGAAGATCACTGAAATAGTTGGAATGGAGGCAGACACAATAACCCTCCAGGACCTTTACATCTTCAAGCAGGAAGGCTTTGACGAGGGAGGCAATGTCCTGGGTAGACACGTTCCTACAGGTATAGTACCAAAGTTTATGGAGAAGCTTAAGGCATATGGGGAAACCATACCTGCATCTGTATTTAACACAGACAGGAGGTTGTAGCCATGATCTATATT
>CALGAG010000183.1 GCA_937951995.1 uncultured Bacillota bacterium
CCAGGAATTTTACAGACTTCACTGGAGGGAGCTCCACGGGGAGGCAAGGCCCAGAAAGTATGCAGACCTTGTACTGTGGAAGCTTTTCATGCAGCATAACATTTCCTATGTCACTGCAAGGGAGCCAGTAACCAGAGACATCACAATCCAGTGGCTCAGAAAACATGGTTTCCCGGAAATGGACCTTCATATGCTGGGTTCCCATTACAAGGTGGAAAAGGCCAAGGAACTTGATTGTGATATCTTCGTTGAAGACAGATACGAAAATGCAGTTGAGTTGGCACTGTCGGGCGTCCAGATTCTTCTTATGGACTGCAGCTACAACAGAAAACCACTTATTCCAGGAATTACAAGAGTTACAAACTGGCTGGATGTCCACGAGGAAATTGAAACAATCAAGTCTAAAAAGCAAAAACTAGCTCCCAAAATTGCATGATTTAATATAGATCAAACAACACAAAACAGAAGGTGGATTTTCCAAAAAAGGAATAATCCGCCTTCTGTTTTTCCATAGCATTTTTGCTGTAGTTAGCCAATTAACAATTCTCCCTCTACAGCATGAATCTTAACTGTGTCTCCATCCTTCAGTTCCCCTCTTATGATCATTCTTGAAATACCTGTTTCGATCTCCTTTTGCAGGAACCTTTTCACCGGTCTTGCACCGTACTGGATTGAATAGGACCTTTCCAAGATGTTTTCCTTTGCCTCTTCGGTTACCTTTATGGTGATGCTTCTGTCCTGAAGCCTCTTTTCAATCTCGGCAATCTGAAGGTCGATGATCTTGAATATCTCCATCCTCTGCAGGGGTTTGAACAGGACAATCTCATCAATACGATTCAGAAATTCAGGCCTGAAGGTCATCCTCATCTGGCTCATGACCCTGTCCCTTGTGGATTCCTGGATTGTTCCATCCTCACCGAGGCCTTCCAGAAGATACTCGGATCCTATGTTTGATGTCATGATTATTACAGTGTTCTTGAAGTCCACTGTCCTTCCCTGGTTGTCTGTAAGCCTTCCATCGTCAAGGACCTGAAGGAGGATGTTGAACAGGTCAGGGTGGGCCTTCTCTATCTCATCAAAGAGGATTACAGAATAGGGTTTTCTTCTGACGGCTTCTGTCAGCTGGCCTCCTTCATCATAGCCCACATATCCTGGAGGCGCCCCAACTAGCCTTGAAACGGAGTGTTTCTCCATATACTCGCTCATATCTATCCTGATGATGTTTTTCTCATCATCGAAAAGGGTCTCTGTCAATGCCTTTGATAGCTCAGTCTTTCCAACACCGGTGGGCCCCAGGAATATGAAGCTTCCAACAGGTCTGTTTATATCCTTAAGACCTGCCCTGGCACGAAGGACAGCATCCACAACTGAATCCACCGCCTCGTCCTGGCCGATTACCCTCCTGTGAAGGATCTCACCCAGGCCAAGGAGCTTCTCCCTTTCTGTTGCCAGAAGCTTTGTGGTTGGAATTCCGGTCCACTTTGCAACAACCTCGGCGATCTCCTCTTCAGTGACCTCCTCCTTGAGAAGTCTTTCCTCAGTGTGCTCCTTGCCCTGGGCCTCCTTCAGCTTTCCTTCCAGCTCTACAAGGCTTCCGTACTTCAACTGGGACAGCTTCTCCAGATCATAGCTTCTCTCCGCCTCTTCAATTTCCCGTTTTACCCTGTCTATGTCCTCCTTGATCGCCTTTTCAGCTGATATTTCCTTCTTTTCAGCTTCCCACTGGGCCTTGAGAAGATCAAACTCACTCTTTAGCTCTCCAAGCTCCCTTTCAAGCTTTTCAAGTCTGGTTCTGGATGCATCATCGGTTTCCTTCTTAAGGGCTTCCCTTTCGATCTCCAGCTGCAATACCCTTCTTCTTACTTCATCTATTTCAACAGGCATGGAGTCGATTTCCGTCCTTATCATTGCAGAGGCCTCGTCCATCAGGTCAATAGCCTTGTCAGGCAGGAACCTGTCTGAGATATACCTGTCTGAAAGGGTGGCCGCAGCTATTACCGCACCGTCTGATATCCTGATTCCATGGTGGATCTCATACTTCTCCTTTAGCCCCCTCAGTATTGAAATTGTATCCTCCACTGTGGGCTCTGTCACAAGGACCTTCTGGAATCTCCTTTCCAGGGCAGCGTCCTTTTCAATGTATTTCCTGTATTCATCAAGGGTGGTTGCTCCGATTGTGTGGAGTTCTCCCCGTGCAAGCATTGGCTTTAAGAGGTTTCCCGCATCCATGGAACCCTCCGCCCTGCCGGCACCCACAATATTGTGGAGCTCGTCAATAAAGAGCAGGATCCTGCCGTCAGACTTCTGAATCTCTGTAAGCACAGCCTTTAGTCTTTCCTCAAACTCGCCCCTGTACTTTGCTCCTGCCACCAGGGCTCCCATGTCCAGTGCAAATATTGTTTTGTCCTTTAGCCCTTCAGGTACGTCCCCGTTTACTATCCTCTGGGCAAGTCCCTCTACTATTGCAGTTTTTCCAACTCCAGGGTCACCTATAAGGACCGGGTTGTTCTTTGTTCTTCTTGAAAGGATCCTGATTACATTCCTGACCTCCGAGTCCCTTCCAATCACAGGGTCCATCTTTCCCTTTCTGGCTTCCTCTACCAGATCCCGACCAAACCTTTCAAGGGCTTCATAGGTCCCCTCAGGATTGTCGGAGGTTATTGTCTGACTTCCCCTGACCTTCATTAGAGACTGAAGGAATAGGTCCCTTGTTATTCCATACTCCCTGAAGATATCACCTGAATGGGTCCCCTTTGAAGAGAGTATAGCCAGGTAAAGGTGTTCGACCCCCACGTACTCATCCTTGAAGTTTTTTGCCTCCTCCTCTGCATCCATAAGTACCTTTGAATAGGACCTTCCAGGATGGATGTTGCCTCCTGATTGCTTGGGAAGCTTATCAAGCTTATTGTCCACAGTCCTTCTAATTTCATCAGGATTTATCCCCATAAGGGACAGTACCCTGGGGACAAGGCCTTCCCTGTTCCTTATGAGGGCTGCATGCATGTGAAGCTCTGAAAGCTCTGGGTTTCCCAGCCTTACTGCTATGTTCTGGGATTCCTGCACAGCCTCTATACTTTTTTGAGTGAATTTGTTCATATCCATCTCCATTCCTCCTGTTACTGTTCTCGTGGATTGTAGTCTATTTTTTCCTTAAGCTTTCTGTAAAGCTTCTTGTCTTCCTCTTTTAGTTTAGGTGGATTGACAATTGTTATTTCTAGATAAAGGTCTCCCTTGTTGTTCTTCAGGTCCACAAAGCCCTTGCCCGGAAGCCTCATCCTCGTTCCTCCACTTGTCCCTTCAGGAATATCCACCTTTATCTTTCCGCTCAGGGTCTGTACTAGGACCTTTTCTCCCAGGGCTGCCTCCCATGGAAGAACTGGAACCTTCTTGATTATGTTCAGGCCTTCAAGTCTCATGTCCTTGCTCTCACTTATGTTGATCTTAAAGAGGATGTCTCCGTCAATTCCCCATTTATCCCCCTTAACCTTTATCTTCTTTCCAGGAGTTATACCCTTGGGAACCTTGACGGTTAACTTCTTGCTTGTCCCTCCAAAATTAAGGGCAACCTCCCTGGACACTCCATTAAAGGCATCCTCCAGGGATATTGTAAGGTCTGATTCATAGGATTGCCTCTGTGGTCTTCTTGTACCTCCAGCTGACCTTCCTGATCTGGCTCCAAAAATATCTCCCATGTCAAAGCCTCCCCTTCCACCTGATCCTCCGAAAATCAGATTGAAGAAGTCCGAAAAGTCAGCTCCTTCTCCAGATGTGTAGGTGTACTGGCTTCCTCCTCCAAAGTTTCCAAATCCAAATTGAGAAGGATCGAATTGCTGACCGTTGGAAAAGCCATACTGTCCAAACTGGTCGAACTGTTTCCTTTTCTGCTCATCCCCCAGAACCTCGTAGGCTTCGTTGACTTCCTTGAACTTCTCTTGTGCCTTTTCATCCTCAGGGTGCAGGTCAGGGTGATATTTTTTTGCAAGCTTCCTATATGACTTCTTTATCTCATCCTGGCTTGCGGACTTGTCCACTTCCAATATCTTGTAATAATCTTTATATTCCATAAAATCATCTCCATCCCAAGGGTTCGATTATTTGTTTGACCTTCTTTGACCTTTATTTATTACATTATATTAAATTTCTGTAAGAATTACAATAATATTATACCCTGTCTTCAAAAAAAAATAACCCTGCCGAGATTGCTTTCCCCGACAGGATCAGTTCTACTTGATATATTTATCGATTATTGTGATTATCTCGTTGATCTTTTCCTCTCCCTGGTCCTCACCTTCCAGGATGGCATCTGCCACGCAGGTCCTGATGTGACCGTTCAGTACATCGATGTTGGCCTTCTTAAGGAGACCAATTATTGATAGTATCTGGGTTGAAATATCAACACAGTACCTGTCCTCCTCAATCATCCTGATTATTCCATCTACCTGTCCCCTAACGGTTTTAAGCTTCTTAAGTGCAGTTTCCTTCCCCTGGTTCACCTTGACTACCTCCTATCCAATCTCTTTTACTGAGTAGCCCGCTTCATCAACTGCGCCAGTCAGAAGATTGTCTTGAAGATTTTCTCCCTCTACTTCAACCTTGCCTGTTGACAGGTCCACATTTACATCCTGAACACCTTCAAGCTCCTTTAGGGCGTTCTTTACGGCCATTTCGCAATGTCCACAGCTCATGCCTTCGACCATCATTGTTTTTTTCATTTTTGTCTCCTCCTGTTTATTTGAAATTTCTAAGCCTTAACGAGTTTGATACAACTGATACTGAACTGAATGCCATTGCAGCTCCTGCAACCATTGGATTCAGGAATCCCAGTGCAGCAAAGGGTATTCCCAGTGTGTTGTAGAAGAATGCCCAGAAGAGGTTTTGCTTGATTGTCTTCATTGTCCTGTGACTGAGTCTCATGGCTGTAACAACACCCTCAAGGTCTCCCCTCATAAGGGTTATATCCGCTGCCTCCATGGCCACATCCGTACCAGTTCCGATTGCAAATCCAACATCCGCTGCTGCAAGTGCGGGAGCATCGTTTATTCCGTCTCCTACCATTCCAACATGCATCCCCTGCGACTTGAGCTTCTCAACCTCACTTGCCTTGTCCTCAGGAAGTACATCCGCAAGAATGTTCTCGATTCCAACCTGGGCTCCTATGGCCCTTGCTGTCCTTTCGTTGTCTCCTGTTATCATAAATACCTT
>CALGAG010000184.1 GCA_937951995.1 uncultured Bacillota bacterium
TGGATATTATCGCCACCATTATAAAGAAGAAGTTCAACCTGAACATCAGTACAGGACTGATGATCCTTAACACAACAATAATTTCTCTTTCATCTATATTGTTTGGAATCTCCTCTGCCATGTACACAATAATTTCCATGTATGTTGGCTACCAGGTGGTGGACAAGGTTCAGATGGGACTGAATGTGAGAAAAAATGTGTTTATAATCTCAGACAGGTCAGAGGAACTTTCCAGTGAAATCCTTACCAGACTCCATAGGGGTGTTACCCTTCTGGAAGGGACAGGAGCCTACACAAAGCAAGGCAAGAAGGTTATCTACTGTATAGTAAACTCAAATGAGGTGGTAAAGCTGAAGGCACTGGTGGATAGGATTGACCCTACAGCCTTTCTTACCATCAATGATGTGGTTGAGGTTAGGGGTAGCGGGTTTGTAAATGAAGGGATCTAGAAGATCAGGGTTTAGTACCCTGGTCTTTAATTATGGGTTTTCCCAGGTGACAACCAATACTTTTCAGAAGTTTTGATTACGGGAATTGGTCTAAATCAGGTGTTACGGAATTGGCAAAAAAGGGTAAATACTTTAAGATGGACAGTAAAGACTGGAGGACAATATGATTACCAATTGGCTATTGAAAATATCCCTTAAGGATCAGAAGGATTACCAGAATCCTGCAACCAGAAGAAGGGTTGGTTACCTGGCAGGTGTTGTGGGGGTTGTTGTGAACCTTTTGCTCACAATCATTAAAATTTCAATAGGGCTTGTGATATCATCCATTGGGGTTATTGCAGATGGGGTCAACAACATGGCAGACTCAGCATCATCTGTTGTGACACTTGTTGGATTCAAGATATCCGGAATGCCTGCAGACAAGGAACATCCATACGGTCATGGCAGAGTTGAATACATTTCCGCCCTAATAGTAGCATTTATGGTAATAATGGTGGGGATACAGTTCATAAGGTCCTCCGTGGGAAGGATACTTGATCCGGTGACGGTTAAGTTTGAGATTGTATCCTTTGTAATTCTGACCATATCAATACTATTCAAGGTGTGGCTGGCTTTGTTCAATAGAAACCTGGGAGAAAAAATCAACTCTCAGGGTCTCAAGGCCACTGCTACGGATGCCATGGGGGATGTTCTAATAACATCGGTTGTTGTCATGTCAATATTTTTTGGCCAGTTTACGGAAATTCCCGTGGATGGAGTGGTAGGTGTACTTGTTTCACTTTTCATAATCTATGCAGGCTATAGTCTGGTCAAGGATACTGTTAGCCCTTTGATTGGAGAGGCACCTTCTGAGGAACTGATTGCGTCGGTCTATTTGGACCTTATGGAATATGAATATATTACAGGATCACATGACCTGATAATACACTCCTATGGAGCAGGAAGAACAATGGCTACAGTTGATGTTGAGTTCCCCGCTACCATTGATGTTGTAACCATACATGATGTAATCGACAGGGCTGAAAGGGAGCTGGGAGAAAAGTATAACATGACCCTGGTGATTCACATGGATCCACTGGGACCTGAGAGCGTTGAACGGTACCAGTTGCGGAAGCAGGTCAAGAAGATAGTGAAGGCTGATGAAAGGGTCCACTCAATCCATGATTTTCAAGTCCTGGAGGAGGGAGATCAAAGAATTGTTGAGTTCCACACTGTGGTAACAGATGACAACCTTTCTGGAGACAAGGAATATGAAGGCCTTAAGAAGGAACTTGAAGACGCTGTGGATAGGGAGATTGAAGGCTTTAAGTGTAGGATTATTCTGGATATAGATTTTAACGGGGAGAGAGAGAATGACATATAAGAAGAAGCTGGATATGATAGAGAACTACATCAGGAGCGGTGAAAAAGAGAGGCAGGACTTCAGGGTAGGAGTTGAAATGGAGCATTTTGTAATCTGGAAGGATTCTCTAAAGACAGTATCCTACTATGGCAGGGACGGGGTGGAGGAAATACTCAGAGACCTGCTGCCAAAGGGGTGGAAGGGGACCTATGAGGGTGATCATCTCTTGGGGCTTAGGAAGAATGACATTGCAATAACCCTTGAGCCTGGTAGCCAGCTTGAGGTGAGCATAGACTCCGCCAGGGACATCAAGGACCTGGAAAAGGGTTATCTGGAATTTTTGTCAGAAATCACACCACTCCTTGAAAAAAGAAATCAGGTTCTTGTTACCCTGGGCTACCATCCAGTTACCAGGATTGATGAAATAAGGCTTCTACCAAAAAAGAGGTATGACCTGATGTTCAACTATTTCAAGACTAAGGGGTCCCATGCACACAACATGATGAAGGGAACAGGTGCATTTCAGGTGGCCATAGATTACAGTGATGAAAAGGACTACCACAAAAAATTCAGGGTGTTGAATGCCTTGGCTCCTGTTTTTTACGGGATTTTCGAGAATGCCCTCTTCTTCGAGGGGGAGCCCTGCAAGACCCACAATTTAAGGGCCTATGTCTGGATGAACTGCGACAATGACAGGGCAGGACTTGTTGAGGGGTCCCTGGATGTGGCCTTCGGATACGAGGATTATGCCAGGTATATACTGGAAAAACCTCCGATTTTCACTGTTAGAAATGGAGACGTTATCCCTACGGGGGATAGGAAGGTCAAGGATATTTTGGACCCTGAGTCGACGAAAAAGGATGAGTTGGACCATCTGATGACCATGTTCTTTCCAGATGTTAGAACAAAGAGATACATTGAAATAAGAATGATGGATTCCATTCCATACCCATTGAATTTTTCGGCTGTTGGGCTGGTGAAGGGACTTTTCTACAACCAGGACAAACTGGACAAGCTTTATGACTTTGTGGGGGATATCACCATGGACCAGGTACTGGATACAAAGGTGGAGATGCTGGAGAAGGGCATGGAGGCAAAGCTGAAGGGAATGACCCTGCTTCAGATTGGAAAGTGGCTACTGGACCTGGCATATGAAGGTTTGGACCAGGAGGAAAGGACATATCTTATACCTCTGGAAGACCTTCTTATACAGGGCAAGAACCCATATATCCACACAAGGGACAGGTTTGAAAAGGGTGACAGGAAGTATGCAATAGAATGGACAATGCACGAATAATGGGGTGAAGCTATGACAGGTGAAAAATACCAAAAAATGTACCTGGAGATGGTTCTCAACAACCAGGAGAGGTACTTGGATGATTATCAGAAGACAGTGGAGAGGGTGGCCAATTCAACTGCAATATACAAGAACAAGCCTGTACCATTTCTATACAATCCAATGTTTTTTTCTCGGATGGAGGAAGAAGACCTTAAATGGATTGGGAGTATGATCATGGAGATAGGTGAGAGTGTAACAGATAGGTTTATTCAGGACCAGGATTTCAGGAAAAAGTTTGGCTTTCCAGACTTTATCGAAAGGATGATACTAAGGGAAAACAGGTATGGTGTCCACGTTCCCGTAGGAAGATTCGATGTTTTCTACAAGGACAGAGACAACTTCAAGTTCTGTGAGCTAAACACCGACGGATCATCCGCCATGAACGAGGACAATACAATCGGGGATATCCTCCTCAGGTCCAGGGCATTGGAGGACTTTGGACGGAAGTATGACCTGAGAAATCCGGAGCTTATCAAAAGCTGGGTTAAAGAATCCATAAGCATATATGGCGAATGGGATGAAACTGGTAAAAAACCAAATGTTGCGATTGTTGATTTCAAAGAAAGCGGAACTTCAGCAGAGTTTCAGCTGTTCAAGGAAGCCTATGAAAACCAGGGCTTCAGCTGCATCATAGCAGATCCAAGAGATTTGGAATACAGGGATGGGGGACTGTATCACAATGACTACAGGATAGACCTTATCTACAGAAGAATAGTCACCTTTGAACTAATTGAGAAGTATGACCAGGTGGAGGACTTTGTGGAGGCCTATATGGATGACGCAGTTTGCGTAGTTGGAACCATAAGGTCCCAGGTGATCCACAACAAGATTTTCTTTAAGATCCTCCATGACCAGGATACCCTGGATGGACTGAGGGAAGATCAAAGGGAATTTGTCAAAAGGCACATTCCCTTTACAGGTCTTTTCAAAGGGGAAGAGGAAGTGTTTCAGAAGGTCCTTAAGAACAAGGATAGGTACATTGTTAAGCCCTTGGATATGAATGCATCCCAGGGTGTCTACCCAGGCAGGGATTTTGACCGGGAAAAGTGGGAGTCAATACTGAGGGATACCTTTGACAGGGACTACATCTACCAGGAATTCGTAGACCCACACAAGAGAGACTTTGTCTATTATGAGGACGGCAGGTTCAAGGCAGAGAGCCTGGGCTCCATTGTTGGGATATTCATGTACAATAGGCACTACAGGGGACTTTACACTAGACTTGGAAAGAACAATATCATATCTGGTGTAACCGAATACTACTGTGCTCCAAATATTATCGTAAACACGTAGAAATGACCGGGAAATCCCGGTCATTTCTACGTGTTAGAATATACATCAATGATTGTGGTCCTCGCAAAGGGAGCCTGTGGACTGGAGAGTGTTATCCACATAGCTCTCAGCGACCTTTTCAATTGGTCCCGAGGCACCACAGATTACCTTGATCCCGTTTCTTGTGAACAGGTCTGAAGCACTTTGACCCATTCCTCCTGCGATTATTACATCAATGCCCTTTTCGTGGAGATATACTGGCAGAAATCCTGGCTTGTGACCTGGATTCATAATGGTATCCCATCCGGTCACACCATTTCCATCAGTGGTAAAGCACTCAAAGGCTTCACAGTGTCCAAAATGCTGAGCAACCTTCTTTTTATCCGATGCTATGGCTATCTTCATATTTCGTCCTCCTTTAAATTGATTAATCCCAATACCCCCACCAATATCTCTTCTATTGCATCCCGTGCAGGTCCTTTCTTGTCCACAAGGGTTTTTCCCTGATTTACTAGACTGACCGTTTCTCTGTCATATGGTATCTTTCCCAGAAGTGGGATGCCTTTGTCCTTACAGAAATTTTCAATTATTTTTGTATTCTCCAAGTGGAGGTCATATTTGTTTATGCAAACTGAAACTCCTGCAGGAAAGCCCCTAGATGTTTCAACTATTCGTTCCATATCACTGAAGCCTGAAAGTGTAGGCTCTGCCACAAGAACCACAAGGTCCACACCGCTGATGGATGCAATTACAGGGCATCCAATTCCTGGAGAACCGTCAATTATGGCTAGGGGTGCCTTTTCATGCCAATTCTTTAAGGGTTTTTTAACCTGGGTTACAAGTAGCCCCGAGTTTCCGCTTCCCATGCATAGGTCTGCAGTGGAGAAAATATGATCATTCTCATGAAGTGTGAGATGTCCAGTAACCCTATCTACCATCTCTATGGCATCAGCAGGGCATACAAGCTGGCATACAGCACAACCTTCGCAGGCAAACCTGTCAACAGTATATACATCCGTCACATCTATTGCATCAAACCGACACTTCTGTCTGCACAGATCGCAGGAAATGCATTTGTCCGTATGGATCTGCGCCGCTGGGAGCCCGTAGAAATCAGATTTGTTTGGCTCCAGCTTTTCATCCATAACAAGATGAAGGTTTGGAGCATCCACATCGCAGTCAGCATATGCTTTTGCTCCTGAGAGTTTTATCAATGAACTGGAAAGCGTGGTCTTACCTGTTCCACCCTTACCGCTAAGTATAAGTACCTGCTTCATACAGACACCTCCTCATGAATTCTACTGAGAAGATCTGTAAACATATTTCTGTATTCATCCTTCTGGTCAGACGCAATAATCCCCTCTGCATTGTACCTTCCAAGCTCGTCGCTCCAAGGAATCCTTAGGAGAATATCCAGGCCCTTTTCCCTGCAGTAGTCCTCTGACGGATTCTCATCACCCAGGGTCTTGTTAAGTACGATTCCCATGGGCTTTTCAAAAAGGGTGACAAGCTCGTGGACCATCTTCAGGTTATGGGCTCCGAATATTGAAGGCTCAGCAACAAGAAGACAATAATCCGCATCCTTTATGGAATCCATCACAACACAGGAACTTCCAGGGGGACAGTCTATGACCACGGACTCCTCCTCAGAAACTCTTTGCAGCAGTTCTCCTATGATTGCTGTTCCTGATTCCTCACCTGTGTTTAGTATCCCGGTGTAAAGTGTGGTGTCTTCATAGGATCGCTTCTCAGTCTTGCCTATTTCTCTTGGAATCTCCTTGATTGCATTCTGTGGACAGATTATCTCGCAGCCACCGCAGGAGTGACATATCTTTTCAAAAACCAGAACCCTCTTACCCGTGTATGCTAGAGCGTTGAACTGGCAGAAATCCACACATTTCTTACAGCCGTCACAGAGCTTGTGGTCTATTACAGGTATGGGGAGGGCAACCGGATTGGTCTCAAGGACCGGACCCTTTAGAAACAGATGGCCGTTTGGTTCCTCCACATCACAGTCCAGATATATTGAGCCTTCTATAACTCTGGAGAGATTTGTGGATACAAAGGTCTTCCCAGTGCCTCCCTTACCACTTAAAACTGCGATCTTCATATTTAGTGCTTGTGAAACCCTTCGTGGATATCATTCAGCTGCTCAAGCTTGCCATCCCTAAACAGGAGCACATTACCCATAAGACTTCCATCCACAGACTTGAAAAGATCCATGTTTGAATCTTTCAAGACCATGGCTGCATTCTCTCCAAGCTGAGGAGATATTACAACTTCGGCCTTTTGGTCAACAAGAATCTGTGCAGCCTTTACACCTGCTCCACCCTGGGCGGTTGCAGCGGTATTCTGAACAAAATGTCCTGATCTCATCTCCTCGTCATAGATAAAATAATATGGTGCCCTACCGAATGAACCACTGACAGGTCCATTCATATCCTCAATATCTGCTGGTATGCCTATTATCATTCCATGACCTCCTATTCAGTATCCATCTTTGCCAGAGCTTCCTTAACTGCAGCAAGTTGGTCTTCAAGATATGCCAGATCCTCTTCCAGCATTTCCTTTTCAGTTCCTACGGGCATATCGTAATAGGCCGGACCAAATGCTGGCCCTCTTCGAAAACCCATACCCCGTCCATAGCCAACGCCTCTTCCATAACCCAGGGCACGTCCATAACCTGCTCCTCGTCCGTAGCCCATTCCTCCATACGCTCTCTGAGCACAATATCCCATACCCTTACCGGTGAATGGGCCAGTGCCCATTGGTCCTGTCATATCAAATCTTGGCATAATAATACTCCTTCCTAATTGATAATGATTATCTCCTTCTACCTTTATTATACTCTAATATGGGCATATGTCAATAAACATTCCCAAAAAGATATGGTGTGAATAAGTTGGAATCTTGATTGGAATATAGTATACTGTAATTGACAAAGTATGCATAAAACCATAGAGGGTTAAAAGAAGGCCGGTGAGTGATTCACCGCCTGTTGTTTTACTGATAGATATTTAGTATAGTTAAATTTTCATTAACAGGTAGAAGGGGTGGAACCATGAAGGCAATGATAGTTGGGGCAGGAAAGCTGGGATCTAAGCTGGCTGAGTTTCTGATTGCTGAGAATATAGATGTAACTGTTATGGATAGCAACACCAGGGTTCTGGAAAGGCTTAATGAGCATCTGGACGTGCTTACCGTTGTAGCCAATGGCATTGACATAAGAATGATGAGAGAGTTGGAAATACAGGAGTACGACCTTCTTGTGGGGAGTACCGAAAATGACGAGACCAATACCTTGATTTGTACCCTGGCAAAAAAACTGGGCTGCAAACAGACAATCGCAAGGATAAGAAATCCTGAGTACATGCAGCAGATTGATTTCATTAAGGCTGAACTGGGAATAGACCATATTGTGAATCCGGACCTTGCAACCGCAATTGCCATGGAAAAGTACCTGATGAAGAGCTACAGCTTCTACACAGATGAATTTGCCAGCGGCAAGGTTCAGATGGTGGATTTTAATGTTGGAGACAACCAGGAGTTCGTAGGACTGAGAATAATGGACCTTAAGGGCATGGACACCCTGCTTATAACAGCCATATCACGGGATGGGGACCTTATAATTCCAAACGGTGCCACTGAAATCCAAAATGGAGACATAATTCATGTCATTGGAAAATCAGATGAAATTGAGAAGATAAGCAGAAGGCTGGGTGAAGACTACAAGACCAAGATCATAAGGTCTGCAATGATTCTTGGGGGAGGCAATGTGGGCTACTACCTTGCCCAAAGATTGGAAATGAACAAGGTCCAGGTGACTCTTGTTGAACAGGACAAGAAAAGGTCTCAGGAGCTTTCAGAGCTGCTGGACAACGTACTTATCATACATGGTGACGGTACGGACATACACCTTTTGGAGGAGGAAAACCTCAGAGGTATGGATGCCTTCATTGGAGTAACGGGATTTGACGAGGAAAACCTCCTTATGGCCCTTATGGCCAAGCAGTCTGGAGTTAGAAAATCAATTGCAAAAATCAGCCGTTCCAACTACATCAAGATTATTGACAGGTTAAAGATTGATGCGGCCATAAATCCTGTATATATAACCGCAAGCAGCATTTTAAAGTATATAAGAGGTGGCAAGGTGGTCTCGGTTTCCCTGCTCCTGGGAGGAAATGCTGAGGTTACAGAGATAATCATTGATAAGGATCTTCCTTGCGTGGGCAAAAGGCTTATAGACCTAACAATGCCAAAGGGAATGATCATCGGAGCCATAGTTAGAGATAATGATGTAATCATTCCAAAGGGTAACACCGAACTAATGGCCAATGACAGAATTGTTGTATTCTGCCTGTCGGAAAATCTAGAAGGCTTGAAGATGTTCTTTAAACCGAAAAAGGGAGGTCTGTTCGGTGAATTATGGAATCGTAACAAGAGTGCTGGGAAGCCTGCTGATAGTTGAAGCGGCTCTGATGCTTCCGTCATATCTGATTGCAGTATCAAACCAGGGGCCCGACAAGATCCCCTTTCTAGTGACTATTATTCTTACTGCAATAATTGGCGGGTTAATGACTAAAAAGAAAAGTAGCCAGCCCTCCATTGGTGCCAAGGAAGGCTTGGCCATAGTTGCTCTGGGTTGGGTATTTGCTTCGATAATGGGGGCTCTTCCCTTGTATCTATCGGGCTCGACAGCCAATTACGTGGATGCATTTTTTGAGATAGTTTCGGGGTTTACAACCACTGGGGCCACAATCCTCACTGAAATTGAGGGCTTGCCTGAGGGCGTATTGTTCTGGAGGTCTTTTACCCACTGGATAGGGGGAATGGGAATACTAGTATTCACACTGGCCCTTATGCCCGCGCTGGGAATTGGAGGATTCCAGATATTCAAGGCTGAGTCCCCAGGACCTGTTGCCGGGAAAATCGCACCAAGACTTAGGGATACAGCAAAGATACTATATATAACCTATGTGACCATAACATTGGCAGAGGTGGCCCTCCTTTCAATCGGTGGTATGAGTATTTATGAATCCTTTATACACACCTTTGGAACTGTTGGGACTGGTGGTTTTTCCAGTAGGAACGGAAGTATAGGAGACTTTGACAGCACCTACATTCACATGGTCATAGCATTTTTCATGGTGGTTTCAGGTGTTAACTTTTCACTCTACTATTCGTTTTTCAGAGGGAAACCTACTGAGCTTTTAAAAGATGAGGAATTCAGGCTTTACATTAAGATCATTGCAATTGCAACAATAGCAATAGCCATTGACCTGTGGCTTGTAAGCTACCACAATGTAGGCTACTCCTTAAGGGATGCCTTCTTCCAGGTTTCATCAATCATAACCACCACTGGCTATGGAACGGCTGATTTTGACCTTTGGCCAACCTTCAGCAAGGGTATCCTGCTTATACTAATGTTTGTGGGGGCCAGTGCAGGCTCTACGGGTGGAGGTATGAAGATTATAAGGATCCTTGTAATGATGAAGCTTGTAAAGCGGGAGGTGGGTAAGCTTTACCACCCAAGGGCCATGATGCCAATTAAGGTGAACAATAAGGTTGTATCCAATGAAACCGTCGCAAGGATAAACAGTTTTCTGGCCTTGTACTTGCTGCTTTTCCTTTTTTCCACACTACTGGTTTCTCTGGAGCAGGTGGACCTTGTGACCGCAGGAAGTGCAGTGGTTGCAGCACTGAGTAACATAGGGCCAGGTTTGGAACTGGTCGGACCAACTCAGAATTTTGCATTTTTCTCCATGCCGACAAAACTCTGGCTTTCATTTCTTATGCTTTTGGGAAGGCTTGAGCTGTTTACAATAATTGCACTGGTTGCACCCAAGCATTGGAGGATCGACATTTAATCGAACAAATGTTTGCTTGTTTTATACTGATATGATATAATTGCCTCAAGAAAATTTTTCTTGAGGTGTTTTTTATGCTTGATACTCTCTCCAAACTAAAAATCCTATCAGATGCGGCAAAATACGACGTTTCCTGTTCCTCCAGCGGAAGTAGCAGAGGGAACAAAAATGGCGGACTTGGCAATGCCAGCCAGGCTGGGATTTGTCATTCCTGGACAGATGATGGCAGATGCATATCCCTGCTTAAGATTCTAATGTCCAATGAATGCATCTACAATTGCGCATATTGCGTCAGCAGGACCTCCAATGACCTTCCCAGGGCCACCTTTACACCTGATGAGATAATTGACATCACCATAAATTTCTACAAGAGGAACTACATAGAGGGCTTGTTCCTAAGCTCTGCTGTGGTGAAATCTCCAAACCACACCATGGAGAGGTTTCTGGAAATCGTGAGACGGCTACGTGAGGAGGAAAACTTCAACGGTTACATTCACCTCAAGGCAATCCCTGGAGCCGACAGGGAAATCCTGGACAAGGTGGCGGTCCATGTGGACAGGTTAAGCGTCAACATCGAGCTGCCTACTGATGAGGGCTTAAAGCTCTTGGCTCCCCAAAAGAAGCAAAAGGAGATCCTCCTTCCAATGACCCAGATCAATCAGGGGATCACAAGATACCAGGAGGAGAGAAAGGTCTTTAGAAGCACTCCCAAATACGTGCCTGCAGGACAGACCACCCAGCTTATTGTAGGTGCAACAAGGGATTCGGACTACAGGATTCTCAACCTTTCAGAGAACCTATACCAGGGATACGGCCTAAAAAGGGTCTACTACTCAGCCTTTGTTCCCGTATCCAACAATCCGCTTCTTCCACAGATCAAGGCACCTCCACTTTTAAGGGAGAACAGACTCTATCAGGCTGACTGGCTCCTTAGATTCTACGGATTTCAGGCAGCAGACCTTCTAAGTGAGGACAAGCCGGACTTTGACCTTCTACTTGATCCTAAATGTGACTGGGCGCTTAGAAACATGCACCTCTTTCCCTTGGAAATAAACAGGGCCGATTACGAGCTTCTATTGAAGGTGCCGGGAATCGGAGTCAAATCTGCAAGGAGAATAATCAGCAGCAGAAGGTTTGCAAAGGTTGGCTATGAAGACCTAAAGAAGATGGGAGTTGCCTTAAAGAGGGCAAAGCATTTCATAACCATAGATGGCAGGCACTACGGAATCTCCTCCATGGATGATGTGAAAATCAGGAGTGCCATTATCGGGGGAAGCTCTTTTGGTTTTGAACAACTGTCAATATTCGATCTTTCGGGAGGTGGAGATGTTGGTATCAGGACTGGCCTATCTGTATGATGGGTCCTTCGAAGGACTGCTTACAGCAATATATCATGCTTATTACGACAAGGATGACCCTGTGGCCATTCTTCCCTTCTGGGAGGAAGGGTCCAATTTTTTATACACCTACAAGAAGGTGGAAACTGACAGGGACAAGTGGAACAGGGTCTACGGAGCTATCCAGGATAAGATTTCCCACTATTCCCTGAAGAGAATATACAATGTTTATCTTTCGGAAATGGAGGATAGTGGTATAATTATCTTGAGATACCTGAGGGAAGGATTCAGGATTGGGCCTGGAGTGGATGATTATCAGACAAACCCTGCCGTAAGGGATCTTGAGGAGATATATCACAAGGTAAGGCTGGAGGTACACAGGTTTTTAGGCCTGGTCAGGTTCAAGAGGCTACAGAATGGAATATTCTATTCCCAGGTTGAGCCGGACCACAATGTGGTCGCACTACTGGCCCCCCATTTTGTAGACAGGATACCATCTGAAAGATGGATAATCCACGATGTGAAAAGAGGAGTGGCTGTATTCTATGACACCAGGGAATGGACCATCAGAAGTATAGAGGAACCTTCGGACCTGGTGCTCTATGAGGATGAGGAGGACTATCAGGATATGTGGAGGGAGTACTACAGGAGTGCAAACATAGAGAGTAGAAGGAACAAACGTCAACAAAGGGCATATATGCCTGTACGATATTGGAAGAACCTGGTTGAGAAGGGGGATTAGATTATGGATTTGACAAGACCTGCATGGCTGGAGATTGACCTGGATAATCTCCACTTCAACTACAAGGAAATCAGAAAGCTTGTAAGGGACACGGCTGATATAATGGCTGTTGTCAAGGCTGATGCCTATGGACATGGAGCGGCAGCAATAGTAAGGGAGCTTATGGCCCTTGGAGTTAAAAGGTTTGGGGTTGCCCACCTATCCGAAGCAATTCACATAAAGAACCACTCTCCACATGCCCAGGTGTTGGTGATGGGATATACCCCTGATTACCTTGCGGAGGTTGCAATAAACAGGGGAGTGAGGTTGACTGTCTACCTTGAGGACCAGGCAGACCACTTCGCCAAGGTAGCAAAAGAACTGGACAAGGATGCGGTTGTTCACCTAAAGATTGAAACTGGTATGAATCGTCTTGGGTTTTTGCCTGATGAAAAAACACTCCAGGCCGTTGAAAGAATAAAGGAAATGGACAATATAATAATCGAAGGTATGTTTACACACTTCCCAGCGGCAGATGACGACCACGGTTACACTGAAAGGTCCATGGCAAAATTCAGGGAGTTCTGCAGGATGCTTTATGAGAAGGATATAGACATTCCGGTTAAGCACGTCAGTAACAGTGCGGCAATCATGAATTTTCCCCAGTATGGCTTGGACATGGTCAGGGCCGGGATCATTCTTTATGGAATCTATCCCTATCCCCAGGCTAAGAGGGAAACGCTTCCCCTTAAGCCCTGCATTAGCCTCAAGGCCCAGATTTCCCATGTTAAGACCATCGAAAAGGGAGACAAGGTAAGCTATGGCCTGACATTTGAAGCAAGCACCAGGACACAGGTTGCAACTGTCCCAGTTGGCTATGCCGATGGTTGGAGCAGGGATTTGAGCAACAAGGGATACGCCCTGGTGAATGGAAGGCGGGTTCCCATAATCGGTAGGATCTGCATGGACCAGCTGATGCTTGATGTGACAGGAATGGATGTAAAGCGTGGTGATGAAGCGGTACTTATGGGAAGTCAGGGAGAAGAAGAGATAACAATAGAGGAAATTGCAAGCCAGATTGGCCAGATACCTGCCTCGGTCCTATGCATGCTCACAAAGAGGCTGCCAAGGGTGTATGTCAAGGAAAGAAGGGTACCTGAAGTGGTGGATTATCTCCTGGAAATCTAAGGGGTGGACTATGAAAAGACTATTTGAAAACAGTTGGCAGGAAGTACTAAAGGATGAGATGGAAAAGGAATACTATTTGGAGCTTAGGCGGTTTCTGATCAGTGAGTACAAAACCAATACAGTTTATCCGGACAAACACAGCATATTCAACGCCCTTCACTACACAGACTACAATGATGTGAAGGCTGTTATAATAGGACAGGACCCCTATCACGGACCCGGCCAGGCCCATGGCCTCTGCTTCAGCGTCAAGCCTGGTGTGACTCCTCCTCCTTCACTTGTAAACATATACAAGGAATTGAGAAACGATTTGGGATACGAGATCCCCAACCATGGCTATCTTGAAAAGTGGGCCAGACAAGGAGTTCTTATGATAAACACAGTTCTGACCGTTAGGGCAGGGCAGGCAAATTCCCACAGGAACAAAGGCTGGGAGATCTTCACCGACAGGATAATCCAGCTCCTTAATGAAAGGGAAGAGCCCATGGTCTTTATTCTGTGGGGAAGCCAGGCAATAGCCAAGGAGGAGATGATTGACAATAGCAGGCACCACATAATCAAATCTCCCCATCCAAGTCCATTGGCAGCCTACAGGGGGTTTTTCGGATCCAAACCATTTTCAAGGACAAATGAATTCCTCCAATCAAATTGTATGGACCCAATTGATTGGAGAATTGAAAAAGTGTAATAAGATTAAAAGACCCAACCGTATATAAATGGTGGGGTCTTTTTTAGATCAGTCCTTTTTTGATGAATTCCTCTATTTTCGGCATTGCACCAGAGCCAAAAATATCAGAGGGACTGCCACTGTCGATGATTTTTCCTTCATTCATGAATGCAATCCGATTGCAAAGCCTCTTGGCCTGCTGGATGTTGTGGGTAACCATAAGTATGGTAGGCTTCTCTTTTCTGTAGTAGTCAAGAATTTTCTCCTCCAGCTGCATTATTGATTCAGGGTCTATGTTTGATGTGGGTTCATCCAGAATAAGAATCCTGGGCTTGAATACAAGGGCCCTTGCAAGGGCCACCTTCTGGGCTTCACCCCCTGAAAGGGTCCAGGCTTTTTGTTCCTGGATTGATTGGATATTAAATGATTCTATCAGATCATCCACCCTGGTGGATATTTCCTGCTCTGAAACTCCCCTGAGCCGCAAAGGGTAGGCTATGTTTTCATATACCGTTGACCTTATAAGGTAAGGCCTCTGAAACACAAGGGTCATGGCCATTTTTATGGAATCGCTGTACTCTTCACCCTGATACAGTACATTGCCTGAGCAGGAGTCCAAAATTCCAGCTATTATCCTGACCAGTGTTGTCTTGCCAGACCCGTTTGGACCAAGTATTCCCCAAAGTTGGCCTTCCTGAAACTCCATTTGGGGGATGTCCAAAACTGCCTTGTTATTATACTTTTTAGTAATTGAGTCGATTGTAATATTCATATCAACGCTCCTGCTGCCAATGATATAGCAGTGAATTTATAAGAAAGGATATCAGTAAAAGAACTATCCCCGTAGCAATTGCAAGGGAATACTCTCCCATGTTTCTTAGCATGGCAATTGTGGTGGTCATTATACGGGTATGCCCCTTGATATTTCCACCGACAACCATAACAGCCCCTACCTCGGACATGGCCCTGCCGTAGCCTGTTACAACGGCTGACAGTATATTTATCCTCAACTCCTTGATAAGGAGCCAGACGGTCTGTGTCGGGCTTGCTCCCATGGTTCTTGCAAGGGCCTGAATATCAGGTCCCCTTTCCTTTGTCCCGTTGAACACCACGCCTGTTATAATTGGCGTTACAAGTACAAATTGAGCTATTATCATGGCTGTTGCAGTAAAGTTCAGTCTGAACTCCCCTAAAGGACCATTTCTAAGGAACAAGAGGAAAAGGACCAGCCCTATTACAACAGGTGGCATGCTCATTAGGGTGTAGATTATCCTTACCAGAAGTCTCTTTCCGGGGAAATCCTTTATTCCCAGCCAGGTACCGAAGGGAATGGCAACAATGGCAGCAAGAAATGTGGCTGTAAGGGATACAACCATGGATAGTCTTACTATTTCAAAAAATTCCGGGTCAAGACTTATGATTAGCTGGATGGCATCCTGGAAGCCACTTACAAAATTATCCATAGAAAACTCCTTAATACTGCCCCTTCCGGGGCAGTATGATTTAAATCATTTACTTTCGTGACCTACTTAAAATCTGAAGTTATACTATTTGGCGTTTGGGAAGAAAAGTGGTTCTCCATACTCCTGAACACCAAACTCCGAGATCAGTTCCTGGGTTTCCGGTGCAAGTATCCAGTCCACGAATCTTTCGGCGGCTGGATAGTTTATGTGGTCTCCCTTTTCAGGGTTGACAGCCATAACTCCGTATTGATTGAAGAGAGTCTCGTCTCCCTCAAGCACTATCTCAAGGTCTACATCATCCTTCATTGCAAGGTAGGTAGCCCTGTCAGTCATGGTGTATGCTTCCATTTCGCTTGCCATAAGGATAACATCTCCCATTCCCTGGCCAGCCTCGATATACCAATCGCCTGAAGGTGTTCCAACTCCTGAGGATTCCCAAAGGGATAATTCTTTAATATTTGTACCTGAGTTGTCTCCCCTTGATACAAATGGAGCTTGGTTTTCCGCAATCAACACATACCCAGCGTTTACATCTGCAGGAGCATTTTCCGCAAGACCTGCTGGATCTGATGGAGGACCAACTATAATAAAGTCATTGTACATTACATCAAATCTTTCAAGGGTGTCTCCGTTTGTTACAAGCTCCTCCTCCTGCGCTTTTGCATGGGCAAGGATTACATCTGCTTCCCCATCAACACCCATCTGTAGGGCTGCTCCTGTACCTACTGCAACGACTTTGGTTTCAATACCAAACATCTCATTGAAGATTGGCAGGATGAAATCAAGCAAGCCGCTGTTTTCTGTACTGGTTGTGGTGGCAAGAATCAGCTCTGTGTTTGTGAGTTCCTGGTAATCGTCAGCTGGCTGAGGCTCTTCTGCCGGCTCTTCAACTGGCGCAGGTTCTTCTGCCGGAGCAGGTTCTGTTGTGCTGCAGGCTGTCACCAAAGGCAATGCAAGTACCAGCAGCAAAATAAGTAGGTTGAATTTGTTGAATTTCACATGATCATCTCCTT
>CALGAG010000185.1 GCA_937951995.1 uncultured Bacillota bacterium
AAGGGGCCTTAAAATGTTTTGCCATACCATTGTATACCCGTAATTGCAAGGGTTTAACCATAAAAAAATCCCCCACCCTAAGGCGGAGGATTTAAGTATAGTTTCGATGGAATTTATTTTGATTCTTTTACTTTAGCTTTCTTTTTCTTTTGGGGAGGAGCAGCTTCTACGGTTTTCTTCGTGGTTGGTTTTTCTTTCGTGGCTTTTTCTTTCTTTGCCTTCGGTGTGGCTTTTACCTTTGATGCGTTGAAAGCGTCAATGATTTCTTGCAATTCATCTGAATCTTTCTGCCATGCCCACTTAGTGCCTTTTGGATGATCGGGGTAGGTTCTTCGCAGCCAACCACGAAACGCTATCCCTGTGGTTCCCAACTGTTCAGCCAGTTGGTTAGCCCCGATCTCATTGGCTTTTACTTCCTTCTTGGTAGCTTTCTTTTCTTTCTTGGCAGGGGCTTTCTTGGTTTTTACTTCTTCTTCGGATGGTAGATCTTCATCCTCTTCATCCTCTTCTTCTTCCTCCTCGTCTTCGATTAATTCCAATTCAAATTCTTCTTCCTCTTCTTCATCTTCTTCCAAATCCAAGTCCAAATCCTCCAGATCATCGTCTTCCAGTTCCAAATCCATTTCTTCAACATCTTCTTGCTTCTTCTTCTTAGCCATTTACAATTCCTCCTTTTATTTAGGTTCTTTTGTGATAATTTAATTATAACAAAGCTGTTACCCATTGTCAACACTTTTTTTCAATCTTTTTTTATCCAGCATTTCCAACACTTTGAGGGCACTTTCAACATCCCGGATAACGTATGCTAATCCTCCTGCCCTACGAATTTCCTTCAACCTTTCAATCTGTAAGTCTGTAGCCCCCTTTCTGTTCTGTGGCGTTTTGACTTCGAAGCCAATAAACCTGCCCCTATAACAGACAAACAAATCCGGGATTCCTACCTTCTGATATGCTCCCCCATGTGTTTTGAGGACCCAAGCCCCCCGCTGTTGGAGGGCTTTGGTTATCTTACGTTGTAATGCAGATTCATTCATTATTCTAACTCAAGATCGTCAAGATCAATTTCCTCTTCGTCCTCATCATCTGCATCCTCTACATCTTCAATGTCCAGATCATCATCTGAAGCTTTGGCGGTTTTCAGTTGTTTGAACCCGGACACATCAGGTCTGTCTTCCCCATTGTATTCTTTCATTTTAACAATGGCAGCTACCTTCTTCCCAATCACAGCATCAAGATCAAGCTTGATGGTTTTCTTTGGTACTTCCAGACCGCAAGCAATGAGAAAATCACGAAGACCAAACAATGCCTGTGGTTGCAGTGAGGTGTTGTTCCACAGCTTAGATCCCTTAAATTCCCCTGTGGTTACTTCCATCTCCCACTTGATGTAGGGTTTGCCAGCTGAAGATTTTTTCATTTCATAAGACAATACCTTTACGGGGTATGTGCCTGCTTTGTCTACCGCATTAAATCCGTCTGTGGTGTTTGTGAAGTCAACCTTAATTTTAGCCATTATTAATCTTCCTCCTCAGTTTTGGTTTTCTTGGTTTTCTTGGGTTTCTTAACCTGTGTCTTGTGTGTTCCTTCGGTCAGTTGCTTAATCTCATCGAAGTTGGGGTTGACCAGAAATTGAGGTAAGCTACACCCTATGGGTACACGAAACTTGGTGAGATATTTACTGGAAGGTCCCACCCGTAGTACGAATACCGGGACAGTTTTTACCTCATCCCCTACTGTTTTTGTCACCTCCTTAATTTCGGTATGTCCTATGAAGTCAACTGCCCCACAGAGAATGTTTTTTGTTGAAGGCATCATGGCAGGAAAGACTTCATGTACGTCCTCATCCATTTCTTCTGAGTTACCCCGCTTTTCCTGCACGTTGAAGATAACATTCAGACCGTCATTCTTGAGGTCCCTGAATCGTGGAATCCATGCTTTCATCAATGAGGCTGCATTTCCGTAGTCATTCCGGTAGGGTAATTTAATGTCTGCCTTTGTGTCTACGTCCATACCAAATTCTTCAGCTTCTTTGTTCATTACATACCGGAGTGCCAGCTGTTCCATCTGTGTCACTGTGTCCAATACAACAGTCTCATACGGTGTCTTCAACTTCTTGTTGATTGATTTCAAGAACCAATAAGCTGTTTCTAAATCCTTCCATGTGTTGATCCTTCTTCGTTTAGCCCCAGTACCCCGGATAGAAGCTGTCCCTTCTTCATTAATATCTAACAATATTGTCCCTGGAGCTGTGGCACTGGTCCTGGTCTTACCTGTTCCGTTCTGTCCATAGATCACCCCCGTTAACTTTTCATCGGTTTCTCCTACCTCTTCAATGCCTTTCATAAAGGCTTCAATCTCCTTGTTCGTTGTTGCCATTCTCATCATCCTCCTCTTCACGCTTACGGGATTCAAATTCTAGTTCCCTCATCATCGTGGTGTCTTCACCCATCAACTCCCCATAGCAAATGTTCCTGAACTCACAATCCCATCCACAGTCTTTAGTCATGTTACGGGTAAATGTAGTTGTGTGAGTATTAAACGCTTGGTCTGATAACCAATTTATCCTTGATTCTTGCATCTCTTCCCCTGAAACGATTAGTTCCTTCAACAGAGTCGATACCAGCTTCTGTGACTTAGGGACTAATGATGTTTGAAAATAAGTGTTGGTCTTTAACAGTTCTTTCATATCAAGATAGTCATTTACGTCCAGTCCATTTTCTTTAATAGCTTTCTTGTATGTGTACCAGTCGGTGTCAATGTTCTTTGCCTTTGACAATTCACCATTCTTAAGCAAACGTGGGACTGTTGGTGGTTTAGTTCTGAGGTATTCATATGCTACCCCGACAACTTCTTCATCAATCTTCAGTTCCAAAAGGATCATTTTGACCACAGCATAATACAATGCCAGCTGAATGTCGAATGTCCTTACCTCTTCTTTCGGGAATGACTTACAAGTTTTATAATCTAATGCCCAGATCCCCATAGCGTTACGGTAGATAAGGTCAATCTTACCAGTCAATACGATGAGAGTATTAGGTACCCGGATGAAGTATTCCAATTCAGCTGATATTATTTCTCTTTCATCATCAGCCTGCATCAAATACTTCTGTACCAATTCAGCTACCTCTTTAGGCATATCCCCATACATTTCTTTTTCTTCATCGAAGAGGTTGTCCCAATTCTCTTTCTTGTACTTCAAGAATCCTGTTTTCCAATTACCTGTTCTGTTGTGGCTTTCCAGGGATTCATGTACCCAGGATCCTCGTTTCAATGGGACAGCCTGTTCCTTTTTCTTAATCTCTTCGATGTACTTATAGAACCATTGACGTTTGCACCTACGCCACGTCTTCAGTTTTGAAAAAGATACTTTCATCAATCCCTCTTCCTCGGTGTTTCCAATGTGTATCACGTTCTCCTTCAGCATTTCTTCACCCCCAAGTTTTGTGGAATAATTCAATGATAACATTTAAGAAAAATAATGTCAACTGTTTTTTAAAAATTATTTTTCAACCAGTGAAAGCTTCTCATCAGCAAAGCTCCACTTGTCATTAAAGTAATTGTTTCTCCATTCTTCTAAGAACAATTCATATTCTTCTTTTGTATGAAGATACATTACTCTTCCTTCAAACATATCCACTACGATGAACTGAATCACGTTTGTTGCTGCCTGGTACTTAACATTTACCTGATTCCATGACATACCGGAGAACAACCCATCATTAGTTTCTAATAACCACAAGTACCTCATAACGTGTGGTCTTTTCCATATCTCTGAACTGTTAGCCCTGAATTGCATCTATATCCACCTCCTCTGAGTATCCCCAAGAATTTCCTACCTTACAGTCTGCTATCAATGGAACTGACATCTTAACATTAAATACTCTTTCCAGTCTTTCAATATTCTCCATTTCAGTTTTAACAATACGAGCCCATTTCTTCCACTTATCCTCATCCACCTCAAACATGATGGCATCATGGACTGTGGCAATGATAGATATTTCCCTGTCCTTTATAGGCACCCCCTTAATGTATTTGTTCCAGATGGTTATAGCTGATAAGATTGTTATATCAGAGGCAAACCCCTGAACAGGTGAATTGATTGCTTCCCTTTCCGCTGCCTGTACAGCTGATTTGTTTGTGGACTTTATGTCGGGTAATCTGCGTTCTCTCCCGTTGGGATATATTACCTTACCTAATTTGCGTACCATCATTCGAGCATCACTATGCCACTTGATCAAGTCAGGATATGTTTGGAAGAATGCTTCTCGATGTAACATGGCTTCTTCGTCAGTCAGGTCCAATCCGTACTTTTGTTTAGCTGATCGCTTATAGGTTGTCCACCATGCCCCGTACAGGTACCCGAAGTTTGTTGCCTTTGCTGCTTTACGTTCCTCTTTGGTAACATCGGCTTCAGGTTTTCCTGTGGTTCCTGCAGCTGTTCTTGTGTGTATATCCCCTCCTGTCTGATAGATATATTTCATGTTTCTTTCGTTGGCTATGTGTGCTGCAACCCGTAACTCAACCTGTGAATAGTCCATCTCCATAAATAATTTACCGGGGGGAGCACCTATCAATCCCCGGATAGCCGGGTCTCTTGGAACCTGTTGTATGTTGGGGTTCTCGCATGAGGTTCTTCCGGTAACAGTGAACAGTTTAAAGTTGGGATGGAGCCTATCGCCTTTACCCAATTTCTCAGTCCAGGGGTCTAAGAACATTTTACGTTGTTGTTCCTGAGCCCTGTGGTCAGATAATAAATCAATCAGAGGATGTTGAACCTCATCCTTTAAATATATGATGGCTTCCTCCGATGTGGATGGAGCCCCTGTTCCTGTGGTAATCGTAGGATGGAATCCAAGACCCACAGGGGGTTGTTCAAATAAGAGAGATGCCATTTGTTTGGGACTGTTCATGTTGAATGGCAATATCTTATCTTCTTTGGTCTTGTATCGTTTGGTTAAATACTTATCTACAAATTCAGGTGATACATACTGCTGAATGTCTTTCTCAATTTGTGTGATAGCCTGTAATGTCTTGTGTCTTTGTTCCATAAGTTGTTGTTTATGAACGTAGATGCCATGCAGCTCAATGTCGGTATACATTTCAAAGGCAGGCATCATCAGCTTATTGAACAGGTTCAGTAATCGTGGGGATTTCTTCAGTCCTTCCATAAGGGGGTCATGTAGTCTGACAGTATAATGTGTGTCCAGGGCATTGTACTTCAGTACCAGTTTTAATGGTTCCTCAGCCAGTCGTGATTGATCTACCATTGATTTGTAAGAAGGCACATTCAAATACACCTGTGATAAGTATTCAAGGTTGTGGGGTGTATTCTCATCCAATAAGTAGGATGCCAGTAAGGTATCAAAATAGAACCTCATATTAATGTCTGCTTTTGATTTCAACCATTTGGCATCGAACTTACCGTTCTGTGGCACAATTAAATGCGTTTCTAGGACCCTCTTGAAATATTGTAATACCGTTGTATACCCCGATTTCCAAGGTGATTCCGGGTGTCCTAAAGGAATGGCATATGATATGTTAGGTCCAGGGGATAATGACATAGTAAGAATATGTTTGTCTGGGAGATTAGGATCAAAGCCCATTGTTTCCAAGTCAAACCCGATAGGCCCTTCATACTTATTGCAATGATTGATAGCCTTTACCAGCTTTTGCTTATCCATTACATAGACTATTTCGTGATGGGGCTGTTTGACATTACCATACAGCATGTTAAAGAGTTTAGTCAAATCAGCTGTAAACATTTTCTTGAACTTCGGGTATTGCATCGTGGCAGAGGGACTGAGAAACGGTATTACCACAGCTTCATGTTCCCATGACCCCTTACTGTTTTCAAAGGTGAAAGAATATTTCATCTCCTTACCCCTGTACTTTGTGATACCACTTTTACCAATGAGACCCTTCATGGCTTCATTCCCCATAGTGATGATGTACTTGGGCTTGTATTTATTGATCTCATACAGCAGGTAATCTTTACAAGCTTCAATCTGAGCCTTTACGGGTTTATCATATGAATGGCATCTGACCAGATGAGTGTATATATACTCTTTAGGTTTCAATCCCCGTTTGGTCATAAGGTCTTTCATATAATCAAACTGTTTACCTTCAAATCCTACACCACATAAGTCTGATTCAATGGAGGGGGATTCATAGATAAACATAACCTCCCCTTCCATATTCCCTGTGGCACTGATGCATACGGTGGCTGCGTTCTCATGTCTGGAACATTTAGAGCATTTCATAAAAGATCCCCGCCTTGTCGAGTAACTCTAATGGGCCTGGACTATAAGGCATAACAAACTTAACAGCTACAATCCCTGAATTGATAATCAGTTTAGCACAATCCCTGCATGGGGCATAAGTACAATACAATGTAGCCCCCTGTGTAGCGATACCATGTTTGGCTGCAAAGGCAATAGCATTAGCCTCAGCATGGATGGTAGCTACACAATGACCATCCTCCATGATACAACCCTCATCTATGCAATGAGGCATCCCGGATGGAGAACCAGCATATCCTGTGGAGATTATTCTCCCGTCCTTTTCAATGATGGCTGCTACCTGTTTTCGTTCACATGTACTTCGTTCTGCAATTACGTCTAACATTTTCATAAAGTAATTCTCTCGTGTTAATCTTTTCATTGTTTACACCTCCCATTACATTATAACATTTAAGCGAATAACTCTGCAACTATTCTGTATAATTTGTGTATATCAGCATACAGTAACCTGTTTCTGAATCTTTTTTTACCTTCTTCAGACAATATGGCAGAATCTTTATCGAAGGTATACTCATACCACAGGGACAATAAGGTGAACAATACCAGTGAAGCTTTAGCAGGACCCAGATCCTGGAGTATTTTAATACCTAACTGATGCCCTTTCTTTGTAGTGTATACCTCAGAGGGTGATCTCCATTTCATTAGTCCCCTCTCTTTCATTTGAAGAAACAATTTGTATTCCTGCTGATAATACTCATCCGGCCTTTTTCCCCTCACGTCTCTTTCAAACATTTTAATACCCCCCTGATACATATTCTGGCGGTTATGTGAAGCACTTAATCTGTGAACTTTGGGCATGAAACAATTACAAATTTT
>CALGAG010000186.1 GCA_937951995.1 uncultured Bacillota bacterium
TTGCATATACACTGCAGGTTGTGGCTCAAAGGCATGCAAAGCCATCCCATGCGGCAATTGCATTAAGTACCGAGGCTGTGTTTGCAGCTCTTGGAGGAGCGATCATCTTGGGTGAGATTATGTCACTCAGGGGATATTTTGGAGCCTTCCTTATGCTTGCGGGAATGCTGATCTCACAGGGGGACAACATATTGGACAGAAGCAAGAGGAAGAAGGCAACAAGTTAATATATTGATGGGAAACGGCCGCAGGGCCGTTTTTTTATGCAAAAAAATCAATTTGTCATAATCAGGTCACATTTGTGTTCCATAATGAAGACAAAGATTTAGATTAGACGAGGAGGAATTGAGATGATGATAGTTGTAGCTTTGCTACTTGGAGTGGCCATCTATTACCTGGTGACAGGAGATAATCCCTTTGGAAGAGGACCAGTCAGTGGCCATGGTCCTGAAGACAAGCTAAAGGAAAGGTTTGTACAGGGTGAAATCAGTGAAGAGGAATATTTAAGAATGAAGGAAGTATTGAGAAAATAAGGGGGTGTGAATCATGATGTTTAACAGGGGATTTTACAGATTTGGAATTGGAAAATGGTGTGGGTTTTTTGGAGGCTGGGACCTTCTGATTGGGATAGGTCTATTGCTTGGAGCAATAGCACTTGTCCTTTGGATCAGGTCAAGAAACAACGGCAGCAGGGAGGATTCATATCTGGAGATATTGAAGGATAAGTTCGTTAGAGGAGAAATAACAGAGGAAGAGTATCTGAGCAAGAAAAACACATTGGAAAGGAAGTAGATGTGATGATGAAAAAAACAATTGCAGTTTTATTGATATTGGCGGTTGTATTTACTGCAGGAGGGGTCTTTATGAGATATAGCTCCTATGCCATGGGATTTGGAGGCTACTACGATGACGGTCAGCAGGAGGGATTCTACAGGGGCAGGATGCCTGGAAGGGGCTACATGAATCCCTATTGGGATGATGAAGAGTACAGGACGCCTGTAGAAGGTGATGAAGATGTGAATGTATGGCCATACAGGGGGTATCAATACCCTAACCATCCAATGTGGAGGTATTTTGAGGACGGTGAATATCCCCAATGGGAAGACTTTGATGAAGATCAGGGTTATTTCAGGGGATGTCATGGTTACTTCTACAGGGATGAAGTTATAGAGAACTAGGATTGAGGGTGAAGTGATGGATTTTAGTATACTCCTTGTGGAGGACCAGGAGGAAATCAGCTCCATAGTAGGGAAATACCTGGATAAGAACTACTATAAATATGATATAGCTAAGGATGGATTTGAAGCACTGGAGCTTTTCTCCGGGGGCTCCTACCATCTTGCTGTTCTTGACATTATGCTGCCTGGAATCGATGGGTTCCAGGTACTTCAGGAAATAAGAAAGACCTCGGATATACCTGCCATAATGCTGACTGCCCGAGAGCAGGAGGCTGACAGGATCAGGGGATTTGAGCTTGGTGCGGATGATTATGTTGTCAAGCCCTTCAGCCCAAGGGAGCTTATGAAAAGGATAGAGGTCCTGCTGAAGAGGGTATACAACGAATCCAACGAGGTTGTCCTTGCAGTTGGGGATCTTAAACTTTACACAAGGAGCATGAGGCTATTAAAGGGGGAATTGGAGGTTGAGATCACATCAGCGGAATACAAGCTCCTTCATACCTTTATGAAGAACAAGGGCCTAATCCTCACACGAGACCAGCTCATAGAAAAATCCTTTGGTCACGATTATGAAGGTTATGACAGAACTATCGACACCCATATAAAAAGATTGAGAAGAAAGATTGAGGATGACCCTAAGAATCCTCAATATATTGTGACAAAGTATGGAGTGGGCTACCAGTTTGGAGGTGAAAGGGCATGACCATAAGAAAGCTTCTACTGATTGTGATGGTCCTTGTGGTGGTGCTTTC
>CALGAG010000187.1 GCA_937951995.1 uncultured Bacillota bacterium
CCGATCCATGGATACAACTTCGCCCATCTCCTCAACCTCATACTTGTCCAGGCTTTCATCCAAAGCAATATCAACAAATTCACCGAATTTGGATAATTGTTCTCTAATCATTGTGAATTGCCCCTTTACTAATTCTTGGCCTCAATGGTCTTCAGTATGTTTATCTCCGTCTGGTCTAGATATTTTTTTAGACTGCTGTTCAATACATAGGATTCAAGCCTCAATTCATATCCCATAACCAAATCCTCATCCACTGAATATCTGAGCTCCTTGAAATTCCTGAACTTTTCCCTTAAGGCCGACTCCAGTGTTTTTTTCTTTTCATTGGAAATCTCCCCAGCACTTGTAAATTCAAACCTTTCCTCCTCAAAAGAAATCTCAAAGTCTGTGGCTGCCTTGTCCAGCTTGTGGATCTTGTTCAGGAAGGACTCAAAATACTCCTCCTCAAGGTCCTCATCAGTTATATAGGACAGAATATGTCTGGCAATCTTCACGGAGTTCTGCCCGAGGGCGGTCTGTATTTCCCTGGACAACCTCTTCCTGTCATCCTCGATTTCCCTTAGAAACTCTTCTCTTCTCCTATCAGCCTCCTTCTTGTATTTCTCCAGAAGGTCATCCTTCATATCCTCTGCTTCTTTTCTGGCTTCCCTGATTGTTGCCTCCTCTTCAGACTCCAGCCGGGAAAGCTTTGTTTGGTATTCATCCATCAGGCTTTTGGCATCTGCCATCTTTCCCTCGGATTCCTCTATTAGCTTGTCTATCTTCTCCTGCCTGTTTTCCATTACCTGGTTGATTGGCTTGTAGAAAATTTTCCTGAGTATCAGCAGGAGAATGAAGAAGTTGAACACCTGGGCTAAAATTTCAAACCATTCTATTTGCATGACATCACCCCATAATCGCATTCCAGAACGGATTGGCGAAAAGAAGAATCATGGATATTACAAAGCAGTAAATAGCCGTGGACTCTATCATTGCCAGTCCTACAAAGAGCGTCCTGGAGATTGTGTTGGCCTCGTCAGGCTGCTGGGCAATGGACTTCAAAGCCTGGGCAACCGCATTTCCTTCTCCAATGGCCGGTGCAATCGAACCGATTGCTATGGTGAGTCCCGCCATCACAATGGACGTCATTCCTATAA